>CP066204.1:955833-1281666 GCA_016237705.1 Aerococcaceae bacterium zg-252
ATTTGTGCTAAAGATGCCAGTGATGCTACATTAGAGCGTTATACCGGTCTTTGCGAGCGTCAACAAATTCAGTTAAATACTGAATTTACTCGTGAAGAAATAAGTCATGCGATTGGAAAAAGTCGAACGATTTTAGGACTAACCAATCAAGGTATGATTAAGACATTTTTAGGCTACTAAATGTGAGTTAATCCGATGAAACAGTTGAATAAGAAAGAGTAAAGAATGGCGTTTACCGTCGTATTCTTTACTTACTAAAGAGTGAGCCGTTTAAGAATGACGGTACAGGAAGGTGAAATATATGACAGGTATTCGCGTATATGAATTTGCGAAAGAGCATAAATTAAGTAGTAAAGAGATGTTGACAGTGGCTAAAAATAATGGAATTGAATTTAGCAGTCACATGTCAATGATGAATCAAGAACAACAAGCAGCCTTGAACAATATCTTAGCGAAGAAAAATGAACCAGCTGCTAAACCTAAAAAACAAGAAAATAGTGACAAGCCAACTGAGCATCGTCATGAAAAGGCTGAAAAACCAGCTAAGCAAGGGAAAAAACCAAAGCATTTACGAAATGACGAAGATGAAGTGGAAGAAATTGCACCGAAGAAATCAGCGAAATTGGCTAAACACAATAAGCAAGCAAAAAGCTTAGTTGAAGAACATAACGAAAATGGAGATGATCGTGGTCGCCGTGGACGTCGTAATCGTCGCAATCGTGATAAGAAAAATCAACAGCCAGTATCAAAAGGAATTACAGCTCGTAAACATAAAGATTTACCAGAAAAATTAGTTTACACTGAGGGCATGAACATTCAAGATATTGCCAAATTGATTCACCGTGATGCATCTGAAATTATCAAGAAATTATTGATGTTAGGTGTTATGGCGAACCAAAACCAAGCACTTTCAAAAGAAGTTATTGAATTAATCGCAATGGAATATGGTATTGAGCCAGAAGAAAAAATCGTAGTGGATACTTCTGATTTAGAGATTTATTTCCAAAATGAATCAGCAACTGATGAAGAAAAATCAACTCGTCCACCGGTTGTAACGATTATGGGGCACGTTGACCACGGTAAAACGACTTTACTTGACCAATTGCGTAATTCACGTGTTACTGAAGGAGAAGCTGGAGGTATCACGCAACATATCGGTGCTTATCAAGTAGATATCGAAGGTAAAACAATTACATTCTTAGATACACCAGGACATGAGGCATTTACAACAATGCGTGCACGTGGTGCAGATGTAACGGATATTACAATTATTGTAGTAGCAGCCGATGACGGTGTTATGCCACAAACAGTCGAAGCGATTAACCATGCTAAAGCAGCTGATGTACCAATCATCGTTGCAGTTAACAAAATTGATAAACCAGCGGCTAACCCTGACCGTGTAATGCAAGAAATGACAGAACATGGTTTGATTCCAGAAGCATGGGGTGGGGAAACAATTTTCGTTCCGATTTCTGCTAAATTCAATCAAAATATTGAAGAATTATTAGAAATGATTTTATTAGTTGCTGAAGTTCAAGAATTGAAAGCTAATGCGAATCGTCTTGCAATCGGAACGGTTATTGAAGCACGTTTGGATAAAGCGCAAGGTTCTACGGCTACTTTATTAGTTCAAGAGGGAACATTAAACGTTGGTGACCCAATCGTTGTCGGAAATACTTTTGGTAAAGTTCGTACAATGGTTAATGACCAAGGTCGTCGTATTCGTCACGCTGGCCCAGCGACACCAGTTGAGATTACTGGTTTAAATGATGCACCACAAGCAGGTGACTTGTTTGTAGTATTTGCTGATGAAAAATCAGCTCGTGCAGCAGGGGAAGAACGTGCTAAGCGTGCACAAGTTGAATTGCGTGAAAGCAAGAAAAAAGTAACTTTAGATAACTTATTTGAGAGCTTACAAGAGGGTGAGCTAAAATCAGTTAATGTTATCATTAAAGGTGACGTACAAGGTTCTGTTGAAGCATTGAGTGCATCACTTCAAAAAATTGAAGTGGAAGGTGTTCGTGTCAATACGATTCACCAAGCCGTTGGGGCAATTAATGAAAGTGATGTGTCATTAGCAGCTGCATCAGGTGCAATTGTTATCGGATTTAACGTACGACCTACACCACAAGCTCGTGCTCAAGCTGAGCAAGATGAGATTGATATTCGTTTACACCGTATCATCTATAATGTTATCGATGAGATTGAAACAGCGATGAAAGGTATGTTAGACCCTGAGTATGTTGAAGAAATTACTGGTCAAGTTGTGGTTCGTGAAACATATACAGTATCTAAATTAGGTACAATTGCTGGTTCTTATGTATTGGACGGTATGATTCAACGTAATAGTAAAGTTCGTATTATTCGTGATAATATTGTGATTTATGACGGTGAATTAGCGAGCTTGAAACGCTTTAAAGATGATGCTAAAGAAGTAACTAAAGGTTTCGAATGTGGTATCATGATTGAGAACTATAATGATATTAAAGTTGATGATATTATCGAGCCATATCGTATGGTAGAAGTAAAACGTGTTTAAACATAAATAAACATGGTGTGAGTGAGGCTGTTCTGGCTTGAATCACTGGAACAAAAAGCACAGGAGTGCGTTAAGCACTATGAGCATTTTTGCGAAGTAGACGTCATGCCGAACGAACCGGAATGGAACATGGTGTGACAACGAGTGCTTTGAAATGAACCACTGAAGAAAAGCAACTGCGTGTGTAGGACGCAAAAAAGTGGCTTTTTAAGGGGAGTCATTTCAGAAAGTTGGGAATAGGAGGACATTAAAATGGCAAATTATCGTCATGGACGTGTACGACAAGAAATTATGCGTGAAGTGAATCGTATTTTGATGCGAGAAATTAAAGACCCACGTATCGAAGGTGTGACGATTACTGATGTGGAGTTGACTGGCGATTTGCAACAAGCAACGATTTTTTACAGTACTCTATCCGATAAAGCTGGTGCTAGACAGAAAACGCAAGCAGGTTTAGAGGCTGTAAAAGGAAAAGTTCGCAGTGAATTAGGAAAAGCAATTCAATTATACAAAGTGCCAGAACTGACATTTGAACGTGATTCATCGATTGATTATGGAAATCGTATTGATGCGTTATTGAATCAATTGAATACATCAAAAGCAGAAGAAGTAGAAGAAACGGAAGACACATTCGAAGAAGAGTAAGACTACATTTTCTGTTCAGTGAAGAGCATTCGTTAAATCAAGTATGATTTGCGAATGCTTTTTCGTATTGGCTATGTCAAAGTGTATAATGTCGTACTATCAGTATGGTATAACTGTTAGGTGCTTAAATCATGGGAGTATGCTATAATTAATCAAGAAAAATTCTGATTTTATAACGTGATGTCATATGGTAGAAATGGAGAAGATAAGATGAGAGTATTGCATATTATGAGTGGTTTTGGTGGGGGGATTTCATCATTCATTCAAAATAAAGCGATTGGCTTACTAGATAGCGATATTATTTTTGATGTTGCCACTTATGATGAAGTGTCACCTGCATTTAGAAACAGTATTGAGCAAATGGGAGGGACGATTTATCCTTTAATCAATCCTAAAAAAGAATCTTGGAATGCTTTTGTGCAGTCTTTCGATACTATTTTTCATCAACATCACTATGATGTGGTGCATTGCCATATTGTAGGGTATCGTGCCATTGCGTATTATGCCATTGCTAAGAAATATGTGTCTCGCTTTTATATTCATGCACATGATACTCGTCCAATGACGCAAACTGGATTGAAAAATCACTTACTTCACTGGTTTAATCGTCGCTTAAATCATTACATGAGTGATGTGGCACTAGGTTGTGGAGATTTAGCTATTCAATCTCATTATGGTTTGGTCAACAAAAATCATGCTATGGTATTGACCAATAGTATTGAAGATGAGCGTTTCCTAATGGACGATGACCAACGCTTAACGCTGCGACAAGCATTGCGTGAGCAATATCACATCAATGATTCGACAGTGGTAATTGGTCAAGTAGGACGTTTAGAAAAAGTGAAAAATCTATCCTTTACCTTAAATTTAGCTCGTTATATTAAAGAGCAAGATTTACCAGCAAAAATTTTTCTAGTGGGTAATGGGGCATTAAAAGAATCTATTCAGACTACTATTGAACAAGAACAATTGCAGTCAGTTATTGAGTTGTTAGGACGGCACAATCAAATTGAGCAGCTCTTACCATTATTCGATGTTTTATTATTGCCGTCATTTGCTGAGGGATTACCAACGATTGCTGTTGAGGGACAGGCATTAGGTGTGCCAATTTTAACGAGTGATAATGTCACAACCGAAGCTGATTTTGGGTTGGGAATGTTTCAACAACTCTCACTCGATGAAAAAATGAATGCTTGGTATGTAGCACTTGAAGCACTAGCTCATGAACCTGTACCAGTATTGTCAAGACGCCTAGAAGTGTTAAAAGGTGTTAAATTTACCGAAGCAGCGTCAGCTGAATTATATCAAGAGTTTTTACTGGGCGAGATAAATCATTATCATATTAACCCACATAGTTAGGAGTCAATAATGAAACATTTTTTAAAACGCTTATTAGGTTTCAGCATGGGACCGATATTTGGTGCGATTATTTCATTTATCCAAGTGCCAATATTAAGTTATTTTTTAGCTGAAGCAGAATATGGTCGTGCGAGTTTATTTCAAACCTTAATGGTGACTTTACCGAATTATATTTACATCGGTTTGGATCAAGCCTATACACGTGAGTATCAGCAACATAAAAATAAACGTGAATTGTTACAACAAGCTGCGTTATTACCGATGATTGTGGGGCTATTATTATTCATTCTGATGTTATTTTTCAGTGGTGATTTATCTTTATGGTTATTTGATAATCGTGAGTATTATTATATTGTTTGGTACGGTGGTATTTGGGTATTATCGACGATTTTGGAACGCTTTTTCTTATTAGCCATTCGTATGGAAGAAAAAGCCTTTGAGTTTTCTTCTTTTTCCATGTTGTTAAAAATAAATGTTTTCCTACTATCCATGTTTTACATTTTAATCGGTTGGCGTGACTTTAAAGTCATTGTCTATGGTCTGATTTTCGGACAATTATTAGGTGATTTAGTTTTATATGTCCGTTACCGTAATTATTTTGATGTTTCAGATTTTAAAATTGATTGGTCATTAATCAAGCAAATGTTAAAATTTGGATTACCGATTATGGTGGCAGTTTCTTTAACTAATTCACTTTCTGCTGTCGATAATATTTTCTTAAAGCAATTTCGGACTTTGGAAGAAGTCGCTATTTATTCAGTGGCTGCTAAAGTGATGATGGTAATCGGTGTAATTAAAGGTTCCTTTACTAGTTTTTGGGTACCGACTGCTTACCGTTGGTATGAAGAAAAGAAAGAAATGCGATATTTTCAGTATATTAGTGAGGCAGTGCTCTTTATATTAACAGGTGTATTTTTTGGATTATTATTATTTAAAGGTGTTGTTGTGATGTTATTTGCAGAACGCTATCAAAATATCCAATATATTCTTGGCTTAATGGCATTTCCGCAAATTATGTATACTTTATCGGAAACTACCAATTTAGGCATTGTATTTTCACGGAAAACACATTTTAATATTTTAGTAAGTATTGCGTCTTTTGTTCCGAGTGTGGTATTGAACTATTTATTGACACCTAGCTTTGGTTATAAGGGGGCAGCCGTAGCATCGTTTGCTGCCTATACGATGTTCTATTTTTCAAGAACTTATTTCTCGAATAAAATGGGGTTTAAGTTTCCACAATTAAAGGCAACATTATCTATTTTAATTATGGCATTTGCAGCTTTATTGAATTTACTGGATTTACCGTTTATTGAACTCTATACTTTATTATTAGGTTTAGTGGCTCTAGTCGTTCAATGGAGTACCGTTCGAAAAACATTGGATATACGAAAAAATAGCTCACAATGGGACTTTACTTAAGCGAAAGGAGTCAGCATGTTTTATTATTTATTAATGCTTGTAATGAGTGTTTTTTTAGGAACAAAATTATTTGCGATTCCGACACCTGTTGCTCAATTAACACTTTATCGATTGTTAGTTTTTATGGTTCCGTTAATTTTAGCACAGCAATATTTTCGTAAACAAGATTCGGTTAAGCTATTAGCTAAATCGGATGCAACACGTGCGTGGTTGATGTACTTATTTTGGTGGTTTATAGGTGTCGTTTCTGTTATTTGGGTTAAAGACATAAAACTTTGGTTCCAAGCTGTATTTTTATTAAGTATCGGTGTATTCGTTATTACGGCATTGTATCTATGGTTAAATAAATTAGAAGATTGGTACCGGATTATTTATGGTGTCTGGGTGATGATGTGCTTTCAAATTTTATGGGGATACTATGAAATTATTACCGGAAATTATTTATTTGCTGATTTGGCAAAATTAGATAAATACCGAACCTTTAATTCGCAACCGATGACACGGATTCCGATTACTTATTTTGCAAATCAAAATGATTATGCAACGTTTTTATTAGCGAGTTTGTCCATTATGTTAATTTGTTATCATCGTGCTCAAAATATATGGCTACGCTTGACTATTTTATTGAGTGGTGTGGCGAGTAGTTATTTAATTTATCGTTCAGGTTCTCGTATGGCGTTATTGATGCTAGGAGTTTTTATTATTTTATTAGTCCTATTTCAGTTTAAAATTACTTTTAACCGAAAAATTATCACAACTGGATTGATTACTGGAATAGTTGGGCTAATTACAATATTTATTATCAAACCAGCTTTATGGCATAAACTATTGACAATGTTATTATCAACGCAATCTGGTGCGATTACCGGTGACAGTGCTCGAGTTAATTTATATAAAAATGGCTTAATTTTTATTGGTGAAACATTCGGTCGAGGTGTTGGAGCAGGTAATGTGGAATATTGGATGGGGAACTTTACGTATTATTCAGTAGGTAGTTTAGTCAATATTCACAATTGGTGGCTTGAAATATTGGTGGGCTACGGCATTTTCGTATTTGCTAGCTATTTAGTCGTGTATATTTTATTAATACGACGCTTGTTTATTATGACAAAATATAGTTCACAGCGAGAGCAATATACAGCTCGTGCCTTGTTAATTTTCATGCTAATTTTTATTTTTTCAAGTATTACGAGTGCATCGAATATGTTGATTGAGTGGCATTGGTGTATATTTGCCTTATTAATTAGCTATATTAAAATACACGAGTCAATTAATAGAAATAGAGTATGAACGAGCATTTTATGGAACCAAGATAAAGGAGAAAAGAAATGAGTATAGTAACAATGATTTCAGAATTTACACGATTTTTAAAAGATTACTTGGTAAAAATCGTTATTGGTGCAGTACTAATCAGTATTGCGTGCATGGGATTTAAATATTTTGATGAAAGTATGACATCTGATGATTCAGCTGCTTATCAATCGTTAAAAACACGTTATGAACAAGAACCTGCTGAAGTCCAATTTATCGTATCAAAAGAAGACGGAACTTTTTTCAATAATGGGTTTGTATTTGATGAGTATTTTAGTTTACCTGAAATTATTTCAGCAGTAGAAAAAGAAACAGGAATTGAGTTTCATCAGTTTAAGGAAGATGAAACAACATTGGAATTTGAAAAAACTTCGATTTTTCGTGGGGGTCTAAGTGCTTGGCGTAATCCGTCAACTGATGTAATTACATTACGGATACTGGTTGGAAAGACAGCTGAAGAAAATTTAGCGATTGCTCAAGCCTATCAAAAAATATTAACAATGGGTAATATTCCATTTTTACAAAAAAATGAGATTACGATTATTTCAGAAGCTGCGATTGGTGAACAATTATCAGCGGCGATGTTTCCATATTTGACAACGCTAGATAGCTTAAAAGCAGTGAATACTTTAAATAAACGTTCATTGATTATTATTGGGGTAGCGGGTTTTATTGCTGGAGCTATTTTAGTTGCAGGGGCAATCTTCTTATTACGCTTATTTCAAACGAAAATTACTTATGCCTTTGATTATTCATGGGCAATGGAAGATACTCATTTATTATATAAGCAAGAAAAGAGCGATAATTTAGTTTTACAAGATATGATTCAAACACCGCAATTAGCACATCGTTATGTGGTTTCGCAAATGGAATCAGAAACAGTTTTACCGACAGAAGTGGATTGTGTCACACGTGTGCAAGATATTACAGTACCAGTTGAAGAAATCGTACTCGTACTTTACGCTAATCAATCAGATAAGGCTTGGTTTAATGCACAATATACTTTAGCGAAACTATATAAAGTACCTGTGAAAATTATTCATATCATTTAAAGAGAGTGGGAAGTCGAATGAATGAACAATTGGTATCGATTATTACGCCAGTCTACAATGCTGAGCGTTTTCTCGAAGCAATGATTGAAAGTATTGTGAATCAAACCTATCAAGAATGGGAATTAATCTTAGTTGATGATAAGAGCCAAGATGATAGTGTTCAAATTATGGAAAAAT
The DNA here is from genome assembly GCA_016237705.1 of Aerococcaceae bacterium zg-252. Lineage (NCBI taxonomy): Bacteria > Bacillati > Bacillota > Bacilli > Lactobacillales > Aerococcaceae > Tuanshanicoccus > Tuanshanicoccus yangjingiae. The sequence continues at coordinate 964,339 of CP066204.1, forward strand.
GGCAAGAAATAGATAGTCGTATTCGCTACATTGAATTGGAGGAAAATAGTGGGGCTGCAGTTGCACGAAATCGTGGTATGGCAGCTGCTAGAGGTCGCTGGATTGCTTTTATTGATAGTGATGATTTTTGGACGCCAGATAAATTATCATTTCAACTCTCTTTTATGCAAATGACGAAAGCTGCTTTTACTTATACGGATTTTGCATTAGTTGACGAAAATGGCAATGTCATTAAGCCGCAAGTCTATGTACCTGACCGTTTGGATTATAATGGATTGCTAAAAAACACTGCGATAGCCTGTTCGACAGTAATTATCGACCAATCGGTTGTTGGGCCATTTCGTATGCCGTTAGTACGCAAAGGACAGGATACTGCAACTTGGTTAATGCTAATGCGTGAACATGGTATTACCGCTTATGCTGTTCCTAAAGTATTAAATTACTATCGTCAAGTGCAAGGTTCAGTGTCAAGTAATCGTGTGGCAGCATTAAAACGCACATGGCATACTTATCGTTATTTGGAACAATTACCATTACCTAAAGCGATGTATTACTTTGCATCGTATGTCCTAAATGCGATAAAAAGACGCTTATAATATTGACATTTTAACAGATTATCCGTTAAAATATGGCATAAAGGTCATATCGTATTACACTAACAGAGAAATATTGATAGGTGAAACAATATTGCGTAATAAGATGCTCCCTTTAGGTTTTCTACTTGAAAAAGTAGCGTGTTATCTGCGTTATCAGATTATTGAAGAAATAATGATGAGTCGTTATAAGTAAGGTGGTACCGCGATGAAACGCCCTTACATATAAGGACTCTTTTTATATAAAAACCTAGTGTGAGAGAGGGCGTTTTGCCTCGAATCACTGGAGCAAAATACCGACGTGCATGAAATGCACAGAGGGATTTTGTGAAGTGGATGTCATTTCAGTTCCTTGGAGCCGGAATAAACCTAGTGTGAGAGAGGGCGTTGAGATAGCCCGAACGAACTGTAAAATATTGGAGGGAACTATGAAAAAATTAACGAGTGCTCAAATTCGTCAAATGTATTTAGATTTCTTTAGTGAAAAAGGTCATGAAATTAGACCGAGTGTGTCATTAATTCCAGTTAATGACCCGACTTTATTATGGATTAACTCAGGTGTTGCGACTTTAAAACGTTATTTTGACGGAACAGAAATTCCTGAAAATCCAAGAATCGCTAACTCACAAAAATGTATCCGTACAAATGATATTGAAAACGTAGGATATACTGCTCGTCACCATACCTTATTTGAAATGTTAGGAAATTGGTCAATTGGTGATTACTTTAAACATGAAGCAATCGCTATGGCATGGGAATTTTTAACAAGTGAACGTTGGATGGCATTTGACCCAGAAAAATTATATGTCACTTACTATCCAGAAGATACAGAAACTCCTGAAATTTGGAAACAACAATCTAATTTCATCGCTGACCATTTAGTGCCAGTGGCAGACAACTTTTGGGATATTGGGGCTGGTCCATGTGGTCCAGATACAGAAATTTTCTATGACCGTGGTGAAGCATATAGTAATTTAGCTGAAGATGACCCAGAAAATTATCCTGGTGGCGAAAATGAACGTTGGTTGGAAATTTGGAACTTAGTATTTTCTGAATTTAACCATTTACCAGATGATACTTATGAACCATTACCGAATCAAAACGTCGATACGGGTATGGGATTAGAGCGTATGGCATCTATTTTACAAGATGCACCGACAAACTTTGAGACAGACTTATTTATTCCAATTATTGAATCAATTCAAGCCTTAACAAATGGGATTGAATATGCTACTGCTGGGGATAAGAAAGTAAGTTTTAAAGTGATTGCTGACCATATTCGTGCTGTATCTTTTGCGATTAGTGACGGAGCATTACCGTCAAATGAGGGTCGTGGCTATATTATTCGTCGCTTAATTCGTCGCAGTGTGATGCATGGACGTAAATTAGGTATTACTCGCACATTCTTATCAGAATTAGTTCCAGTTATCGTAGATATTATGGGTGCGTACTATCAAGAATTAAGTCAAAATGTCGCATTTGTTCAAAAAGTGATTTTAAATGAAGAAGAACGTTTCCACGAAACAATTGAAGAGGGCGAAAAACATTTATTATCATTATTGGAGCAAGCAAAAGTGGAAAATGTGAATCATGTGAGCGGTTCGCAAGCATTCCAATTGTATGATACATTTGGTTTCCCATTAGAATTGACGGAAGAAATGGCAAGTGAACAAGGCTTTACTGTTGATAAAGACGGATTTGAAGTGGAAATGCAAGCACAACGTGACCGTGCTAGAGCAGCTCGTACACGTGAAGAAAGCATGAATGTCCAAACTGATGTGTTTCATCATATTACATCTGACTTTGAATTTGTGGGACATGAATTATTGTCAACGAATGCAACGATTAAAGCTATTGTATTAGATAATGAACGAGTTGAGCGTGTTCCAGCTAATTCTCAAGCATGGGTTATTTTCAATCGCAGTCCATTCTATGCTGAAATGGGTGGTCAGATTGCTGATACCGGTCTTATCTTTGACGGTGAAGAAATTTTAGCTGAAGTACAAAATGTTAAAAAAGCACCAAATGGTCAATTTATGCACCTAGTTCGTACAAAAGAATTACCATTGTCGGTGGAACAATCGTATACTTTAGCCGTTAATCGTCAAGACCGTATTCGCACGAACCAAAACCATACGGCGACACACTTATTGCATAAAGCATTAAAATCAGTGTTAGGTGAACATGCAAATCAAGCTGGTTCTTATGTTGGACCAGACCGTCTACGTTTTGACTTCTCTCATTTTGGTAAAGTAACAGATGAAGAATTAGTAGCGATTGAACAAAAAGTGAATGCATTGATTCAAGAAGCGATTGATGTAGATATTCAAGAAATGCCGATTGATGATGCGAAAGCAATGGGTGCAATGGCACTCTTCGGTGAAAAATATGGCGATGTAGTGCGTGTTGTTAATATTGGTTATCAATCAATTGAATTATGTGGTGGAACACATGTTTCAAATACACAAGAAATCGGTACATTTAAACTGTTATCAGAGTCAGGTATCGGGGCTGGTATTCGCCGTATTGAAGCTGTTACAGGAGCACAAGCGATTGCTTATTATCAATCACAAGAGCAATTATTGAAACAAATTCAAGAGCAATTAAAAGTAGCTCAAACAGACCAATTATTGCACCGTATTGAGCAATTACAAGTGGAATTAAAAGAATCACTTCAAAAAGTAGAATCATTAAATGCGAAGATGTTATTACAAGATGCTGAAAATCTCTTTAGAGATGTGGTAATGTTGGATAATGTCAAAGTAGTTAAAACAGTTCTACAAGGTCAAGATATGGATTCAATGCGTCAATTAGGTGATGTATGGCGTCAAAAAGCTGTATCAGACATTTTAGTGCTTGTTTCAACGGTTGCTGAAGATAAAGTGAATTTAATGGTATTTGTTGCTGATGAGGCAGTGAAAAATGGCATTAAAGCTGGTGATTTAATTAAACCATTAGCAAAAGTTATCGGTGGTGGCGGTGGTGGCCGACCACAAATGGCTCAAGCTGGAGGTAAGTTAGCATCTGAAGTCCCGACATTATTAGACCAAGCTGGCGACATTATCGCGAGTGTTATCGGCTAAATAATTCAGTTAAAGGAGTAGCGTGTATACGTTAACTCCTTTAAATTTTTTGTACTTTTGGCATAGATAGTGTATAATGAAAGCAAATGAGAGAAAGGGTGAGGAACATGCAATCACTAGACGAAACAATTATGTTTAAACTAGATGATTTAAATAAAAAGACAGTTCGTGAAACGCTTGAATTAGTATTTGCAGCGTTAGAAGAAAAAGGCTATGATCCAATTAATCAAATTGTCGGTTATTTATTATCAGGAGATCCAGCATATATTCCACGTCATCAAGATGCACGTAATTTAATTCGTCGTCATGAACGTGATGAAATCTTAGAAAAAGTGTTAACTTATTTCTTAACTCATCAAGATAGTGAATAAATGAGTCAATATAAACGAATAATGGGCTTAGATGTGGGCAGCCATACCGTAGGTGTTGCAGTCAGTGACTTACTCGGTTGGACAGCTCAAGGTGTTGAAACCATTCGCATTGATGAAGCACAAGGAAATTTCGGCTTTGAGCGTTTATGTACACTAATTGATGAATATGCTGTTAGTACAGTAGTCATAGGGTTACCTAAAAATATGAATAATACGATTGGCCCACGTGCCGAAGCAAGCCAAGCTTATGGCGACAAATTATTAGCCTTAAAGCCAGAGTTAACAATTGTCTATCAAGATGAGCGTTTAACAACATCACAGGCTGAACGCATGTTAATCAATGAGGGAAATGTGTCACGTAAAAAACGCAAACAAGTCATTGATAAATTGGCAGCTGTTATTATTTTGCAGCACTATCTCGATGCGAATAATCGCTAAAAATACAAGAAAGAGGTCATAATATGACAGAACATCATCACGAACACGCACAAGAATTTATTACCATTGTCGATGAAGAGGGTAATGAATCATTATATGAAATTTTATTTACTTTTGAATCAGAAGATTTTGGAAAGAGCTATGTATTAGTCTATCCAGCTGGAGCTCATGATGACGAAGATGTTGAATTACAAGCATTTTCTTATGTTGAAAATGAGTCAGGTGACGCAGGCTCACTTGATCCAATTGAAACAGAAGCTGAATGGGATATGATTGAAGAAGTATTAAATACTTTTTTAGCTGACGAAGAAGAATAAATGAATCAATAGTCTTGTAAGGTCAAATGACTTTACAAGGCTTTTCTATTTAGGTTCAGCAAATAACTTGTAATCAGTTCTTAATAGCTATAAAGGTCAAATTCTGATATAATTTACCAAAAGACCTTTTGGGAGGTATGATGTGAATAAGTTAGATTGGGAAAAATTAAAACTTGAGGCTAAGGAACGTGAGCAATTAAGTTTAAAGGAAGATAAGTGGACTTCAAGAATTGTTAAAATTATTTTATTAGGTTTAACGCTAGTATTCTTAATTGGTGTATCCGGTACTTATTGGTATTTTAAACAATCACTCAGTCCGGTTGATCCCAATAATCAAAATACACTGGAAGTAGTGGTACCAATTGGGAGCACCAGTCGAGATATAGCAGAATTATTAAAGCAAAACGGTATTATCAAAAATGCTGATATTTTCCGCTACTACATGCGTTCAAAAAACGTATCAGATTTACAAGCTGGGACGTATGAATTTAGTCAATCAATGGATGTAGATGCGGTGATTAAGCAACTACAAGCAGGTGGTAAGCCAATTCAAGAAGATGTTGATACTAAGATAACCGTTATCGAGGGAATGCAATTAAAAGAAATCGCTGAATTAGTGGCGAAACATACATCCATTTCAGCAGAAACTTTTATGTCAGTTGTCAATGATGAAGCATTTATTAAAACATTAATTAATAAGTATCCGTCACTTTTCAAAGGTTTATTGGAAGTAGAGGGCTTACGCTATCGTTTGGAAGGCTATCTATTCCCAGCGACCTATGATTATGTAGCAGGTATGAGTGCTGAAGAATTGATTACCAAAATGGTCGATGCAGCGAATATTCGTTACCAACAAGTTCGTGAATTAGTCGATGCCCACTGGTTAACCTATCATCAACTTTTATCATTAGCTTCAATTGTGGAGCGTGAGGGAGTAACTACTGAAGATAGAAAATTGATTGCTGGTGTATTCTTTAATCGTATGGAAGCTGGTATGGCATTACAAAGTGATATTACAGTCTTATATGCCTTAGATAAGCACAAAGAATTTGTTACTTATGATGATTTGGAAGTAAATTCACCTTATAATTTGTATCAAAATACAGGTATTACACCTGGACCGGTTAATTCACCGAGTTTAGATGCGATTATGGCAGTATTAGAGCCGACATGGAGTGAATATTATTATTTTGTTGCCGATTTAGATACGGGAGATATTTATTATAGTAGTACACTAGAAGAACATGAGGCACTCGTTGAAAAATACGTTAACAAACGTCAAGAGCAGCTTAATGAAACGACTGTGTCAGATGATACAGAAAATGAGGCGGTTGACGAATCAGCAGAATAATGGTTTAATTATGTGAATAGGATAGGACCTAATCATGTTAAACCTGCATAACGGACAGTTAGCAAAACTATCAAAAGTTATTTCTACTTTTGATAGTTTTTACCTGTGCAGTTAATGAATGTTCCAAAATGATTTTTATTATTGTTGTAACATTCAATTATGAAAATAGAATAGGGGAATTAAGTCATGGTAAAAAGACCCATCGTTATTGGGGTAACCGGTGCATCAGGAAGTGGAAAATCTAGCGTAAGTAATCGTATTTTAGACATTTTTTCTGAATTATCAGTGTTATTGTTACAACAGGATTATTATTACAAGGATCAAACGCATTTACCTTTTGAAGAACGTCTTAAAACGAATTATGATCATCCATTCGCATTTGACAATGATTTATTTATTGAACATTTACAAGCGTTGTTGCGAGGCGAAACGATTGAAAAACCTGTTTACGATTACGCAAATCATACACGCAGTCAAGAAATTATTGTTCAAGAGTCACGAGATGTTATCATTGTTGAGGGAATTTTAATTTTAGAAGACCCACGTATTCGTGAATTATTAGATATAAAAATTTATGTGGATACTGATAGCGATATTTGTTTGGCACGACGAATTTTACGTGATATTAATGAACGTGGTCGTACGATTGAATCGGTTATTAATCAATATGTTGAAGTGGTTAAACCGATGTATCATCAATTTATTGAACCGACAAAACGTTATGCAGACTTAATTATTCCTGAAGGTGGATATAATCAAGTTGCGATTGATTTATTAGCTACAAAAGTACGTTCAATTTTAGAATCTGAATAATTTTTATTTGCAACTTTGTTAAGAACGTGGTATGGTAGCATTATCATTTTGACAATTAAGTATTGATTGGTTTGTATAGGAGGGAATCAGTTGGAAGAAAAAGTATTTCCAATGACATTAGAAGGTAAAGCAAAATTAGAAGCTGAATTAGAAGATTTAAAAGTAGTTAAGCGTAAAGAAATCATTGAACGTATCAAAATTGCACGTAGTTTCGGTGATTTATCTGAAAATTCAGAGTATGAGTCTGCAAAAGATGAGCAAGCATTTGTTGAAGGTAGAATTTCAACATTAGAGAATATGATTCGCTTTGCAGTAATTATTGATGATAAAGATATTGCGGAAGACGAAGTATCATTAGGTCGTACGGTAACGTTTATTGAATTACCAGACGGTGAAGAAGAAACTTATACGATTGTAGGTAGTGCAGAAGCAGACCCTATGGAAGCAAAAATTTCTAATGAGTCACCGATTGCGTTGGCTGTATTAGGTAAAAAAGTTGATGATATTGTCACAGTCAATACACCTGGTGGTGCATTCGAAATTAAAATTACAAAAGTTGAGAAAAAATAATATGAATGGGGCTGAATTGAAATTCAGTCCTTTTTTAGTTTATAGCTCAGCTGAGTGTAAAAATTGGAAAGTAATGACAAAATTTCAGTCTTTAGTCTATTGATATTTGACTGCAAAATGGTCATAATTATGGACATAGCAGTGGAAAAGGAGGAATTATTTTGCGTGAAAAGTTAAAAAAATATAGTTGGATGATTTTAGCCTTTTCATTATTAGGGTTAGCCGTTGATATTTTTAATCAGCTTTCGACCTTTATTCCGTTTATCTTGAGTGTTGTCATGGTAATTGGTGCTTTATTTATTACAAAGCGTCCGATACAAATACTCATTTTTTGGATAGGTGTCTTTATATTAACCAATGTTCTCATTAATTCCTATGCGTTTTTAGGCTTTCTTATTGTTTTGTGGATAATCTTATTAGTATTTCAAACAAAAGCCGGCAATGAATTGGTGTGGTTTCATGAAGCCTTTTTGCATCCATTTAGTAAGCAGCAAACTTATGTCGGAGTTAAAGTTATTCAACCACAAATTCATCAACGTAGTCGCATTTATAAGCAAACTTTACCAAAATATTATGAAACAAAAGATGTTTTTGAATGGCAAGATATTAATATTGCGGCAATCGGTGGCGATTCGATTATTGATTTAGGTGCTACCTTATTACCAGAGGGAGAGAATGTGATTGTTATTCAAAAGATTTTTGGACGCACACGCATCATTATTCCACATGGCATCGGCTTATTACTCAATATTAGCCTTATCAATGGTAAGGTACTCTATGAACAAGATATTTTTCCCTTAATCAATGATAATTTCCGGTGGCAAAGTCAAGATTACTTGCAAACTTCACGAAAAATTAAAATTGTCGTTTCATCTGTTTTTAGTGATGTGGAGGTGATTCGTATATGATTTTAAGATTATGGTTGCGTTTAGCCTTATATCATTTGATATTACTTTTCAGTATCGTCAGTCTGTTATTATTGATTTTCATTGAGGGCATCGGATATTTTACATGGATATCATTTTTTAGTGCTAAGTTCTATTACTGGCCAATTTGGGCGATTATCGTTGCATTCATTTTAGTCTTGTCATTCGGCTGTGCATTTTTCTTTGCGAGAGGACTGAGTGAACCGTACGAACAATTACATGCCAAAGTTAATTGGCTAATCTTAGGTAAATATCGTCATCATTCATTTGAAAAAATTAAGAAAACACCGAATTGGTTTGAACCGTCAAGTAATGTCGACCAAGATTTAGTGGCATTACGTGATAAACTATTACAGTTAACAACTGATTTACAAGAATTTTCAGCTGCTCCTACTTTTGTCGGACATGAAACAAAAGAAGAAATCATTGAACAGGAGCGTCAACGGATTGCACGTGAATTACATGATTCGGTCAGTCAGCAACTATTTGCGTCCATGATGATGTTATCAGCAATCAATGAAACGAGTGCGAAAAATTTACCTGAAATGACGCAAAAGCAATTGGCTAAAGTAGAAGAAATTGTCAATAATGCTCAGACTGAAATGCGTGCCTTATTACTTCATTTACGTCCGATTGCCTTAGCAGATAAAACATTAAAAGAAGGTATCTATCAATTACTCAATGAATTAAAACCTAAAATTCCACATGATGTACAGTGGCAATTAGAAGATATACGCATGGAAAGTGGAATTGAAGACCATTTATTTCGCATTGTTCAAGAAGCGATTTCTAATACATTACGTCATGCGAGAGCGTCTAAATTTGAAGTGAATTTACATGAAATTGACGGTAATATTCAGTTGAAAATATTAGATGACGGCAAAGGGTTTGATACGAATGCACATCAAAAAGTGGGAAGTTATGGTATTCTAAATATGAAAGAGCGAATTGCTAGTTTAGGTGGGGATATTCGTATTATGAGTTTGCCACAGCAAGGAACTGTAATTGATATAAAAATTCCGATTGAAAGGAAGATAATAGATGATAAAAGTATTAGTAGTTGATGACCATGAAATGGTGCGTTTAGGCGTGACATCGTATTTAATGGTTCAACCGGATATAGAAGTAATCGCAGAGGCAGAAAATGGGCTGCAAGGATACCATAAAGCATTGGAATACAAACCAGATGTTATTTTAATGGATTTAGTCATGGACGTAATGGACGGTATCGAAGCGACGAAAAAAATTATTAGTGAATGGCCAGAGGCAAAAATTATTATTGTCACGTCCTTTTTAGATGATGAAAAAGTATTTCCAGCGATTGAAAGTGGGGCAAGTGGCTATTTATTGAAAACATCATCAGCCAATGAAATTGCACAAGCGATACGAGATACATATGCCGGTAATCAAGTCATTGAAAAAGAAGTAACGGATAAATTATTGGATAAACAATATCAAGATAGTTTGCCGAAATTACATGATGAATTAACAAGTCGAGAATTAGAAGTGCTATTATTAATTGGAAAAGGATACTCCAACCAAGAAATCGCCGATGAGCTATTCATTACACTCAAGACAGTTAAAACGCATGTAAGTAATATTCTTTCAAAATTGGAAGTAGAAGACCGAACACAAGCGACTATATATGCGTTTAAACATAATTTAATTGAACCATAGTACTGCTGAATTGGGAGCGAAAATATATACAACTATTTTGAATTGAAGTATAATACTAATGAATTTGCTATTAAATGTCTTGAAAGGGAGGCAAAGTATCGTGAATATTATTGTCAATGCACAAGCTGCAGAGTGGTTTAAAGAAGAAGTAGGTATTCGAGAGGGCGCTGGCATTCGATTTAAATCAAAAATTTATGCAAATAGTCCAATTAATGAGGGATTCGGTTTAGCGATGGAAGCAGATGAGCCAATGAAGCCGATTGCGAAAACCACAACAGATAATGGTATTTTATTTTTTGTTGAAGAAAATGATGAATGGTTCTTCAATGGGCATGACTTATTAGTTGACTTCGATGAAAAACGTAAAGAACCAGTTTATTTTTATTTAAAAGACGGAAAACCAGTAGAGTAATAAAATAGTGCGACAATGAGCGTTTTGAAATGAACCACTGGAGAAAGTCGCCGGAGTGCGTGACAACGCACAGAGGAGACTTTTGAAGTGGATGTCATTTCAGCTTATTAGAGCCGTTATCCACACAGTGCGAAGTGAACGTCAATCCAAATTATCCGTTAACAAGGGGGGAAACAATGCAAACCTATACAAAAAATCGGACAGGAGAATTAGTTCGATTAGCATTATTTTTATCATTAATTATGATTCAAACATGGGTTCCATTTTTAGGGAACATTAATATTGGCTTGTTGTCGATTACCTTTATTCATGTAACGGTTATCGTGGCAACACTTTGGTTAGGCTTGCGAGAAGGCGTTATGGTTGGGACGATGTGGGGAATTAATAGTTGGATTCGTTCATTAGCCATGCCAACTTCTCCATTAGCAACCTATGCACTCTCATCGCCGATTGTCAGTGTTTTACCACGTATTTTGATGCCATTAATTATCGGATTAATATATATGAATTTACCGAAAAAACATCAACAATCAAAAATCACGTTATTTATCTTAGGGGGATTAGGTGCTATTTTAAATACTGTTTTATTACTTGGTGCAATCGGACTATTTCGTTCGTCAGGTGGTGCTATTGCCATGGGCGTTATTAAAGAAGCATCAGAAGCAACTTCTGCTACAAGCTTTGCATTATGGAAAATACTAGGTGGTATTGTGATTTCAAATGGCATACCAGAAATGATTTTCTCAGCCCTTGTCACCCCAACATTAGTCACAGCATTACAATTTAGTCAAAAACGCATGAACCAATAAATAAAGCATCACGTTTAGTATGAATCTACTAAAACGTGATGCTTTTTGCTTAAAAGAAACTTTGTAAACTGAAGTATAAGCTTAGGATTAGTGATGCGAGCATCGTAATAACCATTAAAATAGCTGTAAATCGTACGATGTGTTCCATACGAGTTAATTTTTTCTTTTTCTTTTTACTCATCTATATAAATCCTTTCATCAATGCTAGTGGAACGGTATTGAATTCCTATCTCTTTACAATGATACACAACTCTCTATATATTTTCAATAATTATGTATGCAAAAACCTTTTATCTAGCTGCATAATTTGGTAGAATAGTGGGGTGAAATAGTAGGGGATTAGAAAATCCTTAAAAATTAGGAGGCTTATCATCATGTCAAAACAACAGATTGGTGTTGTCGGAATGGCTGTAATGGGACGCAATATTGCGTTAAATATTGAAAGTCGTGGTTATTCAGTTGCATTGTATAACCGTACTGGTTCAAAAACAACATCAGTAATCGAAGAAAATCCAGGTAAAAATTTAAAAGCGACGTATTCAGTAGAAGAGTTTGTTGATTCATTGGAAGTACCACGCAAAATTTTATTAATGGTACAAGCTGGTAAAGGAACAGATTTGACGATTGAAGCGTTATTGCCACATTTAGACAAGGGCGATATTTTAATTGACGGTGGAAATACTTTTTATAAAGATACCATTCGTCGTAGCGAATATTTAGCAAACTCAGGTATTAACTTCATCGGTACAGGTGTTTCTGGTGGTGAAGAGGGAGCTTTATTAGGGCCGTCAATTATGCCAGGTGGGCAAAAAGAAGCGTATGAATTAGTAGCACCAATTTTAGAACAAATTGCTGCTAAAGCAAGTGAAGACGGTAAACCATGTGTGACTTACATTGGACCTAATGGTGCAGGACACTATGTTAAAATGGTTCACAATGGAATTGAGTATGGCGATATGCAATTAATCGCTGAATCTTATGATATTTTACATCGTGGTTTAGGTTTATCAGCACAAGAAATCGGTGAAATTTTCACTGAGTGGAATAATGGTGAGTTAGATAGTTTCTTAATGGAAATCTCTGCTCAAATTTTAAAAACAAATGACCCTGAAACAGGTAAACCAATGGTTGAAGTGATTATGGACCGTGCTGGTAATAAAGGGACAGGTAAATGGACTTCTCAAAGTGCGTTAGACTTAGGTGAACCATTGTCATTAATTACAGAATCAGTATTTGCACGTTATATTTCAAGTCAAAAAGAGCAACGTGTTAAAGCAAGTGAAGTAATTCCAAATGTTGATGCTAAAGTAACGGTTGAGGGCGAAGAACGTACACAACTTATCGAAGCAATTCGTCAAGCATTATACTTCAGTAAAATTATGAGTTATGCTCAAGGATTTGCGCAAATGCGTGAAGCAAGTGATGTCTATGGTTGGGATTTACCGTATGGTGAAATTGCAAGTATTTTCCGTGCAGGTTGTATCATTCGTGCGAAATTCTTACAAAAAATTACCGATGCGTATGAAAAAGATGCGAATTTAGCAAACTTAATGTTAGATGATTATTTCTTAGACATCGTATCAACGCATCATCAAGCTGTTCGACACGTTGTATCAGTTGCGATTGCGGCAGGTATTCCAGTACCAACATTCTCAGCTGCGATTGCTTACTACGATTCTTATCGTTCAGCAGTCTTACCAGCTAATTTAATTCAAGCACAACGTGACTTCTTTGGTGCTCACACTTATAATCGTGTTGACAAACCAGGAACATTCCACTTCCACTGGAATGATGTTCGTGAAGAGCAATTAGAAGATTAATCAAGCAATAAAAACGGGGTGAGAGCCTCGTTTTTTCGTTTCTAATTAAAGAATCATATTTTTATGCAAATATTTTATTGAAAATAGCCTAAATTAAGCAATTATGGTAGCTTTCTCATTAAAAATTGTGTAATATAAGAATGAAAGCATTTAAAGTTTAATGAAACAATTAAGTTTGTCGGTTTTAAATCATTTTATGGAGGGTACATTCAATGAATGAAAATAAAAATTATCGTGTATTGATTATCGAAGATGAGAAAAATTTAGCACGATTCGTTGATTTAGAATTACAACATGAAGGCTATGAAACCCATATTTGTAATGACGGTCGCAGTGGCTTAGAAGCTGCATTAAATCACAATTGGGATGTTATTTTATTAGATTTAATGTTACCAGAGTTAAATGGACTTGAAGTGTGTCGCCGTATTCGTCCAATTAAAGATACACCAATTATTATTATGACAGCACGTGATTCGGTAATGGATCGTGTATCAGGATTAGATCAAGGTGCAGATGACTACATTGTTAAGCCTTTTGCAATTGAAGAATTATTAGCTCGTTTACGTGCTTTATTCCGTCGTATTGAGACAGAAGAGGAGCAACGAACACCGCAACAGCCAATCGTTAAATATCGTGATTTAGTCGTGGAAAAAGCTAGTCGTATTGTGCGTCGTAATGATGAAGTGATAGATTTAACCAAGCGTGAATACGAATTATTACTTTACTTAATGGAAAACTTAAATAAAGTGATGTCTCGTGAAGTATTATTAGACGAAGTATGGGAATATAAATCTGAAGTTGAAACAAATGTTGTCGATGTTTATATTCGTTATTTACGCAATAAAATTGATTTACCAAATCAAGAAAGCTATATCCAAACAGTTCGTGGTACTGGATATGTAATGAGAACGTAATGATGAAGATGCAATGGTTTAAAAGAGAACAACCCATTTCCCTAAAATGGAAATGGGGAGTTTTGTTATTTACAGTATTTTTTGTTGTTGGTGTCGGTGGGCTGTTATTATATCATAACCATTTACGCAATGCACAACGTGAAGCATTGATGAGTGTGTATCAAGAACAATTTGATGCCGTAGTGGATTATCTTGAAAGTTTTGATACTTTACATCAATTTAATTCGAGCGATATTGAATTGGAGCAGTTGCCGGAAGAAATTTTATTGACGATGAACAATGATGTGTTGAAATTTTTAGAATCTCAAACACATGATGAAGTGATTTTTCGTATTTTCAATCGCAATAATCGTTTAATTTATTTTACGAAACATATTCAATTACCTAAAATTGAAATGACCCAGCCATTGAAATTGATTGAAATTGATAAGGTAGTGCATTTAGTTGCGTCTGCACCGATTATGTCTAAACAATCCAATCGTCATGAGGGAACAATTCAGTTCATCATTCAAGCAACGTCACTAATGAATCGTGAACACAATCAAGTGCGTGTCTTTTTAATTGCACTAAGTATCTTACTTGTTGTGTCAATTTTGTTAGCGATTATTGTGACATCACAATTTTTACGGCCTTTGAATTACTTAAACAATGCTTTAGATTTAGTAGAAGAAGAGAGTTTATCGGAGCTACGTATGCGTAAACCACGCTCAGTTGATGAGTGGAGTGATTTAACCTTACATATTAATCGAATGCTAGATAAAATTGATTTGTACGTTAAAAACCAAAAACAATTCGTCGAAGATGTTTCGCATGAATTACGTACTCCCGTTGCGATTGTCGAGGGACATTTGACCATGTTAAATCGCTGGGGAAAAAATGACCCAGAAGTGCTAGAAGAATCTATTTCTGCGTCATTACAAGAGATTAGTCGTATGAAAGGTTTAGTTCAAGAAATGCTTGATTTAATGCGAGCCGACCATGCTGAAGTTGATTATAAAGATGAAATTACGAATGTTTATAGTACAACACGTCAAGTTTATAATAATTTCGTTATGCTGTATCCAGAGTTTCAGTTTTATTTAGATGCTGATAAAAAGGAAGATGAATTGTATATTCGAATGTTCCGTAATCATTTTGAGCAAGTGCTAATTATTTTGCTGGATAATGCGGTGAAATATAGTACTGACCGTAAAGAAATTCATTTATCGGTCAGCACGACACTTTCCGAAATTGAAATTGCGATTCAAGATTTTGGTGAGGGAATGACAGAAGAAGATAAGGAACGTGTCTTTGGACGTTTCTATCGAGTGGATAAAGCTCGTTCACGAGATAAGGGTGGTAATGGGCTTGGACTAAGTATTGCACAACAACTAGTTCAAAGCTATAAAGGTGCTATTCGTGTCGAAAGTGTCTTGAATCATGGCTCAATCTTTTATATTAGCTTTCCAATATTGGATAATTCTCGCCAAATTTATAAGAGTAAACAAAAGGCGATTAAGAAAAATCTATAATGATGCAAAAAACGCTCTGAGAAATGTGGAATCTCAGAGCGTTTATTTTTTAGTTTTCTTTTGTCATTAATTGATTGATGATGAGGAAGAATAATACACCGGCTACTAAGGTAACAGTGTGACTCATACCTGTCATCGCAGCTAATAAACTACTTCTTTGACCACCTGTTACAGTAATCATGCCTTTGCCTAACATAACTAATGAAGATAAAATAATGCCACAGTTCAAAATCCAATAAAAAATATTAAATAATTTGTGTTGAGATAATGTAAATAATTTCTCTAATACTGCTAATAATAAATGGAAAACTGTTCCTAAAGCAAAAATAAATAAATAAAGAGATGACAATAATGAAGTGCCCTCAAAATGATGTTGTTTAGTAAATGCCAAATAGAAGACAGCTGCAGCTGTTCCTAGTACGGCATAGACTGTTGATGTTCTAACTAATTTTTTCACAAATAATTCCCCCTATTGTTTACGTTTGGCAGCCACAATGTCCACTTTAAAAAATTCTATGTGCGATACTCGTACTTCGATATTTTCTTCCAGTGGGTTGGGACTAAACGCCTTGCTCACACTATGTTTTAATTGTTGTTAATTTTTGAACAACGTGATAATTATAGCAAAATATTTCATTAATTGCGAGTGATTTGTGCTATAATAGACGCAAGAAATGGACGTCAAGGCAATTCGGACGAACCATAGGAGGTGAACGTTTTTGAGTGAAGTGCTTATTGTAGGACAGTTAGATGCGATTTATTTTGAAAATCCGACCAACTTATATAAGGTAATTCGTGTCATGGTTGATGATGAGTTGACGGAAGTTTTAACTCATTCGGAAATTGTTTGTACAGGGCAATTTGCCACCTTGCATTATGATACAATGTATGAATTTTATGGCAATTTTACAACACATCCTAAATTTGGTGAGCAATTTTCAGTGACACGCTATCAACAAATGGCTCCCACTTCTGAAAAAGGTTTAGTCGATTATTTATCAAGTGACCGTTTTAAAGGGATTGGGGGAGTCTTAGCACAACGTATCGTTGACCAATTAGGAATGGACGCAATTGAACTGATTATTCAAGACGGCGATGTATTAAAGTCGATAAAAGGTATAACCAGTCAAAAGCAACAGGATTTACGTGAGGCTCTACTGAAGTTTCAAGGAACTGAACGTGTTTTTATGCAGTTGAGCGAATGGGGATTCACTCCAAAGTTTGCTGATAAAATTTATCAAAAGTATAAGAGTGCGGCGATTGAGAAAATTAAAGAAAATCCATATCAATTAATTGAAGACGTAGAGGGGATTGGTTTTTCTAAGGCAGATTTGTTAGCAGAAATGCTAGGCATTGAACCGGATTCACTCGACCGTATAGTAGCAGCTTATTATACGGTGATTTTAGAGCATTGTTATCAAAATGGTGATACTTATTTATTGGAATCTATTAGTCGTCAGCAAACACAAAAATTATTAGAGAGTGCACGACCGTATTTGATTAGTGATGAGTTGATGAATTTGGCTTTGGATAAGGCGATTATGGAGAAGAAACTCGTTCGGATACTCGAGGGTTTGATGATTCCAAGTCTATATTTCGCTGAAATTGGGATTGCAGAACGTTTATATAAGCACATTCAATACGCACAAATTGAACAATTTGAAGAAAGTGTTATCGATGAGGCAATTCAAGAAGTTATCGAAACCACAGGTATTCAATATGACCAACAACAGCAGCAGGCATTGAAATTTGCAATGCAGTCACCTTGTTCGATTATTACTGGTGGACCAGGTACAGGGAAGACTACTTTAGTAAAAGGATTAATTGCCTTACACTCGATTTTACATGAATATGAGCTATCTTCTATAACGAAATATGGCGATTTTCAGCCGATATTATTGGCTGCACCTACTGGACGAGCAGCAAAACGTATGAATGAGATGACTGATTTACCAGCTCAGACGATTCATCGAATGTTAGGCTATACTCGAGATAGTAATGTGGAAGAATTTTCTAGCAGTGTTGAACTTGAGGGAAATTTATTAATTGTCGATGAGATGTCAATGGTCGATACTTGGTTAATGAACTGGTTAATTCAAGCGATTCCGTATCAAATGCAAGTGGTATTTGTAGGCGACCGAGACCAATTGCCGTCAGTTGGCCCAGGAAAAGTGTTTAATGATTTAATTGCCAGTCAAAGTATTCCGACGATTAAATTGGAGAAAGTCTATCGTCAGGGACAAGATAGTTCCATTATTTCCTTAGCACACGAAATCCGACAAGGAAAAATTCCAGCTGACTTATTAGACAAACAAATAGACCGTAGCTTTATTCCTTGTGCACCGAACCAAGTAGTTGATGTCGTGCGTCAAATTGTGGAGCAAGCTAAAAAGAAACAATATGACAGCACTAATATGCAAGTGTTAGCACCGATGTATAAAGGCCCTGCTGGGATTAATCAGCTGAATGAGCAGTTACAAGTTATTATGAATCCAGCGAAAAAAGGATTACGAGAAATTACTTATTTTGAGCAGACATTCCGAGTAGGGGATAAAGTATTACAATTGGTTAATAATGCTGAAGCTGATGTTTATAATGGTGACATTGGTAAAATTGTAGCGATTTTTAATAAAAATGAAACAGAATCGAATGTTGAAGAAGTACTGGTTGAATTTGAGCAGCGAGAATTAACATATAAACGTTCCGATTTAGACCAGTTGACTTTGGCTTATTGTTGTTCGGTACATAAAGCACAGGGGAGTGAGTATCCTTTAGTTATTTTGCCACTGGTTGATTTACATTCACGATTATTGCGTAAAGATTTATTATATACGGCAGTCACAAGAGCGAAACAGCGACTTGTATTAGTAGGAAATCCGAATAGCTTTGTAAAAGCAGCAACGAGCGCTACTGAACCACGTGCGACATTTTTAAAAGATATGATTCAACTGAAGATGAAGAACCAAGTTAAAAAAGGTGTTGAATTTGTAGCTGAAAATGAGCCGATAGCTGATGAAACAGTTTCGGAAGTAGCTGAAAGCAGTGTGGCTACTTTAGTGAAAACTGATGTTTCAGCTGAAAAAGAAACTATTGATGTCTTAACGGAAGATACAATTTGGTCGATTGACCCGATGATAGGTATGGACGGTATTTCGCCGTATGATTTTATGTAATTTTACTCTATTTTTTTATATTTCATAGTACCTCACTGAACAGACGTGATGTTTAATCTTACAGTCTTTTTGGTGAGGTTGTTGTTTTTCGCACCATTTATTTGTGAAATATTTATCTTTAAATAAAGTTGTAAATATAATATTTTTGACAAAAACAACAAAAAAATGTGAATTTTTTATCAAAAAGCTATATATTTTTTGAGAGATATATGGCATAATTTAGTTATAAAAAAGAAAGGCGGTTGCTTATGAAAGCGTATACTTATATTGGACCAGGAGATGCACAGTTTATTGAGAAAGAGAAACCAGTTATTTTAAAACCAACAGATGCAGTTGTTCGTATGACAAAAACAACTATTTGTGGTACTGATTTGCACATCATTAAAGGAGATGTTCCTGCTGTACAAAGTGGTACTATTTTAGGACACGAAGGTGTTGGTATTGTTGAAGAAGTTGGTGAAGCAGTTACAAACTTCAAAAAAGGTGATAAAGTTCTTATTTCATGCGTATGTTCTTGTAGTAAATGTTACTATTGTAAAAAAGGTATTTATGCACACTGTGAAGACGAAGGTGGTTGGATTTTCGGTCACTTAATCGACGGAACACAAGCAGAATACTTACGTGTACCACATGCAGATGCTACTTTATATCATACACCAGAAGGATTATCTGACGAAGCATTAACTATGTTATCAGATATTTTACCAACAGGATATGAAATCGGAGTTCTTAAAGGTAAAGTGACACCTGGTTGCAACGTTGTTATTGTTGGTTCTGGTCCAGTTGGTTTAGCAGCATTGTTAACTGCACAATTCTTCTCACCAGCGAAAATTATTATGATTGACCTTGATGATAACCGTTTAGAAACAGCATTATCATTTGGTGCAACTCATGCTATTAATTCTGCAAATGTTGAAGAAGCGATTCAAAAAGTATTTGAACTAACTGATAATCGTGGTGCTGACGTAGCGATTGAAGCAGTTGGTATTCCAGCAACATTTGACTTCTGTCAAAAAGTAATTGCGATTGACGGTACAATTGCGAATGCTGGTGTACACGGAAAACCGGTAGAATTTGACATTGATAGATTATGGATTCGCAACATCAATGTGACAACAGGTTTAGTATCTACAAATACAACACCACAATTATTACAAGCATTATCAGCAAATAAAATTCAACCAGAAAAATTAGTAACACACTACTTCAAACTAAGTGAAATTGAAAAAGCGTATGAAATTTTTGGTAAAGCAAGCGAGCATAATGCAATTAAAGTAATTATCGAAAACGATATTTCACCAGTTGAATAATATAAAGTAAAAAAATTACTCCAAGCCATTTAGTTGGCTTGGAGTTTTTGTGTTGTCTTATACTTCTTTAGGTAAATAAAAAGGATATTCGTCAACTGTAAATACTAGATGATTCGGATTTTTTTGACGCAATTCACCGTCAACTTGACTATAAATGGCTTGCTCAATCATAATTTCAGCATGTGTTCCGGAAAAATATTTAACATATTTCGAATTAGGCTCTTGTTTTTTTACAATGACTTGCCATAGGTATTTGATTAATTGCTTTAAACCAACTTGTTGGAAGACAAGAATACTGATTGTCTTATCTTCTGGTTTAATCTTTTGTGATAATTGAACACCACCACCGAAAAATGGGGAATTCATCACACAAACCAATTGGCAATCGTTTAACATTTCTTGTTGTTGATTGATCGTTAAGAGAGTATCGAAATTCTCTAATTTAAAAATACTCATGAACGCACAGAAAATATAAGAAAATTTTCCGTTCGCAAAACGTTTGAGTGGTGAGTGCTTTGGTAGTGATTTTGCATAATGAATCACTGTTCCGTCAAAACCAATACCAAGATTATTGATAACAATGTCTGATTTTTGCTGTTGAACATCTGTATAGCTAAAAATCGGAATTGATTGAATCGAATGATAAAGTAAATAAGAATCAATAATTTCACGTGTCGTCATGCCATGTTGCCATGTTCTTGCAAAGTCATTTCCCGTACCAGCTGGAATTACTGTTAATGCTGGTCGAATACCACATTGAATAAAAGTATTCACTACTTCATGTAATGTACCGTCACCACCGATAACAAATACATCAAAGCTATTCGGATTACTATTTTTGGCACAAATTTGTTTAACTATTTCAACGGCATGCCCAGCATATTCAGTAATAAACGAAATATGTGCAATATTTAATGAATTTAGAGTGAATTGTACTTCTTGTAATACTTCTTGCCCCTTACCAGAACCAGACATGGGATTGGCAATTAAATAAAGACGTTTATTCATAAGAAAACTCTCTTTCTAATTATTATTACATTCATTAGTTAGTATAACATGAAGTTTGTTTATATCGCTAGCATTAGGGGAGAAAAGGGCAGTGTCAAGGGAAAAAAGTTTTAAAAAAATAGTGAAGTGTTTACCTTGATATTTCCAATTGAATAAGATAGTATAAAAACATAGAAAGCGTTTTTACAGTTTGATGTTTGAGTAGGAAAAGTAAATGTACGGAATAAAAAATAGATGAAGTGAACTAGAATAGGAGGAGAGCAAATGGAATTGTCGACTGTTATTTTAATGTTGATTGTCGCGTCAAATTATCTTTTCGGTAATTATTTAAAAGCTAATATTCCAATTATGTGGCATTTATTAAATTGGCTATTGATAATTTTATTAGCTTATATGGCAGTGGATTATTTTAAGAAGAGAAAATAAAAAGATATTTATTAAGACTATATAACACCGGAATTTGCATGAATGGCTGGAATTCCGGTGTTATCTTGCGTAGATTGTGATATAATATGTAGCGTTGAATTAGAAGACACATTATGTGACACTAACATAGTGAGAGCGAGAGTGTTCTGGCTCGAATCACTGGAGCAAAAAGAGCCGGAGAGCGTCAGCACTCCAAACGATTTGCGAAGTGGACGTCGAGCCAACCCGAGCGAACCAGAATTAACATAGTGAGAGCGAGGGTGTTCTGGCTCGAATCACTGGAGCAAAAAAGCGTAGGAATGCGATAGCATTCAGAGCATGTTTGCGAAGTGGACGTCGAGTCAACCCAAGCGAACCAGAATAGGAGGTGATACGATGTATTTAGCACGTGTTGAGATGACAGGATTTAAGTCATTTGCAGATAAGACAGTTATTGAATTTGACCAAGGTATGACGGCTGTTGTTGGACCAAACGGAAGTGGAAAGAGTAACTTATCAGAAGCGATTCGTTGGGTGTTAGGTGAGCAATCTGCTAAAAGCTTGCGTGGGTCTAAAATGGAAGACGTCATTTTTAATGGGACGCAAGACCGTAAAGCCGTCAACTTGGCAAAAGTGACTTTGGTGCTGAATAATGAAGATCGCTACTTAGATTATGATTTTAGCGAGATTAGTATTACACGAAGCTATAATCGAAATGGCGAAAGTCATTACTATATCAATAATGAGTCAGTGCGTTTAAAGGACATCGTGGACTTATTACTTGACTCCGGTCTTGGAAAAAACAGTTTTGCGATGATTTCTCAAGGTAAAGTGGAAAGTATTTTCTTAAACAAACCAGAAGAAAGGCGAGCAATCTTTGAAGAGGCTGCTGGTGTACAAAAGTATCAGTATCGAAAAATTGAGGCCGAACGGAAATTGACTAAATCAAGTGACCATTTAAGTCGTGTCAAAGATATTATTCATGAATTAGAAACTCAATTAAAACCACTTAAAAAGCAACGTGAAACAGCGTTGAAATATCAAGAATTACAGGCAGAATTGTCAGATTTAGAGATTTCATTATATACGCATCAAATTACACAAAATCGACAATCTTGGATTAATGCGAAAGAGCAATTAGTGCAAGTGAACGAAGTGATTGATACATCGAAAGCAAAGGTGGCTGAAACGAGTTCAGCCATTTATGTCACACAGTCTAAATTAGACCAATTGCTAGAAACATTGGATTATGATAATGAAATGTATCAAGAGGCAGTGCGACATTTAGAGCAGACCAAAGCAAAATTACAAATGTTAGAGCAAGAGATACAGTATACTAAAGCAAATGCTGATGATAAGTCTGTACAATTTGAAGCACAGTTACAACAACACGAACAACTGCAAGAGCAATTATCCAAAATTGTAGCAGATATTTCAATTAGCGAAAAAGAAGTTGAGTCACTTCAATCGTCAATCAAGCAATTAAAATTGTCACAAAAAAGTATCGACGGCTTGAGTGATGAACAAATTGAGCAATTGCGTAATGATTTAATTGAGTTTTATCAGCAAGAAGCTCGTGCCAATAATCAAGCACAACAAGCGTTGAGTCAACAAACATATCATGAGAATCGTTTAAGTCAATCATTGGCAAAATATGAATTATCTAATGATACAGTTTCTAAGCGTCAAACACAATTAGAACAGACCGAAAAAGAGTTGGCACAACAAGAGACCTTGTTTCAAGCACATCAAGTCCAACATCAACAATTGACACAGCAATGGCAAGACATTCAACGTCAGCGTGAACAGTTACAACAAGCATTATTCCAACACGAACGTCAACAACATGCTTTAGAGGCAAAAGTTCAGTCATTAAAGCAAATGCAAGAAGATTATGCAGGTTATTTTGGTGGTGTGCGTGCCATTATGAAAAATGCCGATAGCATTAAAGGAATTGACGGAACGGTTGCTGATTTAATTCATGTCGAGCCAGTCTATCAAGTTGCGATTGATACGGCATTGGGTGGTGCGCTACAACATATTGTGGTAGCTGATGATGCAGCTGCACGTCGTAGTATTCAATTTTTGAAACAAGAGCGAGCAGGGAGAGCAACCTTTTTACCACGACCACATATTAAACCACGTTATTTAAATGACGCATTTTTAACTCAAGCACGTCAGTATGATGAATTTATTGGAACGGCAGTTGATATTGTATCCTTTGATGAACGTGACCGAGCGATTATTCAAAATTTACTTGGTTCTACGATTGTCATGAAGTCAGTAGAGCAAGCTCAAAAATTAGCTGTGCAATTAAATCATCAAGTGCGTATCGTGACATTAGACGGCGAAATTTTAATGCCAGGTGGTTCGATTAGTGGGGGTAGACAAAAGCAACAACAACATTCTATGCTAAGTCGTCAAACAGAGTTAGACCAAGCGATAAAAGCACTTGCAGCAGCAAATCAGTTAAAAGCCGAACAAGAAGCGAAATGGCAAAAAATTCAACAAGATGATGAACAGATTCGTCGTCAAGGTGAAGAAAGTCGTCAACAATTATCGCAGTATGAACAGACGATTTCTGTCTTGCAGCGTGAAGTGAATCAGTTGAGCCAAGAAGTTAAACAGGCTACCAATGAGCAAATTATTTTAAAAGATGAGATTAATCAATCGGAACAAGCGATAAAAGAATCATTGGCAGAACAACAGAATGCCAATGCACTAGCAGCGAAGATGAAGCAAGATATTGAGAATGCCAATCAATTATTAGAGCAATTGAATGTATCGCAATCAGATCGTAAGCAGCAATTGAATGAAATAACGCTGCAATTACAAAGTCTGACCACGCAAGAAGCTGTCAAAGCTACTGAATTACGTCAGTTACAAATGCAAAAAGGGCAGTTAACTGAACAATTACAGCAGCTATCAGATTTTATTCAGCATCATCAACAAACGAATGCGACTGATGTGCAACAATTATCACAATTAGAAGAAAATAAAGTAGCTTTAGAAGCAGCAATCGAGCAGTTGAGCTTGAATTTAACGACACAACAACAACAGATTGAACAACATCGCCAAAATCGTAGTGAAATGAATCATGCATTACGTGAATTGGAGTCCAACCAACAAGAAGAACAAGTTGTGGTTCAAGATTATTATCAAAGACAAGCGAAACTTCAAGCACAAATTGAAAAATTTGAAGAATTGATTGATAATCATTTAAATTATTTGAATGAAATGTATCAATTAAGCTATGAAGCAGCCATTGAAAAAGCAGTTGTTGTAGAATCATTCAAAGAAGTGAATGCTAAAGTCAAAACATTGCGTAAAGCCATTGATGCACTTGGCCCAATTAATTTATCAGCGATTGAAGATTATGATGCGTTAAACGAACGTTATCAATATTTATTGGAGCAACAAGAAGATTTATTATTGGCAATGGCACAATTGCAATCGACGATGGATGAAATGGACGCAGAAGTGATTAAACGTTTCAGCGAGGCCTTTAATCAAATTAATCAACAATTCAAGAAAACTTTTAAAGCATTATTCGCTGGAGGAGAGGCAGCACTTGAATTGACAGACCCTAATAATCTATTAACGACAGGTGTCGATATTATTGCACAACCACCAGGTAAACGAAAACAAAATTTAGCACTCTTATCCGGTGGAGAACGTGCCTTTACAGCAATTGCGTTGTTGTTTGCGATTTTAGAAACTAAGCCTGTACCATTTTGTATTTTAGATGAGGTGGAAGCAGCGTTGGATGATGCGAACGTATGGCGTTATGGTGAATATTTGCAGCATTTTACGGAGAATACGCAATTCATTGTGATTACGCACCGTAAAGGAACTATGGAACATGCGGATGTCTTATATGGTGTCACAATGGAACGTTCCGGTGTTTCCAAATTAGCATCAGTTCGATTGAGTGAAGCAAAAGAAATGTAAAAATGTTAACAACAATACGGTATGCAATTATTTTGGAATGCTTTTGCATATCGTATTCTTATATATTGGATAGAAAAAAGTAACTGATAGGAGTTGTTTATGAAACGAATTGAAACACCAACTGAAGTATTACAAGTACAAATTGAACGCATTAATGAAAAAGGTTTTGGCTATGCACATTACATTCATCCACCCAAAAGAGGGTCACAAGGTAAGCACCTGCACTTAAATATTCCATATACTGTTCCGGGAGATGTCGTACAAGTTACTGTTCCCAATGCCAGTGGTCGTAAAAAAGCGACATTAGATTATGATGCCATCATCAAACCAAGTCCGATACGGAATTTATCAATTCCAGAAGACGAAGAAGTAACTGGTGGGACGCCTTTAATTTATATGGATTATCAAGCCCAGTTAGAGTATAAGGAAAATCTTGTTAAAAACTTTTTAGCTGACAAAGGATTCGATACAGATGTGGTAAAACCAATTGTCGGAATGGATAATCCTAATCGCTATCGCAATAAAATGGAATTGAGCTTTGGGGCAAACAATGCATTAGGAATGCACCAACAAGGTAATTTTCGCAATGTTATTGATATGAAAGATTCCTATATTGCACCTGAAATTATGATTGAAGTCAAACAAATTATTCAATCATGGCAACACAAACATCAAATTTCAGGATATGAAAAAGAAACCCAAACTGGTGTCTTACGTCATTTATTGATGCGTCATTCGATTAAGACAAAAGAATTAATGATTGTGATTTATGCGACAGTCAGTCCGAGCGAATATGCTGACCAAATTGAAGAATTGAAACAGACATTAATTGCGACTTTTCCTAATTTGACCAGTCTACAATGGATTGTCAATGTCACATCGCTTGAACGTCTGTTTGCTGATGAAAAGCATTTGTTGCATGGTAGAGAGTATATGCTAGACCAGTTAAATGGTTTTGACTATCGTATTTGGCCAGATACTTTTTTCCAAGTGAATCCTGTTCAAGCTGAGAAAATGGTGCAAATTGCTATGGAAATGGCTGATGTTCAATCGGATATGCGTATACTTGATTTATATTGTGGTGTAGGAACATTTAGTTTACCACTGGCTAAGGCATGCGATGAATTAGCTGGTATTGAAATTGTCGAGTCTTCAATTCTATCGGCACGTCGTAATGCGTCGGATAATGCGATTGATAATACAACATTCTTTGTCAATGATGCCAAAAACGGTTTGCGTACATTGAATGATGATTGGGGTATGCCAGATATGTTATTAATCAACCCACCACGTAGTGGTGCTGGTGGTAAAGTTATGCGAGCAATTGGACGTTTTGGCACTGAAAAAATTATTTATGTATCATGCAGTCCGAAATCACTCGCTGAAGATTTGGTGAGTTTATTACCATTTGGGTATCAGTTGAAAGAAGTGGTGCCAGTGGATCAGTTTCCGCATACGAATCATGTGGAGTGTGTATGTTTGTTGACTAAAGCTCATAATTGATAGTTTGAAAATGTCTTGAAATAAGCGTGTATCCAAATTTTTAGCATTTAAATTCTAAGAAAAAGGGCTCTGTAAATATCCGAAAAAACAAGGAGGTTTTGTATTTGGATAGACAGAAGTGTTGACATCGGATGGAGTATACGGAAATGCTTATTCAAGATTTATGAAAAGAAATCAATAAAAAAGGTTAACAAACATATTTTATTACACAGCAAAATGAGTAGCCTATTTTAGAAAGGAAAGCTTCTTATGTCAGATAAAATAAGAGTGATACCAGCTAATACAAATGAGCTGGTGAAACACGTTGTTATTCATGCTCGTGTGAGTTGTAATAGTATGGAACAATTGGATAGACTCAAATTATAAATCTCCGGTCTTAAGAAGTTTGATTCAGAATAAAGAAATTGGAAACTTGTTGATGAAACTGGTCTTACAAGAAAAGCAGTTATCTAGATTCTTCAGGGGATTCAGCCTGCAACTTTCAATCAGTTCAAGAATAATCCAGAAGAATTCATCATTAAGGTATCAGCGCTAATCAATGTTGAAAAGGCAACTGCTATCACTCATAACATCACATACGATGTCATAGATGTATTTACTGACTCTACAATCAAAGGTCGCTTAGACGTAAATGTCATGAAGGAAAAGAAGACAAAGAAGCATATTGTTTATGATTCATCTAATGAGCAGGCATTTGCTACTGAATTAGATACAAACACAAACGTGGCAGTATATGTTTAATTATCAGATGGATTCTATATTTCAACTCCGGTTGTACATTACAATCCAGACTGGCGATTGTATTCTATGAAGGAACCGTTCAGCACCTCTATTTTGTTGCAGAAACACAAGGTTCTATGAATTTAATGCAGCTTCATTTAATTGAAGAATCAAAGATTCACTGTGCAAGAAAACACTTTAAGTCCATCAGCAATGGTGAGGTAGTTTACGATATTGTTGATAACTATAAGACTTGTCTTGATATGGTTGCGAAGTAAGGAGGAATATTTATGCCGACAACAATAGAAGTTAACAAACAAAGTGTGGAGGCTTTACTTGGTAGTGGAAGAGCTAAATCCTTTGTTATTCCAGAATATCAGCGCCCTTATGCTTGGACTGATGAACAGGTAGAAACACTGTTTGAAGATTTGTGGGAATTTACAGCTACCAGTGGAGGTACTGAACGTGAAGGTTCGTACTTCCTTGGCAGTGTTGTTGCCTATGAAAATGAAAATGGTGAACAAGAGATAATTGATGGTCAACAGCGTATTACGTCTTTATTCCTGTTGTTAAGAGCTATTTACACAAAATTAGTTGTTACTCCTATAGCAGAACGTACTGCAGAGGCTAATAACTTTATTGGTAAAATTGAGCCTGCGATTTGGCGCACAAACAAATTAACTGGAACAGTTGATTATCAAAATATACTCCTTACATCACGAGTAGTGAATAATGAAGGAAATGAGATTTTACGTAACATACTTGAAACAGGAAAAGCGGATGAAAACGCAAAAGACAATTATTCTAAGAATTATAGACATTTTCAAAAATTGTTTGATAAGCATTCAAACGAAAATCCATTAATGGTCTATCAGTTTATTTATGCTTTATTGAATCAAGCTATTCTTTTACCAATAACTGCAGACACACAGGATACAGCATTAACTATTTTCTCAACTTTGAATGATAGAGGCTTGCCGCTATCCGATGCGGATATATTTAAAGCGAAGATTTATAACCAGCTTGATGTAGAGGATAAAAAAATATTCATTGACCGTTGGAAAGACCTTGATGAACAGGCAACTGAAGCTAATGAGAGCATTCAACAGTTGTTCTATTACAATATGTTTTATCTTCGAGCTTTGGAGAAGGATACAAATACAACTACACCCGGTGTGAGAAAGTATTATGCTGCAAACAAGTTTGAGCGTTTGTATCAGCCGGGATTGTTAGACAAATTATTTGTTATTCTCGATTTGTGGAAAGTAATCAATAAGAACGATGTACTTGAAGATGAAGCGTGGTCTTCAAATATTAAGATTAAACAGACGTTAGATACTCTTACTTCATATCCTAATGAGTTCTGGAAGTATCCGGTTGTAATTTATTATGTAAGTTATCGTAAGGAAGCGGATTTTGAGACTAAGTTTGGCTTGTTTTTGAACAAACTGCTGGCTGAGCTGATGACAAAGTATATTTTGATTCCAACAATTAATGCTGTTAAACCGGATATTCTGAAATTGAATTCCGCAATAATCGCATCAAGTATACCTAAATTTGATTTTAAAGAATTAGATGCGAGTCAGTTAGAAGCACGTATTCAGAAACCTAATCGTAACATGGTTCGTATGTTGCTTAAAACTCTTGCATATGAACATCAAGATACATTACTGCCAAGTAAATGGGAGATTGAACATATCTTTCCACAGAAATGGCAGACAAACTATTTCCTTGATGTGCCAGAAAGTATTATTAAGGAGAAGATTGAACATATTGGGAATAAGCTTCCATTCGAGAAGAAGCTTAATATTGTTGCTGGTAACGGATATTTTGGGAAGAAGAAAAAAGAATATGCTGCATCTAAAATTGTAATTACAAAAGCAATAGGGACCTCTGATATTCAGGAATGGAATATGGATTTTATTATGAAAAGAGATATCAGGGTTTCGGATTCAATTACAGCTATTCTTAAGAAATGGAATAATGAATATCTTAATATTCCATCAGAAGCACCAGCCGATGAACCTACCGCTGAAGATTTGGCTCGTATAGAGGAATTCAAGAAAAAAGGCTGGATTTAAATTTTGATGAGCAGTATCACATGTAAAAAGTGAGGAAAAAATCATGCTTATGAAGTTTTAGGTGCAGTATATTCCGGAGGAAAAAAGGAAAACTGCTAATTGTATATATAAGCTTATTGATTGTCTCGCATGGAACATTCCATAAATCAGAAGTAGCTCAAATCATCCTACCCCTTCACATAATGTATCTTCAGGTTCAAACTATTCCTTGATTCGACAAAGTGGACAATTTTTCCCAAATCAAACGGTTGCGATTAAAAATAAACCGAGTTTAGGTGCTAGTTCCGTAGGATTTTATAAACCTGGTGAATCATTCGTTTATGATGGATATATTCATGCAGAAGGAATGGTATGGTTAAGCTATGTAGGAGGTTCAGGAATCCGTCGCTATGTGGCTTGGCGTAAGATAAATGGGAAAAAATGTGTTGTTATCAAACAGTTGATAACTCCTTCGTATCCTGAACAGGGTGGTTTTAATTTAGAGTTGACAAAAGATTCTAGCTTAAAACAATTTATGGAGGATTAACTAGATAAGCGATAAAGTCAACACAGACTTTATCGTTTTTTTACGCTAATTGTTCAGTCTAGTTCATGTCAGTTCAGTTACATTCAGTACCTTTAGTGTGGTATGATATAGTTGTTAAAAAAGAAAAATTTATAAAAAAGAAAATGAAATTTTCACTATAATTCATAATCCCGAATTAAAAATACCGATTTAACAACAATCTTATCATTCGATTTGTTAGAACTTTTGACTTTTTGTCCAGCCCCCACGTAATCAAATAATGCCTGCAATCAAAAATCTTCCCCCCTTTAACTTTTTTTCACAAAATACATTAATTTTCTAACTAAACGACTCCGAAATATGCTAAAATAGTGTCATAAGTGAGGTGGCACGTTGATGACACGATTAACAAAAAGATTATGCCGACAGGCAATATTACAAGAGCTATCGAATTTAGATATGTCATGGAGACAACAATGGGAGCATAACTTATATCAACAACTCATAAATCTCGTTGAACAGCACAATTATCAGTCGATTGCATGTATTTATAGCATGGAGCCTGAAATCAATTTTCACTCACTCATAAAGCAACTACATCAAATGCGGCGAAAAGTTTATTTACCTTGTATTGAACCAGAATATCAATTAACATTTAGGCAATATCAAGCTGGGGATTCATTAGAACGTGTCTTTAAAGGTGTTTATCAGCCACTCCGAACTGCCCCACAAATAGATGTAAATGAGATTGATTTATTAATTGTTCCTGGATTATTATTCAATCATTCAGGCTACCGTATTGGTTTTGGTGGTGGATATTATGACCGTCTGCTTGCTAGGAATCCCGATTTAAAGACAGTGTCATTAGCATTTCCGATACAAGTTTCTAATACAATTGATTCACTAATCGAATCGCATGATATACGAGTAAAAGAATTAATCATTGCTCAAAATTCACATTGAAAGGGTGTAGTAATGAATTTAATACACAAATTAAAAAATCCTATTTGGTGGCAACAAACACCTATTTTAACTTACTTATTAATCATAATAAACTTGTGTATCTATTTGATGATGATTGTCACTTGGGGGACAACTGAAACTTCAGAAGTTCTTTTACAAGCAGGGGCAATGTTTCGTCTGTCGATTATTCTCTTTGGGCAATGGTGGCGTCTATTTACAGCCGGTTTCATTCATATAGGGATTGAGCATTTACTGATGAATCTATTGTCTTTATATTTCGCAGGGATTGAACTTGAGCGAATCACTGGGCATTGGCGTTTTCTATGTATTTATTTATTGTCCATTGTCGGAGGAAATACTTTATCCTTTGCATTATCAGGTAACGGTGTTATATCAGCAGGGGCGAGTACAGGAATTTTTGGTCTATTTGCTGCCTATATCGTATTAGCGAAACTATTTCCGTCTTCTCGTTACTTAAAAGATCGTAGCCAAACATTTACTATGCTGATTGTGGTTAACTTAGGGCTCAATATCTTTTCAGGAACGATTGATATGTGGGGACATATTGGTGGAGCAATATTTGGAGCTTTGGCAACATTAATGGTTGGAATTCCTAATCAAGACAAGCAGTCGTGGTTAAAACGAATCCTAGTTATCATTGCTATCATCACATTGTTCATGTTATTAATTTTTGTAGGATTTAAAAAAATTTAATATAGAAACGAGGAATTATAAATGTCAAAAAAAATTATTGGTATTGATTTAGGTGGAACTTCTGCTAAATTAGCTATTTTAACACCTGAGGGAGATATTCAAAAAAAATGGAGTGTTGAAACGAATATTTTAAATGGCGGCGTGGCAATTGTGCCAAACATCATTGAATCAATTCAAGAGCAATTAAATTTATTGAATTTAACACCCGAAGATTTTTACGGAATTGGTATGGGTTCGCCTGGTAAAGTAGATGCTAAAGAAAAAACAGTTATTGGGGCTTATAATCTCAATTGGAGTGAATTACAATTAGTTGGTCAACAGTTTGAGACAGCTTTTGGTATTCCATTTTATATTGATAATGATGCGAATGTTGCAGCCCTTGGTGAACAATGGAAAGGTGCTGGAAATGGTGAGCCAGATGTTGTCATGTTTACGCTTGGAACAGGTGTTGGTGGTGGTGTCGTGATTAATCACCAATTAGTTCGTGGAGCAGGGGGTACAGCTGGAGAAGTCGGACATATTTTTGTAGACGAGAAACATCGTTTTGATTGTACTTGCGGTAATGCTGGTTGCTTAGAAACTGTTGCATCAGCTACTGGGATTGTTAAATTAGCACGTCAATATTCAAATGAGTTTGCTGGCTCAAGTGAAATTAAAGAACGCATTGACAGTGGAGAAGCTGTCACAGCACGTGATATTTTTGATGCAGCAAAAGATGAAGATACTTTCAGTGAACATGTTGTCGAAGAATTTGCTCGCTATTTAGGCATTGCGACTTCACATATTGCGAATATTTTGAATCCACAAATTATCGTATTAGGTGGTGGTGTGTCAGCTGCTGGTAAATATTTACTAGAAAAAGTTGAGAAATACCACAAGGAATTTTCATTCCCACAAGTGCGTGATGTGACAAAATTAGAGTTAGCACAAATCGGAAATGATGCCGGTGTGATTGGAGCAGCTAGATTAGTGCCAACTAAATAAGAAAGATAGTAGGAGGAAGAAATGGATTTATTAATTTTTATTTTTGCTGTTTTAGTATTAACAATTGTTGCTTATGGTGCTTATTTATTGTATTTGTGGTTGATACGCAAATACTCTGCCACATTAATTGAGGCTGAAGAACTTGAAGAAAAGCGTGCAGGTGCTCAAATTATTGACTTACGTGAAGCGGCAGAATTTGATGCACGTCACATTTTAGGGGCACGTAATTTGCCAATGTCACAGTTTTCTCAACGATATAAAGAAGTCCGTAAAGATAAACCAGTTTATTTATACGATGATAATATGAATTTAGCACCACGTGCAGCTCGTACATTGAAGAAAAATGGTTATGATAATATCTATGTATTAAAAAATGGATTTTCAACATGGGGTGGCAAAGTACGCTCGTCAAAATAAATTAATTAGGAGTTGATTCTTGTGCCACAATTAATTTTTAAAGGGGTTAAAGCTGAAGAAGTAGCACAACTTAGTGCAAGTTTACCGACTGAATTAAGTCGTTTGACGGATACACCGGAAGATTATTTTACCTTTGAATTGGTGACATCTTTATTTTTCAATCAAGGAAATCAAGTAGCAATGTATCCATTGATTGAAATTAAACAATTTAATCGTGGCTTGACAGTTGAACAAGCAATGGCAAAGTTGATACAAGCAGCGATTTGCGAATTGGGTTATCAAGAATGTGAAGTTTACTTTACGCATATTGATAAAGAAAATTATTATGAATAATCAATAGGGTTTGGGTTTGGGTTTAGGTTGAATAAGTCTATACCTAAGCCTTTATTTTTAAGAAAAAAGAAAGGATAGAGATATATGTCAGAAAATTTATTATTAGATGCTGCAGCCATTAATCGAACATTAAAACGAATCGGACACGAAATTATTGAGCGTAATAAGTCAGTGCAAGAAGTCATATTAGTTGGAATCAAAACACGTGGTGAATTTTTGGCACAACGTATTGCTGAAAAAATATATGAAATTGAACAAGAGCAAATACCGGTTGAAGTGGTTGATATTACATTTTATCGGGATGATTTATCTCACGCAACGGTATCGGAATTTCCTGAAGTGTTAAAAGCTGAATTTAATTTGGATTTAACGGATAAACGTGTTGTCATTGTAGATGATGTTTTATATACTGGAAGAACTGTTCGTGCTGCTATGGAGGCAATACTGGCTCAAAGTCGTCCGTCTCATATCCAGTTAGCTGTTTTAGTTGATAGGGGGCATCGTGAATTGCCGATTCGTGCTGATTTTGTCGGAAAAAATGTTCCAACAGCTAAAACAGAGCGTATTGATGTTCGTTTAGAGGAAGTTGATGCACAAGCAGACCAAGTTGTCATTGTTAAGCCGTAAGGATAATTTCGCAAGTTTCATTAAAAACCGACGATGTATCATCATTAACTTAGATACATTGTCGGTTTCATTTATTTACTTTACTTCGTACTGACTTATTCGATTTTCATCTGGTGTTACATAGACCGTATGTTGACCTTCGTAGATGACGTAACCTGGTTTAGCTCCATTGGGTTTGCGTAAATGTTTTACTTGCAATAAGTCAACTGGCACTTGGCCAGAGTGACTGAATTTTGAATAGTAAGCTGCTAATTCAGCTGCTAAAGTAATCGTTTCATCACTTGGTTTGTCACTTTCAATAATTACATGAGAACCTGGAATATTTTTTGCGTGTAACCACCAATGATTTTTGGTTGCTTTTTTCAGACTTAATTCATCATTTTGTTGATTATTTCGTCCAACATAAATTCGAACACCGTCTTCGCTTTGATAAATACGTGGCGATGAAGACGATTTAGCACGTTTCTTGATTGATGACTTACGTTGCGAAACATAGCCTTCTTCAGATAGTTCTGCTTTAATGTCTTCAATATCTTCAATATCTGCTTGCTTCAATTGAACAAGTATCCCTTCTAAATAATCATTTTCTTGAGCAGTTACTTCCACTTGTTCATCAATATAATGCAAGGAATCTCGGTATTTCGTATAGCGTTTAAAATAATTTTGACTATTTTCAATCGGAGTTAAGCGTGGGTCTAGCTCAATTGTAATAGGTTGATTGTTATCGTAATAATTATCTACTGTAATAGTGTCTACACCTTTTTCAATTTGGTAAGCATAAGTCGTCAATAATTCTCCCTTAATCCGATACATATCAGCTGCCGTTGCTACTTTACGGTCTTCTTCTAATTTCATTAATTTCGTTTGATTTCGTTGAATAATCTGTTCTAATTTTTGAGTCAAATCACCTGAGAGTTGTTTGATACGGTCTTGATGAATTTTTTGACGGAAAAAGACTTGTATTAATTCTGATAATGTATTGAATTGTGTTTGAACACCGTCTAAATGTGGCAATGTTATATAGTAAAAATTCAGTTTTGAGTCCGATTCATACAAAGTAGGGGACGCTGTGTTCGTTGCTGCCATTAGTTTTTGTAGGGCTGCCTTAG
Organism: Aerococcaceae bacterium zg-252; assembly: GCA_016237705.1. Taxonomy (NCBI): domain Bacteria; kingdom Bacillati; phylum Bacillota; class Bacilli; order Lactobacillales; family Aerococcaceae; genus Tuanshanicoccus; species Tuanshanicoccus yangjingiae. The sequence goes on from CP066204.1 coordinate 999,747, forward strand.
GCGATAAATTTTCTGTCACAATCCATTCAGCAATCTGTCTGCTACCTAATACACCTAAACCTTCAATTATTCGATGTGCCTGCCCATTTACCAGTTCATCTTGATGCCATGCCCATGATTCTAAATTCTCTAATGAAAAAATATTAGTTTGCTGCTGATTTTTCGGTGGGGCAATATATAAAGCACCCGGTTGCAAGCCACGATAAGTATTTAAACTAGGGGCAACGTGTTTAATACAATCAATAATAGTTTCTTTTTTAGGATTAACTAATAAAATATTACTATGACGTCCCATCATTTCAAAAATAAGACGATATGTTTGTTGGTCACCTAATTCATCTAGCCCACTTAATTCCATTTCAATAATACGGTCATTATCTACTTGTCTTAAATCTAAAATAACCGCATTTTCTAAATGTTTACGCATCAACATACAAAACATCGGTGCGTGCGTTGGATTACTTGGTCGTTCATCGGTTAAACCGATATGATAATAGGTAGGGTGAATTGATGCTGCTAAGCGATAATTTTGTCGTTGATTACGAATAACTAGCTGCAACTCACGTTCGAATGGTTGATATATTTTAGAAATTCTGCCACCAATTAATTGTTCAGCTAATTCATTTACTAATGCTCGTGTAAAAAATCCGTCAAAAGTCATGTGAAACCGTCCTTTCTCAAAAAGAGTTCAGCTATGTCATTATCATTCAATATCTAAAAATAAGCTGAATCTTAATTCTCTATTAATATTTTAACGGATTATGAAACAAAGTGAAAGCAAACCAATCAAAATTAAGAAAATAATTAGCGAATTGTATCAGAATGCCGTATAATAGGACTGTTAGAATAAAATTGTGAGGTTTATATGATTCATTTACTATTAGTGACTATCTATTTGGCTTTCATCAGTCTTGGATTACCGGACTCATTGTTAGGGTCTGCTTGGCCGATTATGAATCCGATGATGAATGTTCCATTATCATTTGCCGGTATTGTGTCGATGATTATCTCATGTGGTACGATTATTTCTAGTTTACAAAGTGACCGTGTCACTAAACGTTTTGGAGCAGGGAAGGTAACAGTTTTTAGCGTATTATTAACGGCGATTGCACTCTTCGGCTTTTCGGTTAGTTCGTCCTTTTGGCAGCTATGCCTATGGGCTATTCCATACGGATTAGGGGCAGGCAGTATTGATGCGTCATTAAATAATTTTGTCGCTCTCCATTATAAAAGTCATCACATGAGTTGGTTACATTGTATGTGGGGCTTAGGTGCAGCAATAGGTCCATATATTATGACATATGCTTTAACTCATGAATTAGGTTGGCAAGGTGGTTATTGGATTATTGGAATTATTCAAGCTGTATTGACGTTTATTTTATTTATGAGCCTACCTTTATGGAAAAGTCATCATGCCATTGTAACGAAAGAAATGAATACCGATTATCACCCACTATCTTTAAAGCAAATTATGGCGATAAAGGGTACAAAGGAAATCATGATCAGTTTCTTAGCCTATTGTGCTATCGAATCAATTGTCGGTCTATGGGCTAGCAGCTACTTTGTATTGTATAAAGGAATACCAGAGGGTATTGCAGCATCGTATGCAGCTTTATTTTATATCGGTATTACGGTTGGGAGAGCATTAAGTGGTTTCTTAACGTTTAAATTTTCTGATGAGCAGATGATTAAGATTGGCAGTAGTGTGATTTTTCTTGGTATTTTCGGTTTATTAGTACCTAAAACACCCGATATTGTTTCATTAATTAGTGTAATTATTATCGGTTTTGGTTGTGCACCGATTTATCCAAGTATTATTCATATGTCACCACGCTATTTTGGAAAAGGGCGTTCTCAAGCGATTATCGGTGTTCAAATGGCTAGTGCCTATTTGGGAACATTAGTGATGCCTCCAATATTCGGTTGGCTAGGGCAAGGTGTCGGTATGTGGATACTGCCATTCTTTATTTTAGTAATTGCCATTATCATGGTGATTATGATTCAACGTTTTATTCAATTATATGAAAGTGAGGATACAACACATGTTTAAAATTGGACGAATTGTCAATACATTCGGTATTCGTGGTCAAGTAAAAGTGATTGCTGATACGGATTTTCCAGAAGAACGCTTTAAAGCAGGCTCAACACTTTATCTTTTAAAGGACGAACAAGTAGTCGAAACTTTAACGGTTGCAGCAGCACAATTGCATAAAGGAACTTACTTAGTTTCATTTGAAAATTATACGAATATTAATCAAGTGGAGTCATTTAAAAATTTATGGTTAGCGATTGATGCGTCGCAACAACAGCCTTTAGAAGATGATGAATTTTATCATCACCAAATTATCGGGCTTGATGTCGTCACTACTGACGGTAAAATGCTAGGGAAAGTAAAAGAAATCTTATCATTAGGTTCTAATGATGTCTGGGTTGTTAAACGCAATAAAGCGAATTTAAAAGATGCATTGATTCCATACATTGATGATGTGGTGAAATCTGTTAATTTAGCTGATAATACAGCTACAATTGAATTAATGGAAGGGTTAATTGACGATGAAAATTGATGTGTTGACTTTGTTTCCAGAAATGTTCGCACCCTTAAACGAATCATTGATGAAAGAGGCACAAAGCAAAGGTAAATTATCCTTACATTTACATAATTTTAGACAATTTGCTGTAAATAAGCATGGACATGTTGATGATTATCCATACGGTGGGGGAGCTGGCATGTTATTGCGTGTCGAACCCATTGTTCAAACACTGGAATCAATTGATAAGAATGAACGCACACGAATTGTCTTAGTTGACCCAACCGGTGTTCCATTTACGCAGCAAATGGCCAATGATTGGGCAAAAGAAGAGCATTTGATTTTTATTTGTGGGCATTACGAGGGATTTGATGAACGGATTCGTGATTATGTAACAGAAGAAGTATCGTTAGGTGATTATGTTTTAACCAATGGCGAGCTGCCAACAATGGTAATGATTGATTCTACTGTACGTCTAATTCCAGATGTGGTTGGAAATGCTCATTCAATAGTAGAAGAATCACATCAACGACATCTATTAGAACATCCACAATATACACGACCAAGAGAATTTCGTGGGAAAGTAGTGCCAGACGTCTTATTAAGTGGACATCATGATAATATTGCGAAATGGCAAGCTAAAGAGGCAATTCGTAAAACTTACGAACGGCGACCAGATTTACTTGAAAAAGCTGAGCTAACATCGCAAGAACACGAATGGTTACAAGAAATTATTAAAGAAAATGAGTTGAAATGATTTCATAAAGGATAAAATATGCTACAATATAAGCATAAAGGACAAATTATTAGGAGGAATTAATTAATGTCTAAATATTTAGTGTTTGGTCATAAAAATCCCGACACCGATACGGTTGCATCAGCAATCGCAATGAGTTTCTTTTTAGAACGTACAGGTTACGATGCAGAACCTGTTATTTTAGGGTCAGTCAACGAAGAAACAGCTTTTGCTTTGGATTCATTCAATGTCGAAGCACCACGTATTGTGGAAACAGTTGCAAATGAAGTAGAGCGTGTCGCATTAGTTGACCACAATGAGCCACAACAATCTGTTGCCGATTTAGAATCTGTAACGGTTGATTATGTTGTCGATCACCACCGTATTGCTGGTTTTGAAACAGCTCAACCATTGTATTATCGTGCAGAACCAATTGGATGTACAGCAACTATTTTATTTAAAATGTTTAAAGAAAATGAAATTGATATTCCAAGTTCAATTGCTGGTTTAATGCTTTCAGCGATTATTTCAGATACATTATTATTCAAATCACCAACATGTACTAAGCAAGATGAATTTGCGGCACGTGAATTAGCAAAATATGCTGAAGTTGATATTGAAGAATATGGTCTAGCATTATTAAAAGCAGGTACTAATTTATCAACGAAATCTGTTGAAGAATTATTAAATTTAGATGCTAAAACATTTGAAATGAATGGTCGTAAAGTCCGTATCGCACAAGTAAATGCGATTGGCTTTGCTGAAATGAAAGAACGTAAAGAATCTTTATTAGAGGCTATGGAACTTGCGAATACAAGTGAACAATATGATTTATTCTTATTAATTGTGACAGATGTTTTAGAAAGCAATTCATTTGCATTAGTTGCAGGTGAAGATTTAAAAGCAGTAAAACGTGCATTTGATACAATTATTACGAATCAAGAATTTGAACTTCCAGGTGTTGTATCTCGTAAAAAACAAGTAGTACCACAATTAACTGAAAGTTACGAAGCATTATAATAATACTAAGGGGCTGTAAGGAAATTACAGTCCTTTTGTTGTAAATTAGAATTTATCTTTATTAATAGAATAAGTGACTAAATCAATTTTAATTAATTTATTTAAGAATAAGTTTAAGTTTATTAGTGGTGTTGAGTGTAATATTGGATGTTAATCATTTTATTTAGTAGAAAGAAAAATTTATTAGGTAAAATCATTATTGCATTCTTCTGCGTATAACAATTTATAATATGTATTATGTAAACTCATAAGAATAAAAGTAACAGCTTTTAACTTATTTTACACTGCTCGTTTATCGTATTTCAAACAAACTTACCATTTTTACATTGATAGCCTTATTAAGAGATTTTTGCTACATACAAAATGCTTAATAAGGCTATTTTTAATACATATTCTCTTTAAACTAAATCAAATAAAAGCTTGTACTTATCTATAATATCTTTAAGTTCAGCTTTATCTAGTGATTCTTCAACCTTTGTAACTCTACGGGCTTTTAAATCAAGTGCAATCGTCTGGTCAAGCATTACCTTTCCTTTGATTACCTTTGTACTTGCTAGTGTGTGATATGTTGGATAATTCCGTTCTGTAGTTGAAATAGGTGCAACGATAGTTAAACCACCAAATTGAGCTACTAAATCATGACTAAGTGCAATGGCTGGACGTCGATGTTTCTGTTCATGTCCCATACTTGGATTAAAGTCTACGTAGAAAATATCTCCTTGTGAAATTACCATGAGATTTCGTTCCCTTCAGCTTGTCCCCAGTCTAGTTCTTGAGAACGGTAACCGTCATCTTCCCAACCAGAAAATAATTCATGAATACTTGTTGGTTTTTGAATTTCTGGTGTCAAAACAATTGACTGGTCTTTTACCGAAACTAAAAATTTTTGATTGACATCGATGTTTAGCTTCTTTAAGACATTTGCCGGTATTCTGGTCGCTTTCGAGTTTCCCCATTGTGATAGTGTTGTGTATTCTTTGATTACTTGTTCCATAATAATACCTCCGTAAAAAAAGTATATCTTTAGTATATCCTTGTGTCAAGTGATACAAGGATATACTAAAGAATATTCAATAACATAAATCGTTAAATTTATTTGGGGCAACTTTCCCCCTAACACAAACAGGGGCAGCACACTATGCCAACCCTATGTGATACTATACGTCCAAGTATCCTTTATAAGAATCCGTATCTAAGATACGTCGTGCATTTTCAACTCGTTCAGCAGTTGGTGGTTCAATCCCCTCTAAACGATATTTAATGCCTAATACTTCATACTTATAAACCCCTAGCTTATGATATGGTAAAATTTCAAATTTCAAGACATTTTTAAGTGTTTTTACAAATGCACCTAAACGAATTAAGTATTCATCATAATCGGTACGCTCTGGCACTAATACGTGACGAATCCAAACATTTTGACCAATATCCGATAAATATTGTGCCATATCTAAAATATTATCATTTGGGTGTCCTGTTAGCTTGCGATGACCTTCGCTATCGATATGTTTTAAGTCAAACAATAGCAAATCAGTATATTTCATTAATTCTTGGAAACGGCTAAAGAAAGGCTCTTTACGTGTAAATGGTGCTCCACAAGTATCCAATGTCGTGTTAACCCCATTTGCTTTACAAATTTTGAAGTATTCAATTAGAAAATCAATCTGTAATAATGGTTCGCCACCACTAACAGTTACCCCACCTTTATCGCCCCAAAAAGCACGATATTGAATGGCAGTATCAAACAATTCCTGTGGTGTATAGGGTTTTCCACCTTGAGTATTCCATGTATCTGGGTTGTGGCAAAATTCGCATCGCATACGACACCCTTGCATAAAACTAATAAATCGAATACCAGGGCCGTCGACAGAACCAAAACTTTCGGTAGAATGCACATAACCAATTACTGGTGCAGCTACTTCTGTCATTATAATTCCCCCTCTTATATTAAAAATTTTTTAACGCTTTCATATATGTTAATTATAACACATTATAGCACTGCATCAAGCAATAATTAGCAAAATATAACAGAAATTTATATCTGTTATAGTCAAAATAAATACTCCTACAAGTCTAAGGCATGATAACCTTGTTCTTGTAGGAGTATAATTTATAATTTTTTCTCCATTATCCAATCAATATCTATTTGGTCCCCAGCTGGAAAAGCATGTTCACTAATTTTTACAAATCCTTCGCTTTGGTAAAACGCTTGTGCACCAAAGTTTTTCTCCCAAACTCCTAACCAAATTGAATTTTTCTGTAATTCATTCGCTCTGTTATAGGCTATATCTAGTAACTGTTTACCGATACCTTTGCGTTTGAACGCTTGACGGACATAAATACGTTGAATTTCTAACGCATCTTCCCCCATTGCCTCGGTTTGAGCAGTTGCCCAATTGATTTTTAAATAGGCTGCCAATTCATCTTCATAAAATGCTAAATAGATTTCAGAATTGTTATCATTTAACTCAGACTCAAGCTGTTTCAAATCATATGCCTCTTGAATGTACTGTGACATATTCGGCTCTAAAATACTTTCAGCAAATGTATCACGAAAGGTTTCAGCAGCAATTGACTGTAAACTTAACAAATCATCATGTTGACATAAACGAATTTCTAACATCTTATACCTCGCTAGTCAATTCGATGAATGCGTCAATTTCTTTTTCATATTCAGCTAAAGCTGTTGCCCAAAATTCTTTTGTTGTGACATCTACACCCATTTTTTTAGCCGTTTCTTCGACCGTTGAAACGGTTGTTGCACGTAACATTTCTTGATATTTTTCAACAAATCCGTCTGGTTCTTGCATATAAAGTGCGTATAATCCTTTTGAGAATAATCCACCAAATGCATATGGGAAATTATAGAAACTTAAATGTGGATAGTAATAATGTCCTTTACATAACCACATATAAGGATGCTTAACTTCTGGGTCTAAGCCGTCACCATACGCTTTTTCTTGTGCATCTAACATTAATGCCTCTAAGTCTTTAGAGAATAAGAACTTCTCTTTACGTTGCTCAAATAAAGCTGATTCGAATAAATAACGTGAATAAATATCGACAATAATTTGTGTTGTATCTTGTAATGATGATTCAATTAAAGCGATTTTTTCTTCGTTGTTAGATTGTGCAATCGCAGTATTCATCACAATATTTTCATTGAAAGTTGACGCTGTTTCAGCCACTGGCATTGTGTAAGAACGGTTTAATACTAAATGATCTTCGATATGTAAACCATGATAAGCATGCCCTAACTCATGTGCCATTGTTACAACATTACGCAATGTACCGTCAAAGTTCATTAAAATGCGTGATTGTTTTAAAAATGGCAAGTTCATACAGAATGCACCCCCTACTTTACCTTTGCGAGGGAACATATCAACGTATTGCTTATCATAAATTTCTTGGGTTAACTCAGCCAAATCAGGTGAAAATTTTGAGAAAATGTCGACTAAATAATCACGAGATTCTTCAACAGTAAATTTGCGTGATGCAGTTTTGCCGATTGGGGCAAATAAATCATAAAATGGTAAGCCATTTTGATGCCCTAATAATGATGCTTTATGTTTTAAATAGCGTCTAAAAGCTGGTAAGGCATCTTCAATTGCTCCCATTAAAGCATCTAATGTTGCTTTTGACATGCGTGATGCGTCAAGCGTAATATCAATCGCACTGTCATAGCCACGCAAGCGAGCAATATCATTGAATTGTGATTTTATATTATTGATAGCAAATGCTACTGGCTCTTTTACAGTCTGATACATTTCTAATTCTGTTTCATACGCACGTTTACGCACATCTGCATCATCTGAATAAGCTAAATTACGAATATCACTTAAGGTGACGGTTTTATCATCAAAAGTTCCCTCTACTGTTGACGTTAAGAAACTATGCAATTGATTCCATGCATCTCCAGCACTTAAATTCATTGTTGAAATGACTTCTTCAACTTCGTCTGATAATAAATGACTGGCTACTTGATGTAATTCTTCAAAATAGAATGAATATTGACTCAAATGCTCGTCTTGTGAAATATCGGTTTTAATATTTCCTAAAAAGCGATTAATTTTCGCTGAAATTTTGGCATTTTCAGACACTAATTTACTTAACTTGGCAAGTGCCGTCAAACTCGGCTCATGCGTTGTATTAGTTGATAATTGCAAATTAGAATAAGCTGATAAACGATAAGATAAATTTGCAATGGTTTCGTTTAATTCAACTACTTGTTTAATCGTTGGTAATGTATCGACTAATTCAATTTCATTCAATTTTGCATAGCTATTACGTAAAGTTTCAAAATCTGCTTGATAAGCAGAGCTTTCATAAGATTCATATAATTCTGTTAATAACCATTCATGGCTCATATAATCACTCCTTATTCTGGTTCGTTCGGGTTGGCTTGACATCCACTTCGCAAATCGCTTGGAGCGCTGACGCACTCCGGCACTTTTTGCTCCAGTGATTCAAGCCAGACCACCCTTACTCACACTATATTTTAATCAATCAGTTAGACTAACTACCGATTTTTATATTTTCACATTATTTTCTCATTATACCCTATTTTTAATCTTTTTGAAATTAAAAACAATTAACCTATTGTTCAAATTGATACAACTCATCGTAAGTGTAAACTTCATCAAAATCCAGTAAGACAAGACTGGCAGAAACGACAGGTTTGCCTGTCGCTACGGTCAAGGCTTTAGTATATAAACTAATTTGGAATTTATATTTTTCAACAATTGTTGCGATTTGTTCGGTACGTGTTTGCGTGCCATAAGGACGGTAGCGGTCTGTTTTATAGTCAAGTAGCACAATGCCCTTCTCTGTTTCATAATAGGTATCAATGACCCCATGAATAAGTAATTGATTATCGGCTAATTGATGTATCGTTTCATCAGTTAATTGAGCTTTAAATAGCCAATGAGCCGGTAGTAAATAAGAAAATGCTTGCTCTCTTTTGACAGATGCAGTATATTTAACTAATGCTTGTCCTGCATCGGACGCTAGAAAACGAGCAATTTTATCCAATTGAATCATCTTACGCTGCTCGTCCGATAACAAATCTTCGGACACCATTCGTTCTAATTCACTCTGCACCCACTCCACTAAGGGTTCGCTAATTGATGAAAAGTTTAAATGCTGCATAACAAAGTGAGTTAATGTACCGATTTCAGCGTAAGACATAACTTTTTCTTGCATAAAGCGTGGCGGCTCAAAAGTGTCTTGTGTGTATCGAATACTTTGAATTTTGTGAGCAGACGAGTCTTCGACTGATTTCGCTGTGACTTTTGTGATACTACGGTCTTCAAAATGGCTCAATTGCTGATGACTTGGTTCTTCATACATACGTTTTAATTCGGACACCGACTGATAGCTTGATGTATTACTAGCTAAACGATACGCATATTGTGGATTAGCTAATTCATCCATTAAGGTTAATAATGGAGAATCTACTGTTCCTTCTGATGAAATGTTCTCTATTGCTTGCAAGGTGTGTTCTAACCACTGATTTGTATCAAGACTTGTTTGCTGTGTAGTCATTCTACGGCGTCTTTCTTCAATTAATGCAGTCGCAAAAAATTTAGTTGTTACTTGATCAATCTTAAATTGTGCGACTTGTTTTTCTAATGTATCTGACACAGCCAATGCTTGTCGAATCCAGTCTAACCAACTTCTCGCTTGTTGACGCTCTTGTAATGCAATTTGTTTTTGCTGCGTTGACGTTAATTCTCGTGTTAAATCAGTTTGCTCTTGCCATGTTACTTGATTTTTAATACTACCTACTAAAATTAACTGTTGTTCACATCGGGTTAAAGCAACGTATAATTTTCGCATCTCTTCTGCTTTTAGTAGCAATGATTTTTCAACTTTCATGGCTGCTTTCACCAATGACGGATAACGCAATAATTGTTCATAGTCATATAAATCTGTTCCTAAACCAAAATGTTTTGACAGTAGATAACGTTTCTGATTAACGTCTTGCATATTAAACGACTTATTCAAATTCATCAAATAGACGACTGGAAACTCCAAGCCCTTGCTCGCATGGACGGTCATCATGCGAACAAAATTTTGGTCATCTGACAATAAGACCGGTTCAGCCAAATCTTGTTGATGTTGCGTCACTTCTTCAATGTAGCGAACGAAACCAAATACGCCTTTAAAGGACGATTGCTCAAAATTAGCAGCATATTCATATAAGGCATGTAAATTCGCTTGACGCTGCTTACCATTAGATAAGCCACCGACATAATCTAAAAAGTAAGTTTCTTGATAAATTAACCAAATTAATTCAACTAAACGACGTTCATTTGCTTGATTTTGCCAATGGGTCAATTTTTTAAAGAAATCTTGCAAACTTTGGCTAATTTCATTTTCTTGCATACTAAGATAGTGAATACACGCATCATAGTAGCTGCCATTTTTCTGTTCAATGCGTATTTTACTCAATGCTTCATCATCTAATCCGACAAAGAATGAGCGTAATATTGCCACTAATGGTAAATCTTGTCTTGGATTATCGATTAATTTTAATAAAGCTAACATCAGCTGCACTTCTTGCCGTTGAAAATAAGTATCTACTTTCTGAGCATTGATTGGTATTTGATACTGTTGAAATGCTTGTTGTACGGCTAAAAATGGCCCACGTGTTGACGTCAATAGCACAATATCACGAAATTCCAACGGGCGTTCTACCTTTAATTGTTTGTCATAAATCATCGTGCCACGCTCTATTTTGCCTAAAATATCTTGGGCGATTAAATGTGCCTGTGCTTCTACGGACGCATCAAATGGATTATCTGCATCGTCTTCAGTCAAATCTTCCTCGTCGCTATCTTTTTCATGCAATAATAATTCAATATTAAAATCAGCATGGGGAGCTTCAGGTATAAAAGACCAGTTACCAGTTTTGAGTGCTTCTTTTTCGGCATAAGGCATTTCACCAAATTGTTCATCCATTAGTCGTTCAAAGATGAAATTGGTAAATTGTAAGACTTCATCACGTGAACGATAATTTTTATCGAGTACAATTAATTCACCACCATTATGATTTTGATAATGGCGATATTTTTCCATAAATAGACTCGGTTCTGCCATACGAAAACCATAAATCGATTGCTTAACATCCCCTACCATGAATAAGTTACCTAATAAATCATCACGATGCTCATGTGATAACCATGCTAAAATCGTTGCCTGAATCTCGTTAATGTCTTGATACTCATCTACTAGTACTTCTTTAAAAAGTTCTTGATAATAGCTTGCAGCAATACTTGCCTCACGACGTTTAGTAGATTCATTATAGGGTGCTAAAATATCAAGGGTTAAATGTTCCAAATCATTATAGTCAATTAAGTTTTTTGAGCGTTTATGATGCGTTAATTGATTTTTAAACAGACGAGTTAACTTCCCTAATTGTTCAATAATAGGAGCAATTTTTTGTTCTGTTTCAGTATAGTGAGCATAATCTAAGCGAATAATACCACTCAATTGTTTAACAACTCGTTCTTTAGCTTGGTCACGCAATGATTTAATGCTATCGATTAATTCGCCCTCTTCAGTTTTACGTGGTTTTGTTGGCCATTTTTTAAATTCAATTACACCAATCGCGTGACTGAGTACATCTAATTGACCTTGATAAATTGCTTCGAGTAATTGAGCAACTTGATTTTGTTCCTGTGATAATGTGGCAACATATTTTTGTTGAATCTCATCACTAGCACCTTGTAGTTGATTGAGTGCCGTTTCCAATAATTGATAAGCTGTCTGTGCTGATGATTCCAAAGATGGTTTTAAATGTTTGGCATATAAATCAGATTTACCAAAATGTTCAAAGTCTAAGCTATTATTCGCTAAATTTTCTAACCAAATCATCGGTTCTGGGTGTGAAGATGAAAAATGATGTAAATCAAGCACTAATTGATATAAGCCCTTATCATCACGTGGATTCGAGTAACGACGCATTAAATCACGTAGTATTTCAGGTGATAAATCGTTAACTTTTCCAGTTAAAATATCACTTAATACTTGCTCCCATACTTCTTGGTACATCAATTGTTTTTGGGTTTCGTCCGTTAACAGTGAAAAGCTAGGATTGAAGTCAATCAGATAGAAAAATTGTTGAATGACTTGCAAGCAAAAACTATGCAGCGTTCGGATATGAGCCAACGGTAATTTTTGAATTTGATTTAATAACAAGCGTTGTGTTTCTGGCTGCAAGCCGTCTTTAATCGCTTCTTTTAACTTCGATTCCATTCGTTCTTTCATTTCATTCGCAGCCGATTCGGTAAAGGTCACGACTAGCAATTCATCAATCTCGGCATATTGCTTTTTAATATGGGTCAAAATACGCTCAATTAAGACCGTTGTTTTTCCAGAACCAGCTGAGGCTGCAACGAGTAGATTAGATCCTGTTTGTTGAATGGCTTGCCATTGTTCATCGTTAAAGGTACTATTTAACGGTTTTGGTTCAATCATTTTTTGTTGCCTCCTCTTCTTCTAATAAAGATAATACTTCTTTTGATTTAATATTACGATGACGATATAAGTGATAATGTTCTGTTGCATCAAATCCTGAAATTACTCGATATTGTGGCTGTAAAGCTGTCGTATAAGGATAGTCTTTGTATGGGACTAGCTGTATTTCGCCAGATTGCATCGCTTCAGCCGCTTGAATAAAGCGTTGATTGGTCATTTTAAGTAATCGTGCTAAATTATCATGGTCGATATAGACACTAGAACTCGAATAATTACCATTTTTTAGCTTACTAACTGGATAAATCAGACTATTCTTGTTATCAGAAAAAGCTGGCTCAATAGTCGCTAATTCATCAGGTGCTACGGTCACAAATCCTTTGAGGACATGCTCTTTTAATAAATATTCCGATGTCATTAAGTCATTCTCTGATAATAATTCTCGAGTAGCCTCTTGATACTGATGAATTAATGGCTGATAAAATGCTCCAACTGGAGTGAAATCAGCATAATTTTTTAATGCCACATTTAAGTAAGTTAAGATTTGCAAGTCTAATCCATAATATGCATCGCTCAAATCAAATTGTTTTTGTCCAGATTTGTAATCAATAACTTGTAATTTTTGCTGCGTAGGCACTATATCAATACGGTCAATTTTTCCGGTAATATATAATTTCCCACCATTTTTTAATGGATATTCAAATCCAGATAAGGAATCTTTAACACCAAAGATTGCCTCTGTTTGAAGCGTTTGAACTTGTGTTAATTGCTGTTGCCGTTGACTAAATTGAAGAAAATGCCATAATTGTTGATTCAATTGCAAACGAATTGCTTGCATTCGTGGGTGACTATCAAATAAATTAAATCGCCATTCCTGATTGATTGCTTGTAAGGCTTTATCTAAATAGTGTTGCAATGACTCTTTAGAAACTTCCGCGAGTTTTTGTTGGTCATCAATGAGTGAACGCATGACATAATCGAGAATAGAGTGAAAATAATCCCCTGTTTTCGCAGCATCCATAGTATATTGTTCTCGCTCTTTTAAACGTAATCCATAAACTAAATAATGACTAAATGGGTCCTGATAATATTGTTCGATTTTCGATACTGATGCGATAATATTACGACTGAATAATTGAATCGCAGTTTCTGCTGATAAATTCGTTGGCAATGCGTGAAAACGAAACAATTGCTTAATTAAATTATTCCATTGTTGCTTTTTAGCAATCGGTTGTTCCAATAAATAATGAACTAAATGTAATTGTGCCTTTGTCAATGCTTGACTTTGCTGGTAAGACGTTCGCATAAGTGCTAATACAGGTGACAATTGCATGGCAGCCTGACCGATTTGATTAGTATGGATTCTTTCTTGTTGGAATAATGGATGTTCTTCTTCATTAAATACTTCAAGCGGTTGTCGAATGACTTTACGCACACTATCTAATAAATGTGATAAAACACGTCCTTGACCATTAACCGTTGCAGCGTAAGAAAGATACAGTTGTTCAGTCGCATTTAATAAGAGCTGTTGTGTAATCAATAATTCCATTCGGTTGCGATTAACCGAAAAATCTTGAATTGATTGATATGGCAATAAGCGTTCTTGAATAGTAATACGATTTTCCTGTGTTAATAAGGAATCTGATTGAACATATCGTGGTAAAGTTAAATCGTCCATACCAATAGCAAAACAAATTTTAGCTGGTCTAACTCGTGGACTATCCAAACTCGTAATGGTCACTTGATCCATTGTCGGTGGAATAATATGATACGTTGCTTGTGTCAATCCAGTAGTCAATAACTCACTGAACAAGATAAAATCAATTACTTTGTCACCATAGAGTAAATGAAATTCATCTAAAGTATTCATTAATACTTGCCACACTTGTTCTAAGCGTTGAGAAGTTTCAATATGCCCTGTTTCAATTGCATTATCTCGCATCATCATTAATTGTTGTTTGATACCACTATGCTCTAATAATTGATAAAACCAACTACTTGCCTCTGTTCCATTGTTCTCTCGTTTCCATGTCTGAAGTGGTCGATAGAAAACTTCAATGAGCCACTGACGCCATTGCTTTATTAATGAACCAATAGATTGTTTATGAATAACACCATGATAATCTTGATACGGCTCATCTTGTTGTGGAAATTGCCATTTAAACTGCTCATCATAGAAACGATAACCGAAAAATCCATTTGCTAGTAAAATGTTTTCCAATAAACCTTTTTGGTGACGGACTTCTTCAATTGCAGCTTCTTTTAGCCATGGAGGTAATAATAAATCAGATTTTACAACTAACATCAAATCTTGATACTGCCAACGATATAAATGCAAACGAAAATAAGATTCTACCCATAAAACAAAAGGATGTTGCGACATACTTGCTTCGTGGTCATAAAAATAAGGTATTTGATTCATGTCAAAATAAGGCCCAACAATTTGCTGATAACGATCCATATCACGAGCGACTACTAAAATATCTTGATAACGATAGCCCTCTTTTGTCACCAAATAGTGAATTTGATTGCTGATATGTCGAATTTCATTTTGAATGGAGTCGAATTGCCAAAAATGATGCGTATGAGTAGTTGGACTCGGTTCATTGTGCCCGACGCCCATTAGAGATTGTGCGTCTTTAAACCATTTTGCCACTTCACGAATAGCTGGCGCATAGTCATATTCTGGCTGATGAATGTCCCAGTCTGGCATGATGTCAAATTGAAACAGGTTACCCAATTGATGTAAATACTGATAAGTTGCTTTTGGTACTGCAACAACAGGGTGCCAATCTAATTGCATTGCTTCATGATGAGTCAATGGCAACGTAATCCATACTTTATCAAATGCACGAATAAAATCAACGATTACACGATATTGTTGCGAATTAAAGAAATAATGGTGGTCAATGACTAAGTAATGATTCTCCAACTGTTCGTGCTCTTTAAAAAATTGCTCTAATTGATTAAAGGATTGATAGTTACCAATCTTTTGGGTATCAAGTTGCTCGCAAAATTTTTGATAGAGTAAACGCAACTCCCACAGCCGTTGATTTTCCATTTCTCCAGCCTTAAATTCACCCATTTTTACTGATTCATCTAATAAAGACTCCGGCGTGATATTACCTTGCAGTAACTCCTCAAATAATACTCGTAACTTCTCAACAAAACCTTGATGACGATGCTGTCCTTTATAGACAATTAATTGCTCTTTTTCTTGCTCTAATACTTGACGAATTAACATTGAAATCCCAATTTGTGATAGATTTTCTTGTTGTTTTCCTTGTTGTTGTAGTAGAAACCAGTTTAATCGTGTGAAACTGACGACTTGAATGTCCAATGTCGCTGCTTCTTGTGTTTTAAAATAGTCTTGCATTGCTGACAAAAGTGTCGTTTCCATGTCAAATTTAATATGTTCTGGAACTAGATAAAAAATCTTTGCACTGGGATTTTCGGCTTTAAGCGATAATAATTTTTCGATAATTGCTTTTTTCTTATTAACAAATAAATTACCTGTGATGATTTGAAGTGCCATTTTACTCCCCCTTTTCCGACTTAGTTCGGACTGTATGATATTTTGCAATCATAATCAATAATATTTTACCAAAATTAAGACTGATTGACGAATAGAAGTTGAGAAATTGAATGACAAAAAACCAACAGCATGATAACTGTTGGCTCTTAATATGACTAAATGTGCTGTAAAATACGTTCTCACTCACACTATGTAATTACTTTGTTTTTCTTAAATATCCGAATACATATGCGGATACAAATGCTCCGATTAAGATAAATAGGATATATAAAATAGGATTACTTGTTAAGGCAATTACGAAGATACCACCGTGTGGTGCCATTAATTTAATGCCTGCTAATCCGACTAATGCTCCTGCAATAGCTGAACCTAGCATAAAGCTTGGAATCGCACGTGCTGGGTCAGCAGCAGCATAAGGAATCGCTCCCTCAGTGATAAATGATAATCCCATAATAATGTTTGTTAAACCAGAATTACGTTCTTCTTCAGTAAATTTATCTTTAAATAATAATGTCGCAATAAAGACTGCGATTGGTGGAACCATACCACCTGCCATAACGGCTGCCATGACAATTGAACCACCGTCAGCCACTGTTGCAGCTAAAGTACCTGTACCAAAAACATAGGCTGCTTTGTTAACAGGTCCACCCATGTCCACTGCCATCATACCACCTAATACTAAGCCCATTAAAATAGCTGAGCCACCAGATAATCCTTCTAAGAAATTATTTAATCCAGTATTGATAATAGCCATTGGCGTATTGATAAATAACATTGCTAAACCAGTAAATAATGTTCCTAATAATGGTAACAATAGAATTGAACGAATACCTTCTAATGAACGTGGCATACCTGCTAATAATTTGCGTAATACTAAGATGACACCACCGGCAACAAAACCACCGACTAATGCACCTAAGAAACCAGATGATACAGACGCTGCCACGTCACCAGTTGCTGCTCCGTATGAAATACTACTATAAGTTAAACCACTACTAGCGATTGCTCCAGCTACAAATCCGGCTACTAAACCTGGTTTTTCAGCAATTGAAAAAGCAATAAAACCAGCTAAGATTGGTAACATAAAGCCAAAAGCTGCTTGACCAATGCTCATAAATGTAGCAGCAATTTGATTGTATGAACCTAAACTACCTAATTTATCCGTTGGAACACCTAATAAGTTATCCAATAGGAATGCAATAGCAATTAAAATACCACCACCGATAACGAATGGTAACATTTGAGATACTCCACTCATTAAGTGCTTATAGAATTTTCCACCTAAACTTGTTGTATCTTGACTCGCTACTTGTTTAGAATCAGTTGTTGCCGTATAAGTTTCAGCTTTATCTTCTAAAATAATATTAATAAGTTCTTCTGTCTTTTTAATACCGTCAGCTACTGGACGAGATACTAAGGCTTTACCATTAAAACGTGGCATTTCAACTGCTTTATCAGCTGCAATAATAACCCCTTTAGCACGAGCAATATCAGCATCATTTAAACGATTACCTACACCAGACGCACCATTTGTTTCAACTTTAATGTCAACACCCATTGCAG
Source organism: Aerococcaceae bacterium zg-252 (assembly GCA_016237705.1). NCBI lineage: Bacteria > Bacillati > Bacillota > Bacilli > Lactobacillales > Aerococcaceae > Tuanshanicoccus > Tuanshanicoccus yangjingiae. The sequence continues at coordinate 1,017,607 of CP066204.1, forward strand.
CTGCTTGTTTTTTCAATGCTTCTTCTGCCATATAGGTATGAGCGATACCCGTTGTACATGCTGTAACAGCAACGATGAAAGGACGCTCGCTATTAGTTGTGTCAACACTTACTTCTTCCACTATTTCTTCTGCCTTTTCAGCTTTTTCTGCTTCAGCATCAAAAGTCGCAATTACTTCTTCAGGTGTTGTCGCTTGTCTTAAACGGTCAGCAAAACCGTCTTTCATTAAATATTGTGATAATTCTGCTAAAGCTGCTAAATGAGTATCATTTGCTCCTTCTGGTGCAGCAATCATAAAGAATAAATCAGTTGGCTGTCCGTCTAGTGACTCATAATCTAAACCAGTTGCAGATTTTGCGAATAAAACAGTTGCTTCATTTACTGCAGTGTTTTTAGCATGTGGCATCGCAATTCCGTCACCTAAACCAGTTGTAGTAAGTGCTTCACGATTTAAAATACCGGTTCTAAAAGTTTCAAAATCACTTACATAACCTGTTTCAACTAATTTTGTTACCATTTCATCGATAACATCTGCTTTAGATGTCGATGTTAAATTTAAAATCATGGCATCTTTACGTAATACATCTTGGATTTTCATATTTTTTCTACCTCCACTTGTTGATATAATTGATTAATATAACTTGCATCTGCCAAATCTTCTGAAAATGCTGTTGCAGAGCCACAAGCAACACCCCATTTGAATGCCTCAAGTGCATCACCCGTTTTACTCATGATACCAGTAAAACCAGCTACCATTGAATCGCCTGCTCCAACAGAATTTTTTACTGTACATTTGATTGGTTTAGCAAAATAATTACCGTCTTTTGTAATCAATAATGCACCCTCGCCTGCCATGGATACAATCGCATGTTTGGCACCTTGTGCTAATAATTTTTCACCATAGCTCACGATTTCCTCGATTGAATTTAATTCCACTTGATAAATAGCAGCTAACTCATGATGATTTGGCTTGACTAATAATGGCTGATGTTGGAGTGAATCCACTAAGGTTTGCCCCTCGAAATCACACACGACTTCAGCACCATTTTGTTTCGCAATTGGAATAAGCTCTTGATAAATACGGTTTGTTAAATTAATCGGTGCAGAGCCAGCAAATACTACAATATCTTCTTTAGTCGTATTAGCTAAAATGGATTCTAATGCTTTTAATTGGTCATCAGAAATGGTTGGGCCGACACCATTAATTTCAGTTTCTTCATCTGATTTCAATTTTATATTAATACGTGAATCAGTTGACACCGATACAAATTGTGTTGCAACATCTTCATCAGCTAAGCTATCTAAGATAAATTGTCCCGTAAAACCACCAATAAATCCAGTTGCTTTAGTCGGTAAGTCCAAACGTTTCAAAATACGTGAAACATTGATACCTTTTCCACCAGGGTACTTAAATTCTGCTCCAATCCGATTGACAGCTCCCATTGTCAAAGAGTCCACTTTGACAATATAGTCGATTGACGGATTGAGTGTTACAGTATAAATCATACTTCAATCACCTCTATTCTTTCTTTTAATGATTGCACGAATGGCGACACCGATTTAGTTGTAATCAATGTCAAGTCTTCTACTTTACTGACATTAGCAAAAGTACGCCAGCCAAATTTTGATTCATCTGCTAAAATATAGACCTTTTCTCCATGTTGAATAATGGCTTGCTTAACTGCAGCTTCTTCAATATCCGGTGTGGTCAAATAATCAAGCGTCATCGCATTGACACCCATAAAGACTTTATCGAAATTATAAAGTTTTATCTGTTCCACTGCTGTATTGCCGATAGCAGCATCGGTACTTTGCTTAACAAAGCCACCAATCATACAGGTGCGTATACCTTTGGATAGTAATGTTTCAGCATGATGAATCGAATTTGTTACTACTGTAATTGTTTTATTGTCAATTAATTCAACTAACGCTTGCGTTGAAGTTCCAGGGTCAATAAAAATGACATCACCATTTTCAATCAACGACACTGCCTTTTCAGCAATGATTCGTTTTTCTTGAATGTTTTTGACTGATTTTTGTCGATTCGTTAATTCAGCTTGAAGTGGACGCAAACGTTCTGCTCCCCCATGCACACGGCGACATTCACCCTCATGTTCCAACTCATCTAAATCACGGCGAATTGTAGACTCCGAAGATTCCAATTCATGCACTAATGATTCAAGTGTCACAAAGGTTTGATTTTTCAGTTTTTCTATAATGATGCGTTTTCGCTCTTTTTTTAGCAAATAATCACCTCGCAATCTTACACTCTCATTATACCTAATCAAATAAATTAGGCAAGCATTATTTGTCATTTTCTTCCAAAAACTGTCATAAATTATAATGTTATTCAATTAATTTTGTCAAAAGATAAAAAAATACCACCATAGAGTAAAAACACTCCATGGTGGCAGTAAACTGCTTTATCCCCAAACTTCTTCAGCAATTTCATTGATTAGTTTAATTTTAGCCCATTGTTGTTCTTCTGATAACTTATTACCCTCTTCTGTTGATGCAAAACCACATTGTGGGCTTAAATGTAAGTTTTCTAATGGCACATATTGTGCTGCTTCTTTTATACGAGCAATAATAGTTTCCTTGTCTTCCAACTCACCAAATTTAGATGTAATTAAACCAAGGACAACTTTTTTACCGTCCGTTACTTTTGCTAAAGGTGTAAAGTCACCAGCACGGTCTGTATCGTACTCTAAGTAGTAACCATTGACATTTTCTTCACCAAACAATTTATCTGCCACTGAATCGTAACCACCTTGCGATACCCATGTTGAACGGAAATTACCACGACACACATGCGTATTAACTACTAAATCTTCAGGTAAATCGGTTAAAATGCCATTATTTAATGTAATCATGTCTGTCGCTAGAGCTGTTCGAATTTCATCATGTGTTTGAGTGTGTCCACCAGCTGCAGCAAATAATTCAATTAATTTATTGTCAATAATTGCACCCCAAGTACAGTCATCAATCTGTAAATTGCGTAAACCAGCGTCATATAAATCTTGAATGACTGTCTTATATGCTGCAATAATGTCTTTAAATAATGAATCTTTATCTTCATAAATAGAATAAGTTTGTGTTACATGTTCTTCATCATGAATTAATTCAAAATAAAATTGTGCTGGTGCCGGAATTGACTGACGAGCAACTGCTCTATCACCTACTACTTCTTTTAAGAATAGATAATCCTTAACGAATGGATGATTTTCACCAGAGATTTTAGCTACTACATCACAGCTATCTGCTTTCGTTACTTCATCGTGAAATTGTAATCCCTCTTTCGCCTGAGTATGCTCAACTCCATTTAAGCCCCAGAAGAAGTCTAAGTGCCAGTATGCACGACGGAACTCGCCGTCCGTTATACCTTTTAATCCAACCTCAATTTGCTTATCTACTAATTCTTTAATTAATTCATCTTCGACTTCACGTAAGGCTTCACGAGTTAGTTCACCTTTATTGAAAGCCTCTCTCGCTTTAACTAAACGTTCTGGACGTAAAAATGACCCGACATGGTCTACACGGAAAGGTGCAGTAGAATGGTTGTGACATTGACAATTTGTTGACATAAAAATATTCCTCCTAAAATGAAAACTATTATCTTTTCAGAACAATTGAACTATGTTGATTTTCATTATAGGAGAAATATAATTCGAACGCAATAGATAGGCTATTCTAGTTTTTTATGAATAAGTATAGTTACTACCTATTACGCTGTTGTGTTTAGCTTATCTGCTAAGTTTGATTAAGCACTCACTTGAATAAGCCAAAAAACACCACCATAGAGTTCAAATACTCCATGGTGGCATATTTATTGAATTATCCCCAAACTTCTTCGGCGATTTCGTTGATTAGTTTAATTTTAGCCCATTGTTGTTCTTCTGTTAAAATATTTCCTTCTTCAGTTGAGGCAAAACCACATTGTGGACTTAAGTATAAGTTTTCTAACGGCACGTATTGTGCTGCTTCTTTAATACGAGCGATAATCGTTTCCTTATCTTCTAATTCGCCGAATTTTGAAGTTAATAATCCAAGGACAACTTTTTTACCGTCCGTTACTTTTGCTAAAGGTGTAAAGTCACCAGCACGGTCTGTATCGTACTCTAAGTAGTAAGCATTAACATTTTCTTCTCCGAATAATGTATCAGCTACTGCATCATAGCCACCTTGTGACGCCCATGTTGAGTGGAAATTACCTCGACATACGTGTGTATTAACAACTAAATCTTCCGGTAAATCTGTTAAAATACCATTATTCAAAGTTAAGAAATCTGCTGCAAAATCTGCACGAACTTCTTCAGGGCTTTGTGTATGACCGCCAGCAGCTGCAAAGATGTCAATTAAATGATTGTCAACAATCGCACCCCAAGTACAGTCATCAATTTGTAAATTGCGTACGCCAGCTTCATATAATTCCTTAATCACTGTCTTATAAGCTGCAATAATATCGGCGAATAATGCTTCTTTACTTTCATAAACAGAGTAAACTTGTTCGATATGTTCTTCATCACGAATCAATTCAAAATAAAATTGTGCTGGAGCTGGAATAGTTTGACGTGCAACTGCTCTATCTCCTACCACTTCTTTTAAGAATAGAAAATCTTTTACAAATGGGTGATTCTCACCTGTAATTTTCCCAAAAACATCACAGCTATCTGCTTTAGTTGTTTCATCATGGAATTGATACCCAATTTTAGCTTGAGTATGTTCAACACCATTCAAACCCCAGAAAAAGTCTAAGTGCCAGTACGCACGGCGGAACTCTCCGTCTGTTACTCCTTTTAATCCAGCTTCAATTTGCTTATCTACTAATTCTTTGATTAATTCATCTTCAACTTCACGTAATGCTTCACGAGTTAGTTCACCTTTATTGAAAGTCTCTCTTGCTTTAACTAAACGTTCTGGACGTAAAAATGACCCGACATGGTCTACACGAAAAGGTGCAGTAGAATGGTTGTGACATTGACAATTTGTTGACATAAAAATATTCCCCCTAAAATGAAAACTATCATTTACTCAATACCTTTTCAAAAAAATTTATTTGAAAAAATTGAACTATGTGATGTTCATTATAGGAGAAATATAATTCGAAAGCAATAGATAGGCTATTCTAGTTTTTTATGAAGAAATATAACTTTTACCTATTACAATAAACCTTTTATTTTAATAAATCAAAAATTGATTCTAATAATCCTTTATCTGCTGTAGGTGATTGATGAGTTTGACCAGTCATCTGATTGAATACACCCTCTAACAAGCCACCTAATAAACCACCATTATGCGTTTCTTGCTCAACAGCTCGTTGCTCAGCTGCTGTTTGTTGACGAATTTGTTCTGGTGTTAATTGCTGGTTATTTTTTGCTTTAGCTAAATAATGAATTAATAATGGTGCTACTAAAACTAAGGTATTGCGAACTCCCTCTGGAGTTAAACCTAAGGTATCAGCAATTTTTTCAATAATCCCTTGTTGATTTGGGATTATATGGTCTAACATTTTAGAGCCGTCACTCATATCTACATTATTGACGTGTTCAGCAACCGTTGGATAGGACGGGTCATTCGCATGTTCTGTTAAAGCATTATCAAATGATTGTAAGCCCTCATCTGTTTGGGTATTATTATTGATTGCTTTTAAAATTAAAGGCAATGCCAAACTAATAATCGAATTAGCCTGTTGTGAGTTAATTCCGGCACGATTCGAGATTGCTTGAACATCGGATTCATTGCCTTGCGAGAATAACTCGATTAAACTACCTACATTTTCAAAAATTGACATAATATTGAACTCCTCATTATTTTGATAATTATATTATATCATATTTTCAGACATGATTATAATAATATGATTTATGGTTGAATAGACAAAAAATGTGGACTGGCAAAAAGATTAGGCATTTTAACAAATGGATTAAAGATAATACCCTTTTGCCAATCCAACTGTTTCTCGCTCACACTATTTGACTATCCCATAGTATGTTGCATTTTATGCATGTTTGCATAACGACCATTCAATTCCAATAAGGATTGATGTGTTCCTCGCTCCACAATTTCACCTTCGTGTAATACTAAAATTTGGTCAGCGTCACGAATAGTTGACAATCGGTGGGCGATAATAAAGGTAGTTCGCCCCTCTTTGACCACAGCCATAGCTTGTTGAATAATGGCTTCTGTTTCTGTATCAATATGTGAAGTCGCTTCATCTAGGATAAGAATCTTCGGATTGCTTGCTAATGTACGTGCAAAGGAAATTAATTGACGTTCACCACTTGAAAAAGCATTACCTTTTTCCACGACAGGCTCATAAATTCCTTTATCCAAACGTTTTAACAAATCGCCTGCTCCTACCTTATGTAAAGCATCAATAATCGTTTCTTCCGACATCGTTTCATCGTCCATTGCCACATTTGACGCAATCGTTCCAGTAAATAAATACGGATCTTGAAGAACAATTCCCATTGATTGACGCACACTTTCGCGATTATATTGTGCAACCGGTTGACCGTCGATACAAATATCACCTTGTTGAGGGTCATAAAATCGGAATAATAAATTAATCATTGAACTTTTACCAGAGCCTGTATGTCCTACTAATGCGACAGTTTGACCTGGTTTAGCAGTAAAATGAATATCTTTTAATACTGGACTCTTTTCATCATAGCCAAATGTCACATGATTGAACGTTACTTCACCATTTGATACAACTAATTGAGCATCTTGTTTTTCTTCTTGGGGTGAATCTAATAATTCCATAAGACGACGACCGGTGGTAAGTGAACGTTGTAATTGTGGAAACATCCGTACTAAGCCCCCCATATTATTAAACAGACGGTCAATATAATTAATATAGGTTAACAATAATCCTGCTGAAATTGTTAGATATCCACCTAAAAATTGATAACCAACATAAGTTAAAATCGCTAAAAATACTGTTCGCTTAAATACTTCGACTAGACTCCACGAAATAGTAGCATGAACTTTATTCATTTTGACATCTGCTTGGTACATTTGCTCTACAACATTATCAAAACGTTTAATCGTATCATCTTCTTGTTTAAATAATTGAATTATCGCACTACCAGTCATCATCTCATTAACATGCGTATTAACTTCACTTTGCATTTCATAATAAAGCGTCAATTGTTTATCAGTACGATAATGCCATAAGCGTTGCCAAACGTAAAATACTGGAAATAATACTAATAATGCCAAACCAATTTTATAGTTCAAAATAAAAATAATAGCATAAACACTTAGAATACTAACAACTGTCACTAAAATATTAGATAGTAAACTACCATAAAATTGTGAACGCAATGTTTCCGTATCGTTAACAATACGAGCAGAAATTTTTCCAGCAGGTTTATCATCAAAATAAGAAATCGGCAAATTTTGCATTGTTTGATACGCTTCATTACGTAAATGTTCAGCAATCCGATTAGCACAATGCACCAACATACGAACAGATACATAACCAACTAAACTCCCAATAATAGAAGTGCCCATATAAATGCTGAGCCACTTAAATAGCTCACCATAATCAAGTGGTGCCCCTTTTGTAGCTGGCGTTAAAATTTGGTCAATAATGTGCTGGACAAATAATGGAGCGACTTGTAGTGACCCTGTTGTTAATAAAAGTAAGGTTAAGCCTGCAATAAATAATGGTAAAACTATTTTTAAATAGCTTAATAATCTTATGACTAATTTCATGCGTCGCCCTCCTCTTGTGTTAGTTGTTTTTGATATTGTTCTGCATACCAACCATTTGATTGTTGTAATTGCGTCGGTGTTCCTTCTTCGACAATTTTCCCTTCATCTAATACAATCACCCAATCAGCATGACTGACTGCCGATAGACGGTGCGTCACAATAATCGTCATTTTTCCTTGTCGTAAGGCTTGAATATTTTCGATGATAATGCGTTCTGTTTTCGCATCAACTGCCGATAGCGAATCATCTAAAATTAAAATATTCGGGTCTTTAATCGCTGCTCGTGCAATGGAAATCCGTTGTTTTTGTCCACCGGAAATTGATACACCTTTTTCTCCTACCAATGTATCATAACCTTTTTCCATTCGCTCTAAATCCTGTGTAAAGGCTGCGACTGCAACAGCATAATCTAATTCTTTTTGCGATGCTTCACTTTTGCCTACACGAATATTTTCAGCAACCGTTCGTGAAAATAAAACATGTTCTTGAGGCACATAGCCGATTTGACGTTCGATTGAATCTCGACGATAGTCTTGAATTGGTACATCATTAATCAATATTTTTCCTTGTCCGACTGGATATTGTCTTAATAATTGACGGATAAAAGTAGTTTTTCCGCTTCCTGTTTTTCCGACAATTCCCAATGTTTGTCCTTTTTCAATCGTGACATTAATTTTCTCTAAACCTTGATATTCACTGCCAGCATATTGAAATTGGTAGTCACGAAATTCAATTTTTTCTGGGAAAGCAAGTATTTCCTTGCCGTTAGCTTCTAAATCATCGTCCGTTTCTAATAATTCATGTAATTTACCAAATGAAATAGCTGCTGTTTTATATATTAAAATAAAATCCGTTAACATCCACATTGGCTCTAGAAGTATCCATGAATACATTTGCAGTGCTACAACATCCCCTACGGATAATTGCCCTAATGAAATTGCATGTCCACCAAAGCCAAGAACTGTTGCTGCACTCAGTGCTAGTAAGACATTAGAAAATCGACCATACATCGCTTGATAAAACATAATTTGGTCAGCACGCTGACGTAATGATTGTGTTCTTTTAGCAAAACGAGCAGCACCTAAGGCTGAATTACCGTAAGCTCTCGTTACACGAATACCTTCAACTACTTCTAATACTTCATTACTCAAACTCGCAACGGCTTCACGGTTAGCGTCTACCATATCATCTTGTTTCCGACCAATAAAATCGACAATAATTCCTAAAATAATAATCGGTACCATACTGATGAGTGATATCCACCATGAAATAATAAACATTTGTGGAATAATGATAACGATTGTCCCAAACCCATAAAATAAACTCATCGTTCCATAACCGAGTAATTCAGATAAACTACTAATATCACTAGTAAAACGAGTCATCATATCTCCACTACGAAATTTATCGTAAAATGGGATACGCATAAAACTTAATTTTCGGAACAATGATTTTTTTAACTCTCTCTCATAAAATGCTTGAGATGAAAATAACCACTGCACCCAAAAATATCCAACAACATAAGCGATAAGTGTTGTTACAATTAAGATAACTAATTGTTGATATAAACTCTCCGCCGTCAAATGATTTGCTGCGATTTCATTGATAATACGTTGCGTCACACGTGTTGGAAAAACACTCATACCGTACTCGACCAACACACCAATTAAAACAGCAAAATAAATCCATTTCTTTTTCAGAATAAATTGCCATAATTCTTTAATCATATAAGACCTCTTCTTTTCTTTTAAAATATTTTATCATGCTACATTGATTGCTTACTTTTAGTCATAACAAAAACCCCCTTTCATCTACAGAAAGCGGGTATAATGACACTATTATTAATACTATACTAATGCATCTAATTCATTAGTATAAATAAATAAGCTTTCGAAGATGTTTGATTTAATTGATTATTTGCATAATTAATTGTGTTCATGATACATTCTCCTTTCTTATTTATTTTACAATGTGAAGTGTAACACATTTTGAAAATGATTACAAGTACTTATTGATTTTTTTTATTATTCTATTAAAGACTAATGAGATATAACAAAACCTTTTTCATCAATAAAGTTTAAAGCAATTTCAGCAGCACGCATTTCAGCTTGTTTTTTACTACGGCCAGTTGCTTTCGCCACTTTCTCTCCGTCAACTGATACAGCAATCGTAAAGCGTGTATCATGTGCTGGGCCTGTTTGGTCAATTACTTCATATTGAATTTTGATTGAACCACGCTGTTGCACCAGTTCTTGTAAACGTGTCTTATAATCTTGACTAATAGATGCTAGCATTTGTTCGTGTTGATTCAACATTGTTTTAGTAACAAATCGACGTGCAAAATCCAACCCTAAATCTTTAAAGATAGCACCTAGGATAGCCTCATAAGCATCAGCTAAAATGGAATCACGCTCATTTCCACCTGTTGCTAATTCCCCTTTTCCAAGTTTAATTGCCTCATTTAGCTTTAGCTGACGTGCTAAATATGCCAAACTTTGTTCTTGAACCAGTTGAGCACGCATTGTAGTCAATTGTCCCTCTGGGTGATTAGGATAAGTATTGAATAAAAATTCACTTACCACTACTTCCAATACAGCATCTCCTAAAAATTCAAGACGTTCATTCGATTTTAATTTTTCCCAAGGCTTTTCATTGACAAATGTCGTATGTTGCAGTGCCTCTTGGTACAACATCACATTTTTTATTGGTTGTTCGATGATACTTTCAATCGTTTGAATCATTAGTGCACTCCTTTATTTAGCTCCAATGCGTTGAAATATTCCCCTACTTCTATGGGGTTTTAGTAATTCATTTCAAAACACTCATTGTTTCCTATTAATTCTCTCTAAAATTATAACAAAACACCTAGCATTGAGCAAAACCTTTTTGACAGACCAACATAAAACACTTTCAGAAATAAGGCTTTATCCACCTAATTTTCTGAAAGTATGTAAGTTATTGTTGATTGATTTTAGCCAATGTTTCGTCTTGTTCGAGCTTAACTTGTGCTAATGTTGTTGGATTTTCTAATAAGTACAAGGCTGTTAAAGCAATCCCTTGAGCAGCTTTGATAAGTCCATTTCTACCTTGTTCTGAAAGAGTGGCATCAGCCATTTCTTTACTATGAGCTTGAACATGCTCATCAGCAATTTTGATAAAGCCTTGAATGGTCGGACATTTATAGCTTACAGCTCCAACATCGGTTGAGCCAGTCGCAATCTCGTCCACTGGTTCAATATCCGTTACACCAATTGACTGATATTGTTCTGTTAAGAGTTCAGCTAGACGATAGTTAATGACAGTATCTTCGTACGGACATTCATAGACAGACGTTTCAAAGGTAGTGCCATTAGCTGCACAAACGCCTTCCACCATTTCAACAGCTTTTGCTGCAACTTCTTTGGCATAGGAAATAGTCGGTGCTCTAAAATAATATTCCATAGCTGCATAACCTGGAATGACATTCGCTGCTTTTCCACCGTCTGAAATAACACCATGAATATAAGTATGTGGTGCTACAAATTGACGTAATAAATTGATTTGGACATAACTCATTACAGCTGCGTCTAAAGCTGATGCTCCTTCTGCCGGTCGACAAGCATGTGCATTTTTGCCAAAAAATTCAAATTTCAGTGGATAAAGTGCATTGCTGCGACCACCGACCCCATTGCGAGTACCTGGGTGCACCATTAAAGCCACATCAACTTCATCAAACACACCCGCATTCGCTAAAGATACTTTTCCACCAAAATTTTCTTCTGCTGGTGTCCCCACTACTAATACTTTTCCACCATATTGATCAATAACTGATTTTAAAGCCTCACCAGCTGCAACACCAATCGCTGCAATCAGATTGTGCCCACAACCATGCCCCACTTCTGGTAATGCATCATATTCGCACATAAATGCAATGGTTGGCCCTGGTTTATGCGTATCATAAGTAGCTAAAAAGGCAGTCGGTAATATATAAGCAGCCTGGGTATCAAATCCTGCTTTCGTCAAATAGTCGACTAATACAGCCATTGATTCAAACTCTTCATTGCCAATTTCCGGATTGTCATACAATGTTTTGACAATTTGCATATAGTCGTCGACATGAGCATCAACAGATTGTAAAATTATTTCTCTTGCCTGCATCTTTCATTCTCCTCGTTTGAATTGACTTCCACTTAAGAAGTCCAAAGCACTCACACCCTGTTTTATTCTACTTCTAATGCCTTAGTTGACAAAGCTTTAGCCTCTGTCTCCCATTTTTCCATTGTGCCGTCTTTAATAGCAGTTTCAATGACTTCATTGATGACTTTTAACAAATCAGCATTATCATGATTTTTCGGTAAGCCGATAACATTATTGGCATATTTATTTTCTGGATCTAAGTCAAACGCATCACGTGGTAAAATCGTTAAATTGTCAAATGCAGCCACTAATGGTTCTGCTGAAGAAGTAGACACAACCATTGCTTGAATATCCCCAGCATTTAGAGCGAGTACAGCTGCATCTAATGTACCGTATTGTTTTACATTGGTCGGTTTAGTTGCTTGCAAGGCTAACTCATATTGAATTGAACCACCTTGTGCTCCAATCGTTAAATTCGCAGCTTTTAATTCATCGAGTGTTTTAAATTTATCAGCCGTTTCTTTACTTACTAATAGACCTTGATAGCCATTATCACCTGTTTCTTGTGAATAGCCAACTGAGAAATCCATAACTTCTTCTCTAGCTTGCGTCCATGAAAAACCTGAAATTCCTAAATCAACAGTACCTGTTTGAATATTGGCAATTACACCATTGAAGTCTGTCGTCACTAATTCTAATTTTACACCAATTTTATCAGCAATCGCCTTAGCTAATGCAATATCGCTACCAACGATTTCTTTTTCGCCTTTATCATTAATAATATAAAATTCACGTGGTGGAAAATCTGGTGAAGTCCCTACTACTAAGGTTCCTTTTTCTTTAATTTTTTCTAATTGATTATCTGCTGCTTGAGCACTTGGTGCTAATACTGCTAAACTTACTAGCAATGCTAAAAATAAAGTCATTAATTTTTTCATAATATATTTCCCCTTTCATAGTCCTAATAATTGATTTGGTCTAAAAATTGTTTTGTTCTTTCATGCTGTGGTGCATTGAAAATTTGTTCAGCTGTTCCTTGTTCGATAATTTGACCGTCTGCTAAAAACAGAACACGTGTTGCGACACGTTTAGCAAAGTTCATCTCATGCGTTACAATTACAATCGTCATACCGTCTTGTGCTAGTGACTGAATTACGTTTAGCACTTCTTTAACCATTTCGGGATCGAGTGCTGAAGTCGGCTCATCGAATAACATCACTTCTGGCTCCATAGCTAATGCTCTAGCAATAGCAACCCTTTGTTTTTGCCCTCCAGACAATTTGGCTGGATAGACATCTTTTTTATCGAGTAGTCCAACTTTGTCTAATAAAATCGCTGCCTTTTCCTTAGCTTGTACTTCCGACACTTTATTTAATTTTATCGGTGCTAAAGTAATATTTTCTTCCACTGTCAAATGTGGGAATAAGTTAAAATGTTGGAATACCATACCGATTGACTGACGTAATTGATTGACTTTATCTTCATCAATTTTAGTGTCATTCAGTAACACATCTTTAAATAATACTTCGCCACCAGTTGGTATCTCCATTAAATTCAAGCAGCGAATTAAGGTGGATTTACCCGAACCCGACGGGCCAATTAAGGCAACAACTTCCCCTTGTTCGATTTGTAAATCAATGCCTTTTAAAACATTTAACTCGCCATACGATTTTTTTAAATTATTGACTTTAATCATAAGCACTTAACCTCTTTTCTGCGTACTTCATTAATTTTGTTAGAGCAAATGTCAATACAAAATAAATAGCCCCAATCAATACTAATGGTTCAAAAATGGAATATGTCGCTGCTTTGACAATATTTTGTACATACATCACATCGAACACCCCAATAGTTGAAACGATTGATGATTCCTTAATCATCGTAATGAACTCATTTCCTAAGCCTGGTAAAACAACACGTGTTGCTTGCGGAATGATAATTGAAAATAATGTTTGGCGACGACTAAGCCCTAAAGCACGACCAGCTTCCATTTGTCCTTTATCAATTGCCTCTAATCCTCCCCTAAATATCTCACAAATGTAAGCACCGGAGTTGACCGACAAAGCAATAACTGCCGTTAAAAATTCTCTTGAACCGTAGACACTACCAAACGATTCGACAGTTGGAATTGTAATGCCGAATAATGGTAATCCATACAACCATAAAAATAATTGCAGTAACATCGGTGTACCACGAATGATTTGTGTGTACGCATTAGCAATCATACGAATCCATTTCTTTTCTGATTGTTGCATGATGGTTGCAAAAAGACCTATAACTGTTCCTAATAATACCGTTGAAAAGGATAGGACAATTGTGACCATTGTTCCTTCCCAAAACGACGGTAGCCATGGACCTAATTTTTTAAAGTCCACTGCCATAGCCATAATATTTAACACTTTATCTCCACCTTTCAATTAACGTTAATATACAAAAAAACTCGTCTCTACATACTTTTATACAAAGCATATAGAGACGAGCTATTGAATTTTATAAACCCGCGGTACCACTCTAGTTAACGAGAAATCTACATAATGATTTCTGATTCACTCAATTTGATAACGCTCAGACAGCGAAGTAAGCTACTGTTAGTTCACTCACTTATCTCATAAGGGCGGTTCAATTAATCAGTCACAATAGGCTTACACTCTACCCTATCTCGCTGAGATTCCCAATTAATCTACTCTCTTATTCATCGATTTGTTATTAACTTGTGATTACTATACCACTTAAATTTTTAAAATGCAACAGTTTTATGAAAAATAAATTAAAAAAGTAAAAAGTAAAAACCTAAAGTAAGTTTAGATAGTTAGAAATTTACTCTAGGTATTTTTAATAGATATTTGAGTGTCTATATGCCCTACCTATCCATATCAAAAAGTTGCATTTGTTTCACTTTAGTTATACAATTTAATCAATAAGGAGGTATATATTATGGCTAAAACAGCAAACATCAATTTAAGAATAGACCCTGTGAAAAAACAACAAGCTGAATCTTTATTTTCCAGTTTCGGTATTTCGGTAACAGATGCAATTAATATCTTCCTACACGCTTCTATTATGGAAGGTGGTTTTCCTTTCCAAATTAAACAACCACGCTATAATAAAGAAACAGAACTAGCTATGGAAGAGGCAAGACAAATTGCTCTTGGAAATATTCAAACAAAATCGTATTCATCAGTTGAAGAATTATTGATTGATTTAAATAACGAGGAAAATTAATATGTTGCAGTTAGTAACAACCTCTCAATTTCGCAAAGATTTAAAGCGTATGAAAAAAAAGAAATGCCGATTTAAAGAAACTTCAAGTTGTTCTAGATAAATTAATGCATGAAATACCTCTTGAAGACTCTTATCGAGACCATGCTTTAGTCGGTAACTATATTGGATTTAGAGAATGTCATATTGAACCTGACTGGCTGCTCGTTTATTCTATAAATAAAAATCTTTTGATTCTTACAGCCTCTAGAACAGGCTCACATTCCGATTTATTTTAGTCACTCTTATGAGTGGCTTTTTTTATTAATAACATAATTCACATTTAAGCATAGATGAGAAAAGAACATGGACGTTTGGAATGATGTTCTTCTTTTGAGATATAAAAAAAATCCTCGGTGGAATTACTCCGTCGAGGTAGTCAATGCTTACTTTTTTCTACGCAACTACAACTCTTAATGGGGAGAAAAGTCCCTGATAAAAATTGTGCCGCAATTTTACACAGCTAAAATGGAGATGAGGGGAGTCGAACCCCTGTCCAAATACCTCGCCACAAACGAGTCTACGTCAATAGTTTATCTACTAAAATTTAGCTACTGCTTAGCCGATAAACAGGCATCTGCGATTGCGAGTCTGGTCGTCTCTTACTTACATTACAGACGGAAATGTAAGGCGTATCCCACTAAATTTGAGACCACGATCTGAGCACATGGGCGATGCCAGGGTGATCTTCGCCCGCAGGGATTAAGCTGCTAAAGCGAAAGAATTGTTTTGATTGTTTGCAGTTATATTTAACTGTAGCGTTTTTAGGAAGTCGCTGCCTTCCTGACGCATCATAAGCTCGAACAATACCTGTCGAAACCAATGACATCCCCTAATTAAGCATATTATAACATTTGTAAGGCAAAAAATCAAATTTAGTCAGAGATAAATTATATCAAACTCATTCTACACCCTACTCTTGTTCCGTATTTTTCTGAATACGTTTAGTCAGTAACGCTTGATATTTAGCATCAACACTCCCTAATTGCTCGAGATATTGCTTACTTTTCAGACGGATTCCTACGTATTCTTGATACAATTCATTCACTAAACGTTTCATTTCAAGTATCGTTTCCTGCCCTATTTGAATAGTCTGAATCGATTCTAGCGAATGAGTAGCTAAAATACGTGCAAAATGAATGGCACGTGGATGAATATTTAAACGATAACGATCTTCATCAAAGGATAATTCATTGATAATACCACTATGTTGAATACTAAAATCAAAGACACCAGTTGTTCGTTTAGAAAATTGACAATATTGCCAATTCAAATGTGCCCCAAATCTTGGTAACAATTGCAATTCTAAATAAATCATAATGACATCTGGATTATCAGCCTTATTTAAACGTTGCAAAGTAGAAATTAGTAAATGGAACAGTGCTTCATCCGGTAAAAAATCTTCGATGACAGCATCGATTAATTGAACAAAATAACTAGCATACGCTTGTAATGCCAAATCTGACTGTAATTGTCTAGGGAAAAATCTTGTTGTCCCCTCACGAATAAATGAAAATCCCGATTCATTTAAAGTGCCGATATAGTCATTAACACTCCAAGGGACTAATTGTGAAGCGAGTGAATGCGTGGCACTACGTCCATTTTTGATGAAAAACATTCGTTTACCATGGTGCTTAGTAAAAAGTTTTAACAATAAATCATGGTCACGATAAGGACGTTTGAATAAAACCACTGCATCAAAACGTTCTAACACGTGACCACCTACTTTCATTAATAATCTTCTTTTTTATAGCCAAAATCGCTAATATACGTTTGACGATTACGCCAATCTTTTTGGACTTTTACCCATAAGTCTAAATACACTTTATCATCTAACAAATGTTCAATATCACGGCGTGCCATTTGACCAATTTTTTTAATCATACTACCTTGAGCCCCGATAATAATGCCCTTTTGACTCTTACGTTCTACAATAATCGTCGCTTGTACTTCCACTTTATCATTTTCATTACGCTGCATACTTTGCACTTGAACGGCAACGGAATGCGGAATTTCTTCTTTTGTTAATAATAAAATTTTCTCACGAATAAATTCAGCGACAACAAAATATTCTGGGTGATCCATAATTTGATCCGCTGGATAATATTGTGGCCCTTGGGGTAAAATACCTTTAAGTGTATCTAACATCTCTGGCACATTATTGCCCTCAGTTGCACTAATTGGGAATATTTCATCAAATGATTGTTCTTCGATATAACTCTCAATAATGCCCAATAAATCATCTGGCTGCACCAAGTCAATTTTATTAATCAATAAAAATACTGGCACTTCCAAATTTTTCAAACGTTCCATAATCAAACGGTCACCAGGACCAATCTTTTGGCTCGCATTTACTACGAATAATACAGCATCGACCCCTTTTAAAGCACTATATGCTGTATTCACCATAAAGTCACCTAATGCGTGCTTAGGCTTATGAATACCTGGTGTGTCGATGAAAATAATTTGAGCTTCATCATCCGTATAAACACCTTGAATTCGATTGCGAGTGGTTTGGGCTTTATCTGACATAATCGCAATCTTTTGTCCAATCAAACGATTTAATAATGTTGATTTACCGACATTCGGTCGACCGATAATGGCGACAAATCCTGATTTAAAGTTTTTTTCTACCATAGTTCCCCCTGTTTATTAATTTATCCATGCGTGAAAGACTGTCATTAAATGTGGCACAAAAATAATCATACCAATAATAACAGCAATCAACGCACTCAATGTAACAGCAGCAGCTGCTATATCCTTACTTCGTTTAGCTAATTCATGCCATTGTGTTCCGACCACTAAATCGACCACATTTTCAATGGCACTATTTATCATTTCAAGTAATAAAACCAATCCGATTAATAAGATAATAATACACCATTCTATCGGAGAGAGTTTGAAAACTACACCTAATAATAATACGAATACTGTAATCAATAAATGTAAACGAAAGTTAAATTCCTGTTGCCATAAAGTTTGAAATCCGTCTTTAGCTGCCTTAAATGCTGAAATTCGATTGACATTTGCCCAATGTTTTGTCGGCTTATCGTGTAAGGCCATACTCACTTAATACCTCTTCTTGTATTGCGAACATTTCTTTTTCTTCTTCGGGCGTTTGGTGGTCATAGCCATTTAGATGTAAAAAGCCATGTACGACCAAAAATGCTAATTCACGTTCAAATGAATGTCCATAATCTTCAGCTTGTTCACCGATTTTTTGATATGAAATGATAATATCACCGTAGTGTTGTGGAATATCAAAGATTTCATCTTCTTGTTCATCTAATTTAAAGTCCCAATCTTCTTCGCCCTCATTAAGTGCAAAACTTAAAACATCAGTAGGACGGTCAATATTACGATACTGCTTATTCAAGGCATGAATCGTTTCATTGTCTACAATGGAAATATCCACTTCACTTTCTTGATTTAATTGTAATTTTTGTGCGGTTAAAGCAATCACGTCTTCAATTAATTGGTGATGTGATTCTTTTAAGTAATTTTCTTCATCTATTAAGTCGATAATCATGTAGACTTCCTTTCTTGTTTATAACATTATTCCGGATATTCGACACGTGTATGGAACATACCTGCCACGCCATTGATAAGTGATTGCTTGATGATTTTTAATTCATGAACGGTTAAACCACAATCAGCAAATTGATTCGCCTCAATTTTATTATGAATAATTTTCGATACTAAAGCGTCAATGGCTTCAATACTGTATTCTTTCAATGAACGTGACGCTGCCTCTACGGAATCAGCTAGCATAATAATCGCAATTTCTTTCGATTGCGGAATTGGACCAGGGTATGTAAACTCACTTATATCGACATCTGCATTTTGTTTTTTAGCTTGATAATAAAAATATTCGACACGTGTTGTGCCATGATGTTGGGCACAGACATCAATAATACTTTTTGGCATCTTGTATTCATTAAGCAGTTTAATTCCCTCATTGACATGGTCGATAATAATTTTGGCACTCTCATTCGGTGAAACCATTTGATGTGGTGAAACCATGCCGGCTGAAAGGTTTTCGACAAAAAAGAGTGGGTGCTTAATTTTACCGACATCGTGATAATAACTAGCGACACGTGTCAACAATGAATTACCACCAATAGCCTCCACTGCATTAGCACTCAAGTTTGCTACTAAAATACTATGATGATAGCTACCCGGTGCTGATTCAATAAGGTGTTTTAATAAGGGATGATTCAAGTTGGCTAATTGATTCAATGTTAATTCAGCTTGGTCATCTAGTAATTGTTCCCAATACGGTTTAATTAAAAATAAAATTAAATGCGTTAAACCAACACTCGTTAGCATAAAGAACACCATTCGAATTGTTTCTGCTTTAAGAAAATCGTATTTAAAAACTAATAATACCGGCACGATAACTACAATATGCCACAATAATGACGAACCAAATGAATAATTTTTTAAAGTATCATCCTGTTCAATACGTAGCATCGACGTTAGCATTGTATAAAAATAGAACAAAATCGTCAGCAATAAATTCATCGTATCTGTTTGTCTATTGATAAAAAAGAGTGAAATTAAACTAAAAAAGATAACTGCTAGTAATCCTGTTCTTCGGTCTGTCTTAGGTAAGATTAATACCGGAATCACACTTGCTGGAAATAGCAATACAGCATTTTTCATTCCATTCAATTGCGTAAATTGTAGCCCAGTTAATAAAGTAAAAGCCACCAAAAAGACTAACGCATACGCTGTTAAACGCATATTTCCGTCTTTAACGGTTTGGACTTGCTTATTATCCCAACGTGCAAACATCACATATAAGAAAATCGCATGAATCAATAGCACAGCAATAAACGCATAAACACTATAATTCGGTGTTTGCTTATCTAAAATACCATAAATATTTAATATGCGAATCATTTCAGCGTCGGCGACAAATCCCTCTTGCACCAATACTTGTCCTTGTAAAATATAACTACTCTGTACTTGGTTCGCTGCATTTTCACGTGCAACTTCTGTCGCCTCTTGGTCATAGACAACGGTTGGCACAATCAATTGCACGACCAATGCTTCTAAAATTTGACGCTGTGTCGGCTTAGTGGTTAGAGTAGCAATTTCTTTAGTCGTTGTTTCGAGTGCTGCTACCACACGTTCTGCCGTCATTTCAATGGCTAATTTTTCTGAAACAATATTCGTAATCATTCTTTGAATTGTGATAACTTCTTCATCAGTCGCAGTCAGTAAAGATAAATGGATATTGTCATTTAAGTTATTCGCAAACTGCTTAATCGACTCATCTTCGGATACAAATATTTGATGATATAATACAATAATTTTTTCCTTTTCATTGAGTTGTGCAAATTGCACTTCTTGAGTATCAGTACGCTCACCTACCCCAACTTGAGAAATAAATGATTCAGTGTTCGGCAATTGTTTCGCCCATTCTAAAATGGATTGGGTAGAATATTTTTCTTTTTTCAATTGACGAATACTACTGAAATACTTTTCAATCAGTGATAATTGTTCTTCTCGAATATTGGAGCGATATGAATAAATATCAGCGACACTGTCACGAGCACGCTGCTTATTTTCATTGGTGCGAAACTCATCAATCGTAGTATAAGGTGCACGTATCGTGACGTCCGCAACTTCATTGGCACGAATATTATAAACGACAGGTTTAACACTTGAATAGCCTAAAATAAAAAGTGCAAGTGTTAATAAACTAATAATAATGGGACGATAAATCATGCCCAGTTTTTGCTGAATATAATGCAGCGTTCGATTCACGTACTCCTCCTCCTTACATCTATTCGATTTCTTCTAAATCTTCTGTGGACTCCGTTACCTCTTGAATTGAGTTCATTTTGCTATATGCTTGAATAATAGCCCCTACAACAGGGTGTCTTACTACATCAAAGGCATCAAATGAAACAATCGCAATTTGTTTAATGTTTTTTAACTTGTAAGTGGCATCAATCAAACCTGACTTCACACCTTTTGGTAAATCGATTTGTGTCTGGTCACCATTGATAATCATTTTAGAGCCAAATCCTAAACGTGTTAAGAACATTTTCATTTGTGCAATTGTTGTATTTTGTGCCTCATCTAAAATAACAAACGCATCATCCAATGTTCGTCCACGCATATAGGCTAAAGGTGCAATTTCAATGATTCCACGATCCATTAAACGATTCGTTTGCTCCGTACCTAATACAGTATATAACGCATCGTACACTGGACGTAAATATGGGTCAACTTTCTCTTTTAAATCACCCGGTAAAAAACCTAAACTTTCGCCTGCCTCAACGGCTGGTCTTGTTAGAATAATTTTCTTCACTTTACCCTCTCGCAATGCCTGTACTGCTAATACGACCGCTAAAAAGGTTTTACCAGTCCCAGCTGGTCCAATACCGAAAGTAATATCATGTTGATTAATATGCTTAACGTACTGCAATTGCCCATAGTTTTTTGCACGAATCGCACGTCCGTCAGCTGCACGACCAATCACTTCTTCATATAAATTGATAAAAAATTCTAATTGATTGGATTTCGCCATTTTAATGGCAGTGACAATATCCATTGTTTTAGGGCTAATGTTACGTTCTAGTAGATGAACAATCATCAATAAAATATCACGAACATCGTACACAGCCTCTTCTTGCCCTGTAATGGTAATCATTTCACCACGTACAGATAAACTCACTGGATACTCCGACTCTAACATTTTTAAGTGTTGGTCTTGATTACCGATAACAGCAATCATCCAATCATGATTGGTAATAATCACTTGTTTTGAAATTTCTGGTTGCTTGTTCAAACAATCACCTCGTTTAAATTATTGTTATTTACTTAATAATTCCTTTACAACTTGGTTAACGACTTGACCATCAGCTTGCCCTTTTAATTGTGCCATTGCTTTACCCATAACAGCACCAAAATTTACTGCCGTCGCATCTTCAAATGAAGCAATAATTTCTTGAATTTTAAGTGTTACTTCTTCTTTTGATAATTGAACAGGTAAATAACGCTCTACAATTTTAATCTCATTCAATAATGGTTCGACTAAATCCATTCTTTCAGCTTTTTCAAATTCAACTAAAGAATCTTTCCGTTGTTTCATTTCACGTGCAATAATAGTTAATTCTTGTTCAGCTGTTAACGGTTCTGAATGTTCAAGTTGTTCCTTTTGCAATGCAGCTTTTAACATACGAACGACTTTTAATGTCTCCTTGTCTTGTGCTTTCATCGCTGCTTTTAAATCTTGTGTAATTTGTTCTGTTAATGTCATCTTTTCCCTCTCCTATTCATCTAAATATCGTGCTACAAAGCTACCATATTAACTTTGATTAAAGCTCGGCATTTAACTTGATTGAGCGTTAAAAATCAATTGTAATAAATACTAAACTTATTAATATTGTAACGTATTTTCAATGAAATGAACATAAATTCGATACATTTTTATCCTATTTTTTGCTAATTATATGTAAAAAGAACCAATTAAGCATGAAATTCATCATTCTTAATTGATTCCTTTGATTATCCTTGTTTTTCAAATTTTAATGTATAGTCATGACTAATCAGACCATTTGGTGCTAAGTAATTGATACCGTATTTTTCTGTTAATTCTCCTGTTGCCTCAACTGTATCAGCGATTCCAGCCCATGGTTCTAAGCAGACGAAACTATCTTTTTTAGGATAGGAAGACCAAATACCGACCAAATCCATGCCTGTTGGCGATAAGGTAATTTTCACTTGATTATCTGGGTCATTTAAAATTACATCGGTCCCTTTCGCAATGCGATAAATTTGTGCATCTTTTTTAAATGTCTTATGTAAAATTGGATTATTATCGACTGTCGCATAGCGTGCTTTTTTCAAATCAATTTGTTTACCAGCTAAAGGAATATTCAAGTAAGAACCTGCCGGTTTAAAAGTATAGCTCACATTTTGAAATTCAGGCTGCCCTTTTTCAGGACGATGATGCGATACATTAAAACCTGGGTGACCGCCTACACTATAATAGAGTGGTTCATTCGAACTTGGATTTAACACTTCATAACTAATCGATACTTTATTTTCAAATAAAATATAAGTAATTTGAAAACTAAATTCAAAAGGATAAACTGCTAATGTGTCATCATTGCTTTTTAAATAAAAAGTTGCAGAGGTATCAGTGACGGCTTGAGTATTAAATGCCATTCTACGAGCAAATCCATGTTGTGAAAGTTCATAAGTTTTTCCTTGATAAGTATATTTATCGTCTTTTAAAGCCCCTACGATTGGAAATAAAACTGGTGCTTGCCCAGCCCAAGAGCGTTTATTGCCTTGCCATAAAAATTCATAGCCAGTTTTATTATCTATTACTGATACCATTTCTGCCCCTAATTCACGAATCGTTAAAGTCAAATACTCATTTTTTAACGTTATCACCTGTCATTCTCCTCTACAAATTTTTTATTGCGATGACTACTAAACCGATAGAAAAAATAGTTTACTTATAAAATATAATGACTTAAATCACGATTTTCGACAATCTTATCTAATCGTTGTGTCACATATTTTTCCGTAATTTGAATTTCTCCCATTTGCATTTCAGCCGATTCAAATAATAATTCTTCTAACACAGTTTCCAAAATAGTATGTAAACGACGAGCTCCGATATTATCCGTTGTTTCATTTAATTGCACTGCATATTCTGCCATTTTATTAATCGCAGTCTCATCAAATGTTATTGTAACTCCCTCTGTTGCGAGTAAGGCTTGATATTGTTTAATAATCGCATTTTTCGGCTCTTGTAAAATACGAACAAAATCATCTTTCGTCAAATCATTAAGATTAACACGAATTGGGAAACGTCCTTGTAATTCTGGAATCAAATCGGACGGTTTCGATAAATGAAATGCCCCACTACCAATAAATAAAATATGATCTGTATTGATAATACCATACTTCGTTTGCACTTGACTACCTTCGACAATCGGTAAAATATCACGTTGAACACCTTGACGGCTAACTTCACCGGCATTTTGATTTTTAGTTGCGATTTTATCCATTTCATCAATGAAAATAATCCCATTTTCTTGTGCTAATTTTAAAGCTTTTTGATGAATATCTTCTTGATTGACAAGACGGTCTGCTTCTTCTTCAGTAAGTAATTCAACAGCTTCCTTAACCGTCACCGTACGTTCGATTTTCTTCTTAGGCTTTAAAGCATTTAAACTTTCTTGCATATCCATCATTTGTTCCATAGCTGGATTTAAACTATTCAATTGTAGCTTTTTCTCTTCTAGCTTAATCGTCACTTCATGTTTATCCAATAAACCGTCACGAATTTGTTGGCGAATTTGACGACGTGAACTTGCTACTTCGTCCGATACAATTTCTTCCGGCTCTTCATCGACTGCCGGTTGCATCATTTTAAACATATCACCAAACATACCTAATCCATTATTAGCCGGTGCTTTCTTTTCAACTTTTTGTCCTGGTCTTAATGCTTTCGCAATCTTCTCAATCGCTTTCGCTTGAGCTTGGTCTTTTACTAATTCATGTTGTTGTGCTTTCACGATACGGATACTATTTTCAACCAAATCACGCACCATTGATTCCACATCACGTCCAACATAGCCGACTTCTGTATATTTGGTAGCCTCCACCTTAACAAATGGTGCTTGAGCAATCGTTGCTAAACGGCGAGCGATTTCTGTTTTACCGACCCCAGTTGGTCCAATCATTAATAAGTTTTTAGGCTTAACTTCTTCACGCATCTCATCATCTAATTTTAAACGGCGAATTCGATTGCGTAATGCAATCGCTACGGCACGTTTTGCTTCATCTTGTCCGATAATATATTTATCTAATTCTTGTACAACTGTTCTTGGTGTTAATTGATTCATATTCTTCACTCCTTATTCTGGTTCGTTCGGCTTGGCTTGACATCCACTTCAAAAGTCCACTCTGTGCGTTGTAACGCACGCCGTTGACTTTCTCCAGTGATTCAAGCCATAGCAGCCTCACTCACACTATGTTTTATTCTAGTTCCAATGAGTTGAAATGTCGTTCGTTTTGGATAATTCCTTTATGCGTTTCTCATACGCACTCACTATGCTTTACGCTTCTTCGACAATAATTTGGTCATTGGTGAAAACATCAATTTCTCCGGCGATTTTTAATGCTTGATACGCAATATCTTTTGCAGTTAAATCACTTTCTTGACGGACTAATGCACGAGCAGCCGCTAATGCAAAATTGCCACCCGAACCAATCGTTAAAACACCGTCATCTGGTTCAATGACCTCACCAGTACCACTCACTAATAACATTGTTTCTTTATTCATAACAATTAATAAGGCTTCTAACTTTTGCAAACCTCTATCAGTACGCCATTGTTTCGCAACTTCAACTGCTGCTCTCGTCAACTGACCTTGATGTGCTTGTAATTTTTCTTCAAACATTTCAGATAGCGTAATCGCATCAGCAACCCCACCAGCAAACCCAATCACCACTTGATTCTTAAAAATGCGGCGTAATTTACGAGCACTGCCTTTCATAATTACTTTTTCGCCCATTGTTACTTGACCGTCACCAGCCATTGCTAATTGATTGCCTTTTTTAACAGCACATATTGTTGTCATTTTATTCTTCCTTTCATTCTTTCGTTTTTCGTATTGCACGTGGATGTGCATTTAAGTAAGTTTCTCTCATTTGTTGCGTTGATAAATGCGTGTAAATTTGGGTCGAACTCAAATTTTCATGTCCCAACATCTCTTGCACACTTCGCATATCAGCCCCATTATTTAATAAGTGCGTAGCAAATGTATGTCGTAGTTTATGTGGATACATCGAAACATGCAAGCCAGCAGCTTGTTTGAGTGATTCCAAAATTTTTCGTACTTGCTCACTCCTGAGTGGCTGCCCTTTTTCAGTAATAAACAAGTGTCCAATATTATCTTGCGTTAAATAGCGTGGTCGCCACTCTTTTACATACAACTTAATCGCAGCATTCGCACTATCGCTCATCGGCACAATGCGTTCTTTGTTACCTTTACCGATGACTCGTATCATTTGAACGGATTGATTTACTTGTTTTAATTGCAAGTGACATAACTCACTGACACGCAACCCCGAACCATATAATAGTTCTAAAATCGCTCGGTCTCTTACAATAGTGTCAGTATCCAATTGATAGGCAGTATCCAATAATTGTGTCATCTCTTCTTCGTAGAAAAATTCTGGTAAACGTTGCTTTTTGCTCTTATAATGAATTAATTCCAATGGATTATAATCAATCGCATCTTCTCTCATCGCATATTTGAAAAAGGAACGTAAACTTGATAGTTTTCGAGCAATAGTATTTGAACTAAGCTGTAATTCATTCATTCTCGCAAGATATAGACGCATATCTTGATAATCAATTAAATGGATACTAGTATCACCTGTCTGCTCGAGAAATTGATAAAAATCGTATAAATCTTTTCGATATGCCGTCACAGTATGGTCAGAGTATCGGCGTTCATTTGTCAGATAATCAATAAATGATTCAATTAACTGTTCCATTGTTACGTCACTCCTTTTCTCACTTGGGCAAAATGCTCTCGCTCACACTATGTTGTATTCAGGCTCGTTCGAGCTGCCTTGACGTCCACTTCGTAAAATGCTAGGAGTGCTCGTGCACTCCGTCGCTTTTTTCTCCAGTGATTCAAGGCAAAACGCTCTCACTCACACTATATTGTATTATACATCAAGTTTGGTCAAAATTCCATAAAACTGAATTTCTACGCTCATTCAGCAATACTTTTCTTCTTGTTTCACCATAAGCATTCATTCTTATTATTGAATTAAATCCTTATTACTAATGCCTCCACACTCGTCGCATTCTAATATTTCCCAAACATTGCTTTAATCACGATTTGGAAATGTTTTTCAGTGGAAATACAAGATATAACATCATGAAGCCTTTGAGATGTAACATAGATACAAAAAAAGGCTCGTACTTTCAATTTAAAACTGAAAATACAAAGCCCTAAGTAATAAGCAGTTCACACGTCACTGCTGTACACATTTTTTCTAAAATTCTAAATAGTAATTCCTAGTCTAAACTTCAATTCTTAAAAAAGTCACATCTGTTTTACTATAGTGAGATTCTTACTGGCATTGCAGGAATTTTTGCACTATTGTAGAGATTGACCCGATACCAACCGGTGCAACCCAGTTCTGCGGTGATATATGAAATGTTCTGAATAGGTAACCCCTCCAGAATAACAGTATCTCCTTGAGCTTTTGCTGTTATTTCTTCCATATTCAAGTATCCAGCATTTGTCAGAAGTCTTAGACCTCCCAGCTTATTAGGGGATATTTCGACTCCATCAGGAGTATTCCCAGCAAGATATAGCCCATCGCCAGTATTTTCAAAATGCATAATCAGCTTTTCATCAAACTTTTCTAGCCTGGTCAGCGTTGGAGCTTCACATAAAATATCCTCCCCATAAACCTTCGCCATAGCTTGCAACGCTAGTCGGTAACCCACTGGCTGCTTTTTCTTTGGGTGAATATCCCACTCCATGCCAATATCTGAGATAACTGCCATACCAGTACCAGAAACGGTCTGAGATACTAGATGCTGTGCCTTTCGAATAGTGACATAAGATTCGCCTACGCACTGCATCCATTGACCGAAAGGTGCCAACTGAACGAATAGAAACGGTAATTCATCCTGCCAAAGGTGACGAAAGCAGCGTATCAATGCCGGGAACAATGTTTCGTAAAGCTCAGGGTGTTTGTCCCCATCCGACTCTCCTTGATAAAATAAGAACCCTCGAATTCCATAAGGAGCAACCTGACACAGCATGCTTTCATATAGACCACAAGGCCTTGTCTCGATTTTTGGTCCAATCACTGGCATTTGTGCAGAAAAATCGAAGGTACTCATATCAATTTCCTGTCCAGTAAGGGTCTTGATAATTTCTGAAAAAGGCATTCCCTGCATCAGCATATCAGAGACGGTATCCATAAATGGATCTACCTTCCAAGAAGCGGGATTGATTTCAAATTCGGCATTATAGCTTGCTAAATCCAAATTGGCAATAGCTTTTTGATATTCATCTAGATATATCTGTCCGCCTCCTTCACGAATCGCTTCCTCGCTCATCCAGGCACAAGCGGGGGTACCGCCCCAATTACAGCCTATAATCCCCACAGGGCAATCATACTTCACTTGAATTTCCTTGGCAAAGTAGTACCCCACAGCGGAAAACCATTTTAAATCCTCCGGGATAGCTTTTCTCCACTGAGCAAAATTCTTTCCGTAATCAGCCTCGTCAATTTGTCCTAGATAAGAAACCTCAGGATAGTCAAAAAAACGGATATTATGATTAGTACAGGTCTCTTTTTCTACAGGAAAATCTGCGTCATATCGCATGAAAAACTCCATGTTGGACTGTCCAGCAGCAAGCCAGACTTCACCTACTTGAACGTCTTTCCATTCTATAACCTCATTTCCTGCGCTAATAACAACGATTTCAGAAAAAGAAGTATGTAGCGGTGCCAAAGTGACGCACCACTTACCACTATCATCGGCAATGTCGCTCGCTGTCTGCCCTTGAATCGTAATGGCAACCGTCGCTCCAGGCTCTGATTCGCCCCAAATTGAAATATTCTTCTCCCGCTGTAAAATCATATGATTTTGAAATAGTATTGCTGGTTTTATCATTTTATTCTCACTCCGTATGATGTTAGATTGAGGGGGAAAAGTCGTAAATTCTAAAAAATCGAAGGATAAGATTGTTGTTAAATTAGCATCTTTAATTCCAGTTGTTAAAATTTATGGACTTTTTGCCCTGTCCCAATCTAATATTAAAAATTACATACTCAACAAACTTCCGAGATAGCCAAGACTTTCCTTTGGAGAACGTTCCATTGTATCACGATTTACAGAAACAAGACCAAACTGCATCTGATACCCCATTTGCCACTCGAAATTATCTAAAAGGCTCCAATAGAAATAGCCTTTCACTGGAATTCCATCCTCAATACAATGAACCACTCCATCTGTGGCAGTCTGAATAAAATTCATTCTACGGGAATCATCAGCGCTAGCAATACCATTTTCCGTAACAATCAAATTACCCTTGAAATCTTTTGCTACAGCACGAATAACATTCTCCAACCCTTGAGGATAATACTCATACCCCATTTGAGTACGCTCAGCATTCTCTGGAACTCCCAAATCTTCGTCAGGTCCAACTAAGGTACGAGTATAGTTTTGCACGCCAAGAAAATCATCATCTTGAATGAATGGTACATAGTGAGTAAATTCTTCTTCCCATTCTGCTTTGGCAAGCGCCTCTCCGCCATCCACGGGTTGAAAATCATGAAGACTTAATGTAAGTCCCACTTGAATATTTGGATACATAGACTTTATAACTTTTTTTGCAGCCTGGTGGCATTGCATGGTCAACATGTCACTATGCTCACTTCCTCCAAGATTAAAGCAATGTGGCTGAGAAGTTCCAAATATCGCCTCGTTCTCATCTGCTTGAAATTTCATATTTTCCATCATTGCCTCTAAATTTAATCCCATTTGAATTTTACCATCATCCTGACCAGATGTAGCTGCTTCTGCTGCCTGCTGCATCATCTTCATATATTGACGAGAAATCGCAGCAACCTGAAGTCCCATATTAGCTTCATTGATGGTGCATACATAAGTAAGTTCACTACCTAGTGATTTTATGACATAGGTAACATATTTTTCAAAATCCTCAACAATCGTATCAGCCTCCCAACCACCTTTACGAATAATCCAAATAGGAGAAGAAAAATGGAATAATGTTACTACTGGTTCCAATCCATTTTCACGGCATGTCTGAATTACATTACGATAATGGTCAATTACATTATCATCAAATACACCTTCCTCCGGTTGAATTCGAGCCCATTCAATAGAGAATCGATACGCGTTGAGTCCCGCATTCTTCATTAGTTTAATATCTTCAGCATAGCGATTATAATGATCACAGGCAATACCACTTCTTTCTTTATACGTAGAATGTGGCATTTGTTCCTGTGCCCAACAATCAGAATTTGTATTATTACCTTCCACCTGATGAGCTGCAGTAGCAGCACCTAATAGAAAGTTTTTAGGAAATTTTGACATAATTATTTACTCCTTTTTATAATTTTCATAACATTTAATTACTCTGTCACTTCAAACTCTGCCTTCAAATCTGCAGTGCTGTCACTTCCAACCCACAGCTCAAAGGTTGCTGCATCCTGTACATAACATTGTTTTGCTGTACTATAATACTTAAGTTCTTGTGAACCTATACTAAAAGTGACTGTATCTGTCTTACCACTAGGAATCATCACTTTTTAAATCCTTTAAGTTCTCTACTCGGGCGTGTGTCACTTCCCCAACGTTGATGTTCTACCTCTCTACCGTCTCTCGCAGAAGTGTTTTTCACCTATATTGACCATCTGTTCCAGCCCCCATACCTGAGTCAACTGTGCGAGTTTATCCTTAACGCTCATTCTATTTAACAGATCGTTAGTTCGTTCTTCAACAGTAAGATTTGGATTTTTATAAGCAATATATTCCTTATCAGCCATTATTTTATCTCCTTATATCCCTCTAAATATTTATGACATTTTAAAAATTGGATTTTAACAATTGCTAAATTTCCAGTTTGAAAGTTTTCAGCACTCGTTCATCGGCACTTGGACCTACTAAAAAATCATATTCTGTATGTTCTAATATCCAAGAATTAGAATTCTCATCATAATATTTTAATTCTTCTAACGGAATCTCAATTACAACATTTTTCTCTTCCCCAACTTGTAATTTAACGCGAGAAAATCCTCTTAGCTCTTTAATATGACGCTCCACCTTAGAATTTGGAACAGATACATATACCTGAACAATTTCGCTCCCATCTCGATTACCTACATTTTTTACTGGCACTTCTATTAATACTTTATTGCATTCTGTCTTCGCACATACGTTTCCATATGCGTACTTCGTATAGCTTAATCCGTAACCAAAAGGATACGCTGGTCTATGACCATCTCTATCAAGCTTACGATACCCATGATCATACTCATAGTAAATATTATTAGCTTTGAAGAAATCAATTTCTGGCAAATGTTTTTCTTCCTTCGGTATTGAGAATGGAAGTTTTCCAGATGGATTCACGTCACCAAAAAGAATTGAAGCAAGGGCACTTCCCCCTTCCATACCTGAATACCAGCTATATAAAATTGAAGAAACACTATCCTCCCATTCATTCGTAAGAATCATACTTCCACTAACCAATGCTACTATAGTATTCTTATTTAACTTTCCAGCTACTCTAATTGCATTAATTTCTGTTTGTCTTAAAGATAATGACTTTCTGTCTCCTCCAACAGGCTTTCCATCATCAGATGTATAAGAGGTATTATTACTTTTATTTGCTACTTTGCTCATAAGCATTCCTATAAGCTTATTTCCATTATTGAAATAGCCTTGAGCCATTAGTGCAGGTGAATTAATATCACTATCTGGCATTACATATTCGCCCTCATCATTGTAATCATTTCCTGCTATCACTATAACTGCATCACAATTAGGAGCAATTGTTTCAATTTTATCAAGCTCGTCTTCATTAACATGAATTACCTCTGTCTTTTCCCCTAGTACTTTTTGGATTCCTTGCAAAGCAGTTACAACATATTTAGGATATACATTACTACTTCCATGATCTCCTGTATTCGCCTGGACAGCTAAATGCCCAATTACTAACAATTTCTTAAGATTTGAAGGCAGTGGTAATACATTATTGCTGTTCTTTAAAAGAACCATTGATTCCTCTGCAGCTTTTTTAGCAAGCGCTATATGCTCTTCACAAGAGACAAGTGATTTGTTATATTCCATTGGGTCTTCTGTGTTCTCAAATATAAGCTGTGTCTTTAAAACTCGAAGAACCGCTTGATCAATTACCTTCTCATCTAGTTTCCCCTGTTCCACAGCACGCTTAAGTTCTAAACCAAAATGTACCGGAAGCGGCATTTCCATATCCATTCCTGCTTCAATTGCCTTGCTTCCATCACGCAGAGCAAAAATAAAGTCAGTAATAGTAAATCCTTCAAATCCCCAATCATCTCTCAAAATTGTAGTAAGTAAATGTTTAGATTCAGAAGCCTGAACTCCACGAAAACGATTATAAGAGCCCATTAATGATGCACAGCCTTCATCAATACACTTTTTAAAATGTGGTAAATAGACCTCTCGCAGAGTTCTCTCACTACAATCTACATCCACATAGAAACGACGATTTTCCATATTATTGACAGCATAATGTTTTGCACATGCCATTACGTTATGCTTTTGCACTCCTGCAACAAGTTTCGCTCCCATCTCTCCTACTAAGTACGGGTCTTCTCCATAAGACTCTTGGGCACGGCCACCAGCCGGATGCATCAACAGATTAATACAAACTCCAGCAAAATAATTTGCTCCCTGAGCTCTTGTTTCTTTTCCTATTGCTTCACCAATTTCTCTTTCCAGTTCTCTATCAAAGCTTGCAGCTCTTGCTATTGAAACTGGAAAACAGGTTGAGTTTCCCATTACAACTCCACGTGGTCCATCCGTAAATGCAATTGGCGAAATTTTTAATTTCCTATTACCATGCGATTCTATAGGCACAGGATTATACGTTCTTTTATACTTTATACTGTCTCTAAGCATTTTCCAATTTCCACTTAAAAACATCACCTTATTTTTAAGAGACATTTTGCTAAGATAACCTTCTGCCTTTGCATTAATCTGTTCATCTGTTAATTTGCATTTTTTATTAAACATTTTACTTTCCTTTCACATCATTACTGATTACGTCTAGCCTCTAAGTCAGCACTAATCTGTGGCATCATATCATCTAACGTATAGAATTTCATGAGCACAATTATTACAACAAAAAATACAGCTGGAATCCAACTATATAATGCTACAATAGCATTATTCGCTGCAGCAGACTGAACAGGTAAAGTTCCATCAAATCCTGCTGTGCCCATAACAAATCCTGTTATTATACTTGATAAACCCGCACCTACTTTGCTTGCAAATCCATTAACTGCAGAAAATGCACCTTCTACTCTATCTCCGTTCTTCCATTCACTGTAATCCATGCAAGAGATAACCATTACAGGTGCATAGAAAGATAACGGAAGCGCTGCTAAGACACCTAGGAGATTTCCAACAATGATAAGTCCCATGTTAGCACCAGCCAGTCCTTTGATTGCGTTTCCAAAAATACCTAGAACAGCACCTGCACTTACTACTTTTGAGAAAGATAGTCGTTTCAATATAGCAGGCATAAAAATCAATACAAAAGGAGTAATAAGAGAGATTAGTCCAACTACGCTAGCCTTTGTAACATCTCCAACAATATACTGAAAATAATAAGTTCCTACAGTTCCAAGGCTATTAATAAAATTATACAATAGTACCGCACCTGAAAGTAAAAATATGAACTTATTACTCTTTAAAGCATTAATCAGTGTTTTCATGTCTACTCCCTGATTTTGTGCAGCAACAACATCTGTACGTTCTTTTACAAACAAAAATCTTCCTATTCCAATTATCCCTAGAGGCAATGCGAAAATTGCAATCATCTTCTGCCACCCACCAGAACTTGTTCCAAGAGTTCCCATGAGAATTGGAAATACCGTTGATACAAGTACTGAACCAAACATGATTATTATACCATTCACAGAGACCAAAATATTTCTTGCCATATCGCTTTTCACTGCTCTACTAATATATACACTTTCTGATGCATTCAAAAGTGTAGCAAAGACTGAATTAGCTAACGTATACGTTGCAAAAATCCAAATTGACTTTCCAACTATGCCTAAATCTGGACAGGAAAACATCAGTAATGTAGTTAACCAAACAAAAATAATTGATACTTCATATGGTCTTGCCTTACCAAGTTTTGTATTCGTGTTGTCTATTATATATCCCGCAATCAAGTCTGTGACACCATCAAATAATTTACTAACTAATAAAATTGTACCTACCAATGAAGCAGACATAGCTAAAATATTCGTGCAATAATATGTCAAATATCCTGTTATAATTATATTACAAGATAAAGATACTCCTCTTGTTGACCACGCTAAAGCCTTATACCAAGGCAATTTATCTGATACAATGTGATTCTTTTCCATAATTTCTTCCTCCAGCAAATTTATTTAAAATGATAAATTATTTTATGTTTAGATTTTACGAAAAAGCCCTTTCACTTTATATCATTATAATGATATAATTATAAATATAATGATTTCAAAAGCAGTAAGGTGGTACTATTTTATGTATACAAAACTTTCTCAATTAAGATCAAATTACATAGAATATCTTCAACGTGAAAAAAATTCGCTAGTTAATAAGGATGAACATTTTCAAAAAGCGTCAAAGACAAATTTTCCTTCTTCATTCCTATCGGAATATCAGCTATATAATTCTGAGTACAATCGCGAACATACTCCCTATGCCAACGAAATTGCAATGATGATTGCCATAAGCAATGGTGATTTAGATGCTTATTTAAAGACTGCTGAATACTCTACTCAGCAAAGTTTGGGGCAATTATCAACCAGCTTTTCAAAATCTCTAGAATATCAATGTGTGATAGGGATTTCACTTTTTGCCAGGGCTGCAATTCGAGGAGGCGTTGATTCATATACTGCATATAATCTAAATGACCTATTTTTGCAACGAATCTCAGAATGTCATGATGTAGATAGTTTCTTAGCTGTAATGGAACATGCTGTCCATACTTTTATAGATGAAGTAAATAATTTAAAGAAAAGTGAAAATACTCCTGCTTACATTAAAAAAGCTAAACAATATATTAGAAATCACATTAGCGAGCCCTTTTCCATACAAGATATTGCAGATTCATTGGAAATAAGCAAGGAACATCTCATGCGACAGTTTCATAGATATACTGGATATACAATTAGTAAATCCATACATTACGAACGTATTCATGCTGCCCAAAACATGCTTACCTTCTCTGATTTCTCAATAGGACAAATCTCTAACTATCTTCAATATCCATCTCAAAGTTACTTTGGTCGCATTTTTAAGGAAATTGTCGGCTGCACTCCTAGTGAATTTCAAAAAAACCACCTATCAGATTTTTGATAGGTGGCATATTTTATTATACATTTAATCTATTTGGCATATTCGACAACACGCGTTTCGCGAATCACCGTTACTTTAATATTTCCAGGATAATTCATCTCGGATTCAATACGATTACGAATGTCACGTGCAACTTTCGCTGCTTGTGCATCATTTAATTGTTGTGGTTTAACCATTACACGAACTTCACGACCTGCTTGAATTGCAAAACTATGCGATACACCGTCAAAACTATTAGAAATTTCTTCTAGTTTTTCTAAACGGCGAATATAATTTTCAAGCGACTCACTACGTGCACCTGGTCTAGCTGCAGATAAAGCATCAGCTGCGGCTACCAATACTGCGATAACAGATGTTGGATCGGTATCCCCATGATGAGCTGCAATTGCATTCACTACAATCTCAGGTTCTTTATATTTATTTGCGATTTCAGCTCCGATTTCAACGTGAGAGCCTTCAATTTCATGATCTAATGCTTTTCCTAAGTCATGTAATAAACCGGCACGTTTTGCCATTGCAATATCTTCACCTAATTCGCTAGCCATTACACCAGCCAACTTAGCCACTTCAATACTATGTTTTAAAACATTTTGCCCATAACTTGTTCTAAATGATAAACGTCCTAAAATTTTAATGATATCAGGATGTAAAGAATGAATACCAACATCAAATGTTGCTTCTTCACCAATTTCCCTAATTTTTTCATCTAATTCTTTTCTCGCACGGTCAACCATTTCTTCAATACGTGCAGGATGAATACGTCCATCTTGAATTAGTTTTTCAAGTGCAATTTTTGCGATTTGACGACGAATTGGATCAAAACCACTTAATACAATCGTTTCAGGAGTATCATCAATAATTAAATCAATCCCTGTCAAACTTTCCAATGTGCGAATATTACGTCCTTCACGTCCGATAATTCGCCCTTTCATGTCATCGCTTGGCAAATGAACGACTGTCACTGTATTTTCAGCTACTAAATCAGTTGCACTCTTTTGAATTGCTTGTAAAATAATACTCTTAGCATTACGGTCAGCTTCATCTTTTGCCTTTTGTTCAGCATTTCTTACTAATACTGCAATTTCGCTTGAAAGTTCTGCTTCTGTTTCAGTCATGATAATATCACGAGCTTCTTGACGAGATAAAGTTGCTACACGTTCTAATTCTGCTTGTTGCTCATTAATCAATACTTGAACTTGTGCTTCTTTTGTTTCTAACGCTTCTTTTCGTTTCGTATATTCTGATTCTTTTGTTTCAAGATTTAATTCACGTTTGTCGAGATTATTACTTTTAATGTCTAAATTCTCTTCTTTTTGAATTAAGCGATTTTCCAACTTATTCGCTTCATTCCGACGTTCTTTTAATTCTTGTTCTATTTCATTTCGGTACTTTAAATTTTCCTCTTTAGCATCAAACAACGCTTCTCGTTTCAATGTTTGAGCTTGAAGAATCGCAGCATCAACGATAGCCTCAGCATTTGCTTTTGCTCCGTCAACCTTTTTTTCATCATTTTTCTTTTGAATGAAAACGCCTAAAACGAAACCGATAATTAAAGTAACGATTGCGAAGGCGTACGACATAAAGTCCATATGAGTCACCTCCGTATCATTATTTATATGTTATTTTCAAATAGATGAAATTAAATCAACCATTCTGTGTATTCACACAATTATTATTTTAGTTCTTTTCTAAGAGAATGTCAATGAAATGGAATGCTTTGTGAAAAGTTAATTTACATATTTCAATCATTACGCTTATCCAAATGATAACGATTTATTAGTTGTTCTGTTTGCTGCTCCAATATTTCTTTATTGGACGAATGTTTATTAATCAGCATTTGTATATCTATCATTGAATCAATAATATCTTCTGTCATTGCTCTAAGTGATACAGACGGTAAATTTTCCCAAAAATCCAAAATATTTGTCAGCACTTGTAAATGGTGAATAGCATTTTTTACCAAAGATTCAAGCAGTACACTTTGCCCTGCTCGTCCAAATAAATATTGATACACATTTAAAGGAAGATAGAGCCAACTCTTAACATATTGCATTGGGAAAAGGCTGTACTCCATGTCGACATAATAAATCCCCTCTGTTAATTGAATGTGATTTTCTGACAAAATGGACGTTTTATAGGTCAAACTATGCATCGCTAAACGTTTAGTTGGGAGAATAGACTGCTCGATTCTGGCTATGGCACTGTCCAGTGGTTGTTTTAATGTGGACTGTCTATACGTGGGGTTTTTTAATGAAAAATCGGTCACCACCATATCAACATCAGTATTACTTAGAGCATCTAATAAATTTTCAAAAGCAGCAGTGTCCACCCAATCATCACCATCCAGCACTTTAAAGTACTTACCTTTCGCATTAGCAATTCCGCAATTAATGGCAGAGCCATGACCACCATTTTCTTTCGAAATTAAGCGAACTGACGCACCTGGCAATTGCTCAATACATTCCTTAATAATATCGACCGTTTTATCTGTACTACCGTCATTGATAACTAAAACTTCAAACCATTTCCAATAACGTACATCACTATCGAATAGCGAATCAATCGCACTCGCAATATAGCGTTCAACATTATAAGCAGGAATAACAACTGTTAAGATATATGTATTGTCACGCATTACACCTAATCTCCTTTCACTTACTATTATTTTACTACCTTTCAAAAACGTTCTCAATATAGTCATTCTAACCTAAAAAGAGAGCTTAGTCATGCAACCAAACTCTCCCCTTTTTATTTAGAAATTATTTTCTTCACATTAGCAAATGTAATTAGCAGTAATAGGATTAGCCCAACAATATTTAAACAAAGTAGCACTGGCGACAAATTTCTCGAGAAATTATGGATAGCAACACTGAGTAGTCCAACGGATACGACTAAAGAAACTAGATTTTTTATATTCATATAAATACTTCTCCTTACTTAAATATTAATAATACATAATTAACAATTGAAATAATAACTAACAAGTATGACGAACCCCATAATTCTTAATATTTTTTACCGCTTTGCATTGATTCCCCTTTTGGATTTCAATGACCTCACATTAACAATATAATACACTTGATAGTACAACTCACCTCATTATACTCGTCTTTTACGTAATATTTAATCTATGATATAGCGGTTACTGAATTAAAGATATTATCATGATCGAAAATACAAAATTCATAAATTACCATTTATATCAAAATAACCAACACCACGATATTACTTTTTTCTGTATATGTATAATATACATCACAAAAAAATCGTTGGCAACAAAATATACTTAAAACGCCCAGAAAAATTTGACTACCCTCTTTCTAATATGCTATCGTAAAGTTATTAAAAATAAACTTCGTACAACACATAGTTTAACATGCACCACAGGAAAACATCTTATGAACGTAGACATCTATCCTGGATATTATATAAGTGAGTAAGCACTTCAATAGCTATGTGAAAACGATGTTCTTTTCAACTGCTTGGACCTAGGAAAAGGAGAAAACTTCAATGAATGAAATAATAAAATTAAAACCCTTTACCGAGCTAAATCTCAAACACATTTGGGAAATCGGTTATAGAGAGCACTCTCCTGAATGGAAAAAATGGGACGCACCTTATTTTGACGATTATAAAGCATTTGCTACCTTTGATTCTTTTAAACAATCTAATGTATATCATTTTCTAAGTTCATCTTCAGTCCAAGGAATTTTCATTTCAGAAAAGCCAATCGGTATGGTTTCTTATTACTGGGAAAATGAAAAAACTAGATGGCTAGAAATCGGCATTATTATCTTTGATTGCAATTATTGGAGTGGAGGGTATGGTGCTCAAGCATTACTTCTTTGGATAGAGTATATTTTTTCCACTATTACAAAATTAGAACATATAGGTTTAACTACTTGGAGTGGCAATCAACGTATGATGCGAGTCGCTGAAAAAATTGGTATGACAAAAGAAGCTCAAATTCGAAAAGTCAGATTCTGGGAAGATGTCTACTACGATTCAATTAAATACGGCATTCTTAGACAAGAATGGAAAGCACGATTAGAATAAATTTAGAAACAGTTAAGAAATACGTTTTATCCGAAATGTAGTTTCTTAACTGTTTTATTGTCTCTACAATCATTATTCCTTGATAGCCGGCATATTTTTGTCTTGAACTGTTTTACACAGCAAAACAGGAGCTCCTTACGAACTCCTGTTTATTCGCTATCTTAATTTTACTACTCTTTGGAAGTATGCCGCTTGCCAATTGCTAAAGCATCAGCCTCAGACATCTCAATTACTTTTGAAAAATTAGTATTTCTTGGCATATTATCCTTAGAGTACCAGTAAACATCTGCTTTACCACGCCGTGCGATATGCACCACTTCAGCTAGATGCGATTCTACTTCAGCATTGCTATTGGCATCTTGAGCCTCTGTATCAGTAGGCACAAGTGACGGTTCAGCCATTCCAGTTAAATAATCAATAATAGCATTTTGAGAATAGTTTTCCAGTGTTACTGTTGTAATTCCATATTCATCAGAAAATTCCTTATCACTTCCAAGCGTTATTGGAAGAAGATTTCCCTCATCGTCAATACCAACATACTGAAGAACTATTTGTCGTGGCACGAGTTCATCATCCGTATAAACCGGCACTACTTTGTAATCTAACCAATAGTTCGGATGAAGTGCCAGCCAATTATCCAAACGATTTTCGTAGTAGAGCATTCCCTCGGGGTTACTGTCATCTGTACCGTCATAATTTCCAATATTCGTCCAAGCAGTTAATTGAACAAGATTTCTACCCTCATCGGTCAAGCCACTAAACTGATAACCGATAAGATGACCTCTATGAAATAGATAGGCTTTCTTACCCTCGCTACTATAAGCCATTTTATAGTTATGCCAACCTTGTGGGTCAAAATTGATACGTGGTTCTCGCTCTTTAGTCGGTTCATCTTTATCTTGTAATTGAATATGAGCAGAAGTTGCTCGACCTAATGAATCGAATTCTCCGAGTATCATTTGTTTCTCTCCAGTTGGCTCAAGAATATCTAAAAACGAATAATCCCACTGATTCGCTTTAACATTTTGCGTCAGCGTTAAAATAGAAAATATGGACACGCACATCAATACTATCAATCTCAAAAATCGTTTCATCTTATACCCCTATTCCAGCATCATTAACAAATATATCGCTTTCAAATTTTGATAGTTTTAGTATAGCATTCTCTCCAAAAAATTTGAAGTGCAAGACTAAAAAGAATTGGCAACTGGTAATAGTTATATAAATATACCGTTGCCTGTTAAATAATTCTTTTTATCCACCTTATGTCAGTGCACCCATTTATTATTATCCATAATAAACGGTTTAGCTAATCCCTCACCTGTATAATCTGCATATTTCGTCAACAAATACTGGTAACAATCTTCTTTAGTTTTAAATTTAATGGCTTGATACGGCTCTTCAAAGGAAAGTTTCTCTACAAATAGAAATCCGTCATTCATTGGAACTAATACACCAACATGCCCAATAAAAAGCGATTCTCCGTCTAAGTTATCATGTAAAACAACCGACAACATTCTTGCATTATCGCTAAACTTGAATTGCGACAGAAATTGCTCCATTTTTGCTGCATGAATGCTCACATCTGTCGTCTTTTCTGTTTGCACTCTTGAGAACAAGCGATTAAAGTCTTCTTTGTCTTCAGCACTAAACAATTTTCCATTATCAATGGCATCATTATCAATAAAAAGCAGTGCATCATCTTTTGTAATTTTAGGAATTTCAATGTTGTTTTTCAATAAGACATACGAGTTAATCCGACAGTTTGTACCTACAAAATCACTATGCTTGGCATTCCATAATTTACTTATTGTTTCAACATCGTACTCTGTTTTAATAAAAGGAGCAAACTCTCCCTGTAAACCAACCGAATTGACGATTTCGTTGTACTCATTGACTAATTTAAAGAATGATTCCACACTCTCTTTATCCAAATGTGCAGACAATAATGTTTTCACTTCTTCCACACTACTCTTGCTATCTAAATTGGTATAAGTCGCAACCGACTGTCCTGTTTCTTGCGATGTACTCACTACTGTTGTTTCTTGATTCGCCTGTTTTTGTTCCTGTGAACAACCACCTAGTAATAAAAGTGCTGCGATACAAAGACTTAGTTTGGCAACTTTGTTCATGTTCTTCTCCCTTTCAATTTGATTTATTTTATCAATAGTTGAATTTAATGACATATAAAAAATTTCTCTCTATAATCAAGAACCTAAAAATCTAATGACTTCAAAATCGAAATCCAAATTATTTAATATTATCATTCACCATATTAGTTAAAATAAAAGAAAAAAACAAGTTAACAATCCCGGATTTAATAGGATTGTTAACTTGTATAAGTAGCTGATTATCTACCACGTTCTTCGACGTATGCACATTATATGAACTTATACTAAATGACAAACGTTGATAAAACAACATTTCAAAAGAATAATAAACGCCATTAAAAAGCACAAAATGTCAAAAAACGTATTCAATTACGTATTCAAAAAAAGCATGCCTGCCAGCGTGTTATTTTTTTATTTCACAAGTACATATCTTACCTTATTAATTAGCACTTTTGAAAATTACTATTTTTCATCAATAAAATTAGTTGATTTTTATATAGGTAGTGCTATAATAAGGGTGCAGTTAACAGGAAATGTAGGTTCATTTCCCTCCGGTGAACATAGTTTAAGAGACCTTCCCAAGCTCTTATCTCGCTCCCTGTCACCGCCTAAAAGCCCCAGTTCAGGGGCTTTTTTGTATGCAATAAAAAAAACGAGGGACAGACCCCTCGCTAAAACATACTTTATGGAACCTACTTCCGATTTTCCCACATCGGCTTCTTATGTTTATTTTTAAAAGTGTTTTAATTATTTACAGAAGCAATCTAAAAACCATCTACTTATTTTCTTTTTTGAAGAAATGAGCTAGCTCTTTTACAATCTGAATTGCAGTTAACAAGATTGTTAAAATGGTTTGTAGGTTCATTACACACCTCCTCTAAATAAGAAGAAGTTCCACGATTTAAATTATATCATGGAGTAATATAAAATAATATGACCAAACTCTACTTATTATTTCCACTTCACTACTTCCTAACCAACTTCCACTCCACACCATTAATCACTAAGTCATAATCATCATCCAACACCTTGGCTTTACCAGTCTCTTGCGAAATTGTGGCAGCTGGCTTATCTGGTAATTTTGTTTGTGTACTCGCTACTTGTGCAAATACTCGCTTACCGTCAGTTGTTTTAACTGGGAAATAACGTCTATCACCTTTATAGGAAATATAACTAGCCCATTCGTAACCATTCGCTGTATAAATACGGTCAATGATTTTAGTATCACCTTTCTTCAACGTATCCACAACAGACGCTGTGCCAATCGTATCAGAATGAACACGCAAACTGTCGATAGTACATTCATATGTGGTCGGTGCAATCGTTTTATAATCAGCAGATGAGCCGCTATCTTTTATCCGGTAAAAATGCAATGGTGTTCCACTTCTACCGTCAATTTGCGTAATCGTAATACCATTATCATAATAATTGCAGTGGATAATTTGCGTAGGACTGTACACCATTCCAGTATGCCCACCACTACCTAGTGACTGACCTTTTACACCAGAAACAAACAAGTCTCCTTTTCTAATCTCACTACGACTAATCGGTATCAACAGCTTGCCTTCCAACGCATACAAGGTTTCAGTATTCCCTAACCATGTATTTCGTGGAAGAATACCAGCATAAATCAATGCAGAATAAACTGATGACGAACAGTCATAGCTATTTGGACCATTTCGATAATCCATTGAATACGTTACTTTACCTTTTTTACTTTCAAACCATTCAATGGCTTTTAATGCTTTACTCATTACTCCTTCACCCTTTCTAAAATTAGTGTCATATTTCTCTAAGTTGTATTTATCTATTAATTCAATTAATTTTTCTTCGTACCTTGTATCAGTCGCATAAGTACCTTCTAAATACCCTGCTTGCTCCCTAGCTGATTTTGCACTTAACACGTACGCATAATACGTTTTGCTAAATTCTGTATCAAACATTGCTTCGTGGTGGATAACAGAATCCTCATGACTATCATACGCTCTGAATTTTGCCTTAATTGTATACAACTTCCCTGTACCGTCATCTTCTTGTGTATTAAATACAGCTACTTTTCCTTTGTATCCGTCATGTGTTTTAATACCAAATAAATTATAATTCGGTGCATCTGCTAATTTAGATAGTGAACCACTATCTGGCTTCAATCCGCTTTCAAGTATAAATTGCGCTATCGACACGCTAGGATAAATATTCCTTGCGTGTTTAATGATTAATTCAACGATTGTTTCAAACAATATTTTCAACTCCTTTCTGCATACAAAAAAGACACCCCAGTAATAGGATGTCTTAATGGAAATATTGGATAAATAATTGGTTGGTCGGCACCCCAACATCTCAGATACCCTTTCAGGTGCGGCAGGAGCCCTTTCTGCCCTCAACTATTTATACTATACTACACAGTATAGGCTTATTCCCATTTTTTGTCAAATCTTTTTAACCTTCCGCTAAAAGTACGATTTTTTAATTTCTTTTCAGTAATTGGATAAACTGAAGGAATATAATAAAATTCTTTGTTAGTATGTAACTTTAATGCCATTAATACATTGTCATCAAACTCTTTAACGAATTCTAGCGATAAATTATCTTTATCGGAACCAACCCCGACAAAATCCGGATTATTCAATATTTCATCTAATACACTCAGATATTTTATCGCTTCAGGGTGTCGTCTTTCCACATGTTTTCGCAAACCCTCAGAATGTTTGAAAACTAATTTAGTGGGTAATTCAACATTTAATAATTTACTTATTTCATCACTTATTTTCCCTACAAAAATATGATTATCACTATCCATAGTATCCCTCCAATATTTCCATTAACAATTATAGCACATTTCTACACTTTGATTCTATATAATAAAACAGACAGCACCATGAATATAGCACCGT
Organism: Aerococcaceae bacterium zg-252; assembly: GCA_016237705.1. Lineage (NCBI taxonomy): Bacteria > Bacillati > Bacillota > Bacilli > Lactobacillales > Aerococcaceae > Tuanshanicoccus > Tuanshanicoccus yangjingiae. The sequence goes on from CP066204.1 coordinate 1,061,928, forward strand.
CTGTTTCAAATAAATCTACTCTACCCCAATACGTTGCTTAAACGCCTGATGCAACCCAGTAGACGCTAAACCGCTAAACCCACCGTACACCACACCTGTCAAGGACGGTTCAATAATACCACCCATGATACATCCTATAATTAAAACAAATACAGGAATATAGCCATTTAATCTATCTGTGCGTGGTGTATGCTTAATAACATAACCAATCATCAAACAAAATAGCGTAATAATTGGCTGCATTGGTAAACTGTTAAACTCCATTTAAATACCTCCTCTAATTTATCGGTAACTTCTCAATTTGCTCATACATGATATGCGTTCGCCCATTACCGCCCAGTGCCGTATAGGCTTTCATCATATCGTCTAAATCCCGTTTTTCTTCCACGGTGATATAGCCTCGGTCTCGCACTTCGTAACACAACTTATTAATTTCACATCGCAATATCGCAAGCACCCCTTGCTTCAACAATTCTTGTTCTTCCGATTCTTTCACAACTTGTTCACGTTTTTCATTTAAATGCTTTTCGTAAATCTTCGTCAATCTACGAATCGCCCAACCCATGAACGAGAACGAACCTAGCACTAATACTTCAATCAAATGTTTGATAAAAAACGCATGAAACGCTGAAATAAAATCCATTACATCACTCCAATCTAAAATAAAAAGGCTAGTCTTTCGACTAACCCTCTGCCACGATTTCAACTAACTTATTGTCCACTACTTTGAATCCCAAGTCTGCCAAACAAGATTCAACTTGTGCTTTCAATAGTTTTGGTACACGTTTAAACGTGTACGTACCGTCAACAATTCGTACTGCCATTAACATTGCTATCATCTCACTCACCCCCTTCAATTGTAACTTCTGTATCAATGTGTTCTTTATCCTCTTCAATCGGTTCATCAACTTTTTCTTCAGTTGGTTCATCTTCTTCATCACCACTCTCTAAAGCCGCGATTCGTGCTTCATGGTCATACACCATTTCCGTCATTTCAACAATTGAGCTTTGCGATAATTCAGAACGTTCTTTCAACTTCTTCAATTCCGCTTCAGATTCTTTCACCGTATCTTTAAGCTTGTCAGCTAGTTCTGCCACTTCTTTCGCTTTCGCTTCGGTGATTTCCACTGCTTCGTTGACGAACTTGCCTTGCATGTAAGTTCGATATTGCCATTCCAAAGCTTTATCGATGAGTTCTTTTTCGGATAGTGAATCCCAATCACAAAGCGATTCATCAAAATCTGCAGTAATAATCTGCAGGTTCCCACTTTTGGCTTCAATCTGTACCACACGTCTACCTTGTTCAGAATTGAAATAGTTATAACTCTTCTTGAACATCTTCTTTTTCCTCCTCTTTCGTTGGTGCTGTTAGTTCTTCTATCTGTTTTGATAATTCTTGATTGACCAATCGTGTATAATTCAAGTTATTTCTTAATTGTTTATTTTCTTGCGTCAAGTCTTCAATCGTTTGTAAATACGCTACTTCTACCAAACTAATTTTTTGTTCTTCCATTTAATTGTTCCACCTTTTCATTTAATTCTTGAATGCCTTTCAGCGCCAACATCACTGCCCTATGTAAATCAATGGATTCTGTTTCGCCTTTATGCCGCAATTTTCCTGATTCTTGAGCAATAAGTCCAATATCCACATAACGATTATCTTGATTCATTTTGAACTCTTTGAACTTTAATGCTTCAATTTCTGATATCGCATGTACTTGCGTATCGTAAATATCGTGCTTAATCCGTCTATCCGATGCTTGATGTAAACCTCCAACTGCGTCAATACGGTAATTAAACACCACAACACCATTATCGGTCGTCTCTGTCCTAAACACATATCTGATATGTTCTTTACCAAGAACCGTCTTTGAACCTTCTTTAATCTTCACTTTGTCGCCAGGATGTAACGTTGGCCATGCATAACCCCAACCGTTAATTCGCTTAAATTCAGCTGCGGATTCGTTCCATCGTGACGCATTAAAGTTTTTGAAACGCCGTTCCAATATTCCAATCGGACTATCACCACTCTGCACGGTGTAATATTCGTCTGTCGCAACGGTTAAATCCGACTTCTGCATAACGTTAAACCATGCGTTTTTTTCTAAGAGAATACCCGAACCGTCTTTAACAACATTATTTCCGATAGCGAACACTGGCTTATTGCCCCATTCGAATTGAAGTTGCCCTTTTGTCATCGTCAAAGACGTATTGTCAATTCCGTAAGTTTTAAACTCCGGTAATCCCGTCATACGTGCGTAATTTCCTGCATTATCTTTTGCATAGATTCCTGAACCGTCCAACTGAAGGCTAGCGTTCACTGCATTGAAACCGGCTGAAATCAACTCTGCTCGGTTACCCGTTATTTGATTCGCATTCAATCGAATCGTATTCACAACCTCTGCACTTAACGAACCCGTCGTTATCTGATTGGCATTCAACCGAATTGCTTTCACAATTTCCGAACTTAAACTTCCAGACGTTATTTGATTGGCATTTAAACGAATCGCATTCACAATTCTTGTATTTAAATTACCTGTTGTGATATTCGCAGCATCCAAATTAATCACACGGACATTTGCTGCATTCAACGTGCCTGTTGTAATCTTACTAGCATCCAACGTATCAATCATTGCGGACTTAATCGTCCCATTTTGAATAAAGGTAGTCGTTGGTGTTACCATGAGCTTGTTATCACCAGAACGAATCAACGTGCCACCTGTCGTCACATTAATCGCATTGATGATTTCTCTACCGCTCATTTTTGAGTTACCTGCTGCAGTGGTTACTCTATCACGAACTGCTAACCAAATCGAATCACCGCTGTTGCGAATGATACCTTCTAAATCGCCACGTGCAACTTTCTGGTCAATCAAACCTGCCAATTGCGTGATACGGCTGGTCATATTTTTTTGATTATTATTAACGGTAGATTCCAAACCACTAACCGTTTGCGCTAACTGAGAATGATTCTTTTCCGCATCTTGAACAAGTCGTTTAAACCCATTGATGTTCTGGGTCATCTCACTAAGACTATCGTCTACAGAACTTTTAATTTCACGTTTAACGCCATTCACAGTTTCAATCACAGTATTAATCCTACCAGTTACCGAATTCGTAATCTCACGTTTAAAGCCGTCTACAGTTTCAGTAATTTGATTCACACGACCGTCTGTCGCTTCAATACGTCTTGTGAGCCCCTCGGCTGTTTCTGTGACTTCGTTTTTGTATGTAGTGAAATCACTACCACTCACTAAGTCTTCTGGTGCTGGTGTCCAGTCAGTCGCGATACTGCCACGCTCCAATTTCAATCCAGCAACCCATATCGTCCCCTCGTTGGTCCGTTCAAGGCGCGGTGAGATATTTCCTGATTTCGTCACTTTGAACGTCACATTGACACGTTGCCATTCATCTGAAACAGGCAAAATCTTAGTAGAAACATCTGTCGTTGCTGGATTTCCTGTGCCGTTATGAGTTGAATAAAATCTAATTGTTTCATCTGTTTTATCCGTTTTTACATAGGTACTAAAAGTGTATACTTCGCCCACTTTCACTGGCACAGCCTGCGAAATCCCCTGCCACAAGCCACTACGTTTTTTAACAACCAATCCTTGATACGTTTCTGCATCGATTGTCCAATCGCCTTTGTTAAACCATTCTCCGCCGAAATCTTTCGTTTTAAGAAACAGATTCCGTCCACCAATCTTCAGATTATCGACTTTCGCTTGCGTGCTGATTAATGTTTGCTTGTACCCATCTACGGTCGAAGTCACCGAATTAATCCGCCCGTCAACGTTTGTTAAATCTCTACGTATTCCGTCCGCTGTGGAAGTAAAACGATTTTCCGACTGCGATAACGCATTACGCAGCCGTTGTTCAATACCACTCGCCGTTTTCATAAATTCAGCTGACAACGTCCCGTTATGATATTCTTCTAACATTCCTCGTGCATTCAGTTTAATCTTGCCCCAAAAATCACTCTCGGTGTCTTTCATCTCAAGATTAATTTCTTTTAAATCTTTAAAGATTCCCGACAAATTTCCTTCATAAACTTCAGGCGGCGCAAAGCTCGTCATCTCTGAACTCTTCTCAATCTGGATCTTCTTGAATTGAGTATCTCCCAAGCAATCGGAAAAAATATCCACACTCGATGTTTCTTCTGTTGCTGTGAACGTATAATAATAGCGCCCGTCTTTAAATTCTAAAGCAGGCGCATCTCGTTGATTAATTTTTATTTGCATTTAATCACCTCTTCATTTCGGTAAACCTTTGACAATTGTTGTGCCAGAACCGCCATCTACGACCAAACCACTTGACGTACGTGAAACATAGTAACGAGAATCTCCAACTTCAATAGTTTTATCATCTGTTCCTTGCATATCAAAATCTTGACGTTCACCGTTCGAGTCGATAATCATAAAGCGAGAATAATTTTGTGGTAAACGCGTTACTAACGAACCTGCAAACGACAACGTGCCGTTAAATAGTTCTTCCCACGCGCCGTTATCTTCTTCTGGCTTCTCCCAAATCTTTTCACCACGATACCAAACAGCTCCAATTTCATTCCCACCATAAAACACTTGCTTCGTATTTCTAAAATCTGCCATCGTCATCGCTTACGCCCTCACTAAATACAATGTGTTCTCCGCTTGTGTCGTAGGAGGAGCCGTCACTACTTGCACATTAATCGATGTCCCGTCTGCCCCTTTGGGTCCAGGTGTACTTTGAACATTACGCAATTCTTGTTTCGTGGCATAAGTAGTGTTAGCAGTGGACTGAGTGAGGTAATTTTTACTGTTAAGAATAGTTTGAGTGACATAGCCTTTATTGTTCAAAGTAGTATTGGTGACGTAGCCCTTGTTGTTTAAGGACGTTTCCGTAACGTAGCCCTTACTGTTTAAGGTGGCATTTGTGACGTAATCACCAGTAGGTTGTTTACCTGCTAAAGCTTGTGTTAGACCTGTTATCTGATTAATTACATGTGTATGTTCCCTTTCAGCATATGATAATGGATTAATCAATTCAGTAATTCCTACTTCTTTTCGCATAACACCAACGCTTGTGACCGTACCAAATTTACCATTATCATCTAAAAAATAATCAATATTCGGACGTATCTTATCGTATCCAACTTTTTCAGCTAATGCACTCGTATACACAACGGGTACATTACGCAACTCTTCCTTCGTCGCATACCCCGATAAATCAACATTTTGCGCTCTGATTTGATTGATTTGTTCTGGTGTTAAATCCTCAAATCTCAATGGGTCGCCTTTTTGACCACGCTCCCCTCGTTCCCCGCGCTCACCTCTTGCTCCTTGAGCACCCTGAACTCGAATCCAAGTATAGCGTGAAGCGTCCGTACTGCCCGACTCAACATTATCGTTATAGATACCAATATGCGTTCTATTCGTACTGTCCGTTAGCGAAAAGTTTTGAATACTTTGAATTTCTTTAGTAATAGTAACTGCTGGGTCTTCTCCAAACAATCGTAAATTCAATTGATGTGTCCCAGCTGCAAGTTCTTTGTATAACCACTTATCACCTTTGCCAAAACGCACGAGCGTTTTAGCCTGTAATGTTACACTCGAATTTTCTTGAGCTAGATAGGTAATAGTCGCATAAGCAATATGAACGTATTGACTATCTCCTTTATCACCCTTCGGACCAGATACGCCACGTTCACCTGTCGCCCCTTGCGGACCAATTGAACCTGTTGCACCCGTCGCACCCGTCAAGCCGCGTTCACCACGTTCACCTTGGGGACCCGTTAAATACTTCAACGCACTAAACCGATTCGTACCGTCACCGACCTTTAAAAAACCAGTGTCCGTTTCAACACCAATCTCGCCCTCAAGTAAAATCACCTCACTTGCTTGCCATTGCGCTTTTGTCATTCGCTTATGTTGTACTCGCATTGGTACTGTTTCTACCATTAACTTACACCTCCGTCTAATATTAATTCTGGATTTTCTGACCACTCGCCTTGATACGCCATAGTTCGATTTCCTTCGGCTATTTCACGATACTCTGTTAAAATATCAATCGTAGTATCTTTTTCAATTCGCACCTCTTGCGAATATCGTTTATACCAGCCTGACGTCATCAAAACAGTGTAGTCACCAGGCAATACATCAACCGTCTTACTGCCTGTTTGAACAGTCGTCAGCTTGCTTGAACTTGGCGTTAACGTTATCGTCACACCACGCACTGCTTCTCGACCAAAGTTAAAGTTAACTTTCGCTTTCGCTAACAATTCACACAACGCTTCAAACGATATCGTATACGTCTGTCCCTTCTTAAATCCACCGTCATTAGCCTCTATCGTAATATGGTCATCTGTAAATAATAATTTACGGTCAACCTCTCCGATAAGAATATTCTTACTGTAACGAGGCTTTCCGTCATTACCAATCATTTCAGCATTGACACGACTGGACTCTCTCACCGATTCGATTTGTGATTTCAACGCATCAAAATCTAGTAACTCCAAATTGATTTTCTTAGTGATTGCTTCAATTTTTTCTTCTGATAAGTCCAACGATTTCAATTCTTCACGGAACTTTTCTAACTCTTCTTCGTTACGTGCGTGGATTTTCTCTATTTCGGCTTCGGTGGTTTTTAGGTGGTCTTCGACTTGTTTAAATTTCTTAGCTAGTTCAAGTTCGAATGTTTCAGTATCTATAAGGACTTCCCACATCTCTCCGTTCCAGCGTTTCATTCGAGTATACTTACCGTTTTGTTCAAACCAAATATCATCAACTTTATGCTCCATATTAGGATCTGGTGTGCTAAACCAAATACGATTTCCTTTACCGTTAATTAAATAAGGCGGTAGCTCCGCCTGCGATTGCTTCTTCACGCTATTCTCAATCTGATTTAGTCGAGTTGCCACGTCATCTGCAATCGCACTTCGTAAACTTGTGCCCACTGAACCAATCTCAACAGAAATATTGCGTTCAAGCAATACGTCATATTCAATCGTATTTACTTTTGCATTATCAGACGTAATCCCAATTGTTGGATAATAAATTGGTAATCTGTCACACAGTTCGACTTCTTCCATAATCTTCATATCTGCATAATCTAAGGTAGTTGATAAATCGATATAAGAAATTTTCGTCTTAATCTTAGGCTCACCAATACGATTATTTTTAACATATCGCTGCGCTAACTTCCGTAGCTTCTCTTCAGTAGGTGTTTCGTTTTCTTTGAAACTTGTTGAGAAGTCAACAGTTAAAATACGTTTATTAGCAAAATTATTCGCAAAAGCCCCTTCGATAATCAATTCTGGCAAAGTAATGATTTTCTCTTCGTTACTTTCTTGAGTCGTATAAATAGTGTAAGGATAGATAGCGGTATAGGTTGATTCGATATCAATATCCGCTTCAGCAGAAAGAATATTCCGTCCATACTCCAATACAGTCGGTGTTTTTCTTCCTAATTCTTTATGAAGTTTAATCGTCGTATTATCAAATTCATACTCGCCACCCCATACATCAAGGATAGAACCCGATGCACCACCTAGGGCTAATCGAGCGTTTTGAATGTTTTGAACATTCCACTGCGTACTATTAACCGTTGTAATATCTGACCATACATCAAACTGAAAATCACCAATTAAATTATTTTTCCACGCTACTAAAGCAGCCGTTGCATCACCATTCACTTTTGCATTCACTTTTACCGCTAAATGTTCTGTCTTATGACTGATATGTTTAGCGTGTATCTTGATTTTACGGCTAGAAGTATCTTTGATAATCCGGCTGATTTCGAACGTTTGATTCTTCGTACGAACTCCCGCATCGGCTTTAACTTTCATCTCTTTTTCGAAAATACTCGCCATTTCACCATTAATCGGATACTCCATATAGAGTGAATAATTACCGTTTCGTTCTCTCGTAACGACTGCAGAAATCGCATCTATTTCGCCTAAGCCATACGTAGTAAATGTTTTTTCATTAGCATTGAATAAGATAGGTTTCATAATTTCACTCCTACATACGTCGTCATTTCAACCGTAAAATTTCCAGTCCAAGAAATAGTGTTACTTCCTACATCCAAGTAAGGCAGCGTATATTCTGGAGAACGTACCACTTTATCCCAAGCAGCAGTGACCGCTCCGGAATACACCATATTTTTCTGCATATCTAGTACCAAATTATTTTGAACATTAATCACTTTCGTCTTACGATTATTAATCGTTAACACACATTCTCCATTACCAACTAACTTAATAATCGGCTTAGCTTTCATATTACCTGAATTATTGATGACTTCACCATTTCGAACGCTCTTTGACACCAAGCTAGTCTTCAAAAACTTAACCGGATAAACTAAAAAATTAAGCTTTACTTCACCGAATTGTCGCAATATCTCTTCAATCGCAAAGGTTTCAATAAAAGCTGCTTTATATAAATAATTAGCATCCCAAGACAATTCAAGGTCTTTATAACCATCAACAAGTAACCACTGGCTGATTTTTTCACCAGCCACGGTTAAGTTATCTTTGACAATTAATTTGCAGGGAAAGGACTTTTCAACCGACTTTAGACGATTATTACTTAATAACAGGTCGCCATCTCTTCCCGGCACCTGGACTCGTTCGATGTCACGGCCAGTTGATTCACTAACCACTTGATTCATGATTCTCAGTCCCATATCCTTGCTTGAAACGCCATTAAATTTAAAATATGCCATTAAGCCATTCTGCCCCCTTCCTGTGTTGTATAATAAGCTAATTCACGAATTAACCGTTTCATGTTTTCCGGTGTAAAGAAATCATCTCGGTTCCCACCATTTGCATTTAATGTATAGCTGTTGTAATTGGTCGTTCCAGAACCAACTCCATTTAACTGCATACCGTTGCCTCGAATACTTCCGCTAAGTTTCGCATTACCAACACCAATTAAATCTTCAACTTTATAATGTGAAACAGAATCAATCATATTCCCCATACTCTTTTCCAATTTATCAGTATGTTGATTAACCCCCATTGCGACCCCCTCCGGGATATAGCGACCAACAGTTTTAGCAAATAATCGTGAAGGCGAATGAATCATCGCCCTTGCTCGTGCTGCACGATTAGCTTGCGCAATCATTGCATTAGCGGCTGCTGTTATAGCACCTAGTGCCGAATACATACCCTGCGCTAAACCATTGGCAATCTGTGCACCAATACTCACAAACATCCCAACTGCCCCTCTAGCTACATTTGCCGCACTATTCAATACGCTACGCATTGCACTTGATACTTGACCTTGTCCACTTTGAATCGCACTCGATAAATTCTGCATACTCTTTGTTCCAGCTTCTCGTCCAATACGTGCCATATCGTCACTTGCACGTTGGAATGTTTGTTTAACTGAATTCATCCCCGATGTCACTGCTTGATTAATTCCAGTCATCGCTTGTGTAAATACCTGTTTAACCATATTTAATGCAGCAGTCGTTACCGTACGCATTGTATTCAAGGCAGTTTGCCACGTCGAAGTAATTTTAGTAACTGTCGTTGTAACATTTGTACCAATTGCGGTCATGGCAGATGTAAAAGCATTTTTAAGCTGCGTAATAGCAATTCCTAGCATGTTTAACGCTGTAGCAGCTGTTGTCGCATTCGTGCCAATCTCCGTTAGATTTGTCTTAATCTTACCTAAATTACTACCGATAGTAGCTAAATCTGGTAACTCCGATAATGATGTCTTCACAGCAGATAATCCCGTACTAGCGTTATCTGCGTTATCTTTAATCCCAGCTAAACCGTCTTTAATTGCAGTGAAATCAGCACCTAATGTCGAAATATCAGGCAATTCACCTAGAGCACTTGCTAGTTTGCTGACACTCTCAGCGAAACCACCGACATTAGCCGTCAAATTGATCCCCGTTAATGCTGCACCTATCGCTGTTAAACCAGCACCAATTCCTAATAAATCAACACCATCTAAACTAGCCAATGCATCCGCAATCGTTTGAAATGCTTCGCCAATTTCTTTGGCAGTATCACCAATTTCATCAATGATGCCTCGAATACTTTCACCTAAACGAGAAAATGAATCAATCACCTTTTCAATGGTTTCACCGAATGTCTTAATTAATCCGGAAATCTTCTCTACAAAACCAGAGAACTTCTCAACAACATTGCCAACACCTTTAGACACAGCGTTCACGATTTTTACAAAACCATTACTAACCGCTGTGACAATCTGTGATATAGCCGTTCCTACTTTTAGTGCAATATTGCCTATCTCTTTAGCAAGTGGTACTAAAGCAGTAATAACATTTGCTACGCCTTCACTAATCGCTGCAACAACTTGAGCTAGGCCATTTGCAACCGCCGTCACGATTTGCGAAATCGCCGAACCAACTTTCAAAGCAGTGTTTCCGAATTCAGCCACTAACGGAACCAAGGCTGCGATAATGTTAGCGGCACCTTCACTAATTGCCGTTACGATATTTGCAATAGCCGTTCCTACAGAATCGACTAACCCACTAAAAGCCGTAATAATCTCTGGTAGTCGACTAACAACCACTTCAACCATATGTGTAATCGCTGGAATAAATGGTGCAATCGCTTGAACAATTTGAACAACAGCATCTGCAATAATTTTCACAACACTTATAAAAACATTACCGATGATTTCAGCTAATGGTAATACCGCTGTAATGATTGTTGCTACTGCCGTTCCAATGGCTAATGCGAGTTCAGCAAATGCACTACCGAGCGCTGTAATAATTGTCGCTAAGCCATTCCCTAAACTTTCCACAATCACTGCCACAGCTTCGCCTAAGCCCTCAAGAACGAGTTTAACCCCTTCACCTTGAGTACCGAGCAACGCTAAACCAGCACAGACTAGTGCAATCGCTGCACCTAATGCCAACACGTTTGCGACCGGAATGCTTGCTATCGCAGACCCTAAACCTTTAAATGCAGTCGCTAAACCAGTTCCGATTCCTTTCGACGCTGTCGCAATACCTGAACCTAGGCTCTTAAAAGTAGCGGCAAGTCCTGTCCCTATACCTTTTGCAGCCGACGCAATCGACGGTCCTAATGTTTTAATGACACCACTAACTCCTTGAAGCACTGTTTTTATTGCTGTTCCTGTCGATTTAATCACATTGCCGATTCCGGTAAACACATTTTTAATCACAGAGGCCAGTTTAGAACTTGATTTCCCAACTTTCCCTAATGCGCTCTCAGCACCTTTTTTAAATAATCCAAACGGATTGAATGCTTTAAGAAAATTAAATGCCTTAAATCCAACTATAATCGCTTTAATACCAGCAACTAAACTGACAAAACCAATCGCAATGCCTTTAATTGTTCCCGGACTTAAACTAGCTATGAATTTAGCCACTGCGCTAACCGCTTTCGATATAGCTGCTACAACATCCCCAATGACCTTACCAAGACCAGCAAAATTTGTTTCTCCACCTTTAAAAGCAGAAAACACATGTTTAAGGGCACCACCCAAATCTTTTAAAGCATTCACAAACGCAATAACTGCACCACTATCCGTAAAACCTTTGACAAACTGCTGAACTTTTTGCGCGACCTTGCCGATAGTTTCGCCAATTTTTCCGATGATTTTTTCAACATCGATTTTTGCTAAAAATTTTCCTAGTCCCTCTGCGATTTTAGTAAAGTCGATTTTTTCTAATGCATTGGATAACGCAACTACTGTTTTAATCCCAAAATCATTTAGTTTATCAAAAACTGGCATTAATTGATTTGACAAGCCCTCTTTCAAACCATCGACTGCTTGGTCAACAGTTTTAAATTCCGTTGCTAATTTTTGAAACCCTTTTGAATTCCCAACCTTTTGAACAGCTTCAAAGAAGTCTTCTGTTTTGATTCTTCCGTTTTGCACAGCCATAATCATTTCATCTGTGGATAATCCCATTTCTCTAGCAACCGCTGAAATCCCAGCTGGTGTTTGCTCTAACATCAATTTAAAATCTTGCCATGAAACCATCGGCTTAGCAGCCATTTGAACACCTTGTTGGCTTAATGTTTTCATCGCTTGGGCTGGATTTTCTGCTGCAGCTGCTAACCCACCAAACCCTTTTACTAGTTCTGATGTATTCTTCGTACCAACTGCTGCTAACTGACCATAAGTGTTGGCCATATCTGATGCAGAGTACACTGTTTGTGTAGCGTAATCTTGCATTGATTTTTTTGCAGCCTGTATCTCGCTATCTGTTTTACCAATAATTTGCATGTTCCCCTCAAACGTAGACCACGCTTTTTTAGAACCCGTAAGTTCACCATAAAGTTCTGAAACACCGTTGGTGATAGTACCAATCCCCTTACTAATCGCAGAACTCACAAGATTAGCACCCAAAACAGACTTGAACACACTACCAACTTTTGAAACACCGCCACCTAAACCAGACAAAAGCCCCTTCAGCCTACCAACGCCAGCTTCTGCCTTATCACCATCTAAGTCTACCTTTATCAATACTGAACCGTCTGCCACCTAATCACTCCTTTCTAATAAGAATCATCAGGCAACCCATATTGATTTTGAAGCTTTCGCATCTCCTCTTTGTACTTAGCATCATCATGCTTCGACGGTTTCCAAGAACGAATACGCAACACATTCATGAATTTTGTATTATCAGGCAACCCATTTAACAATGCATTAAATTTTCGCCAGTGAAGATTATCTTGCTTATCAATTAAATCAATACCATATGCCTGCATAAAACTCGCATAAATATAATCACTATCGTGCTTAAAACTAAATAAAGGACGCTCATCTCCGATATCATCCTCTTCCTCTTGCTTGAGTTGCGGTAATGGATTCCCCATTAAATCATATTCAATCGGCTTCACCTTGTCCGTTTTCGGTTGAATATGCTCTTCGATTACCAACTGCAACACTTCTAGTGCCTCTTGTGGTGCTAATACTTCTTCAAAGTTAACATCCGTCAATATCATCAAACCAACATAGCCTTTAATAATTGGAAATACCTCTTTGTCCGACAACATTTCAATTAATTTAAAAACACGGTTAAACGATAAATCTAAAGCATACGTACCACAATCCAGCACCAGCTCATCTTTTAATGGTCTTGATAAATCCATTAGGATAAATACTTAGACAAGGTATTATGCGTAGTTTCCGTTTGTGCTTTATACTCATCTACAATGCCAAAAAACATTTCTAAAAAGATATTCAACGCTTGTACTGTGGATTCGCCAGCAAACGCATAAATCTTATCAAACGCTTCTGCATCAAATAATTCTGTGATAGCCACTTTCAAATCTGATTTAATCTCTTCAACAATCTTTATATCTTGTCTTTCAGCATATTCTTCGCCACGGTCTTTAAAACTATTCGCACTATTTTCAAATCGCTTTAAACTCTCATCGTTTGCCACAAATTCAAGTTGAAACTCTCCAAAATCTACTGGAATAACATTTCGACGCTTTATAAATTTAACCATTAATGATTCACTCCTTTATCAAAACAAAAAGGGAGCGTAATGCCCCCCATAACACTTTTATCCACCAACAACGGCACTTTCTTTTGGCAACTTAATCCAACGAATGGTGCACTCGAATTTTTCATATTCCGTTGCATCGCCGTCTCCAGCTTTAATTCCAGAAACATTGGCTACACCGACATGTTGCATTTTACCGTCGGATGATACAACCTTAAACCAAACGCGTCGGTCATCTCCGATTTTGTATCGCATGCCTGCAATAATTTTTTGTGCTTCATCTTCAGGGTCATACACACCTTCAAACGAATACCCTGCTGAAACACTAATAACCGTTTCTTCAGGTGTTCCGTCACCGTCATAATACCCCGTATCATCCGTATCTTCATCGGTTTCATCATTAGCCGTTGCGATATACTTAGCTAATAACTTAAATTCAATTGATTCTGCATTTTCTTCACCTTTGTAAGGCGCAATATAATGTTTGCGTAAGGCATTTTTTCTTCTCATTTAATTTATTCCTCCATTAATTTCTAATTTTGCTGTTACATCCACCACATAGACAAAAAAGCCCTGTTCGTCTTTCTCATTCAAGAAAGGCTTATCTACCGTCAATCCTAAGAAGAGATAGGCATTCTGTTCACTTGGCAATTCTAAAAAAGGGTCAGACAACGCAGATTCAATCAACCATAAGGTCGCATCACATGTCTTTTGGTCTTTAGATTTAATCGCAATTTCAAACGGCAAACTCATCTCAGTGGTGCCGTCCATATACGATTTTTCAACCTTTCCCCCTGGCAGTGAATACACAACCAAGTCTTCCTGGTCAGATAAAAAATCTAGCCGAGCCACTAACGGTAGCGACAAAGTATTTAAATGTTGAATCAACATTAATTGAAAATCATTCTTTTTCAAGGATTCACCCCCATTGCCCTCAATGCCACGATACCCCACTGCTTCTTAGTTTCAGCAGGAACTTTTTTATCCCACCTAGCACTTGTGCCCGGTGTCTTTTTATACTTTTTAATCTCTTCCAAATTTGCAAAAAAACAACGCCGTTGTTTGTCCGTGTAAAACAAATCATTCTTCTTACCATAATAGACACGTCTAGCATATACCGCTGAATATTTTACACCCTCTTTAGTAGCACTAGCGGATGCCCTTAAATCGCCACGATAGCGTGGTACATAACGGTCCATATCTAACAACGCCTGATTAATCATCGCAATTCGCCCACGAACAACTGCAGCAGGTCCCACTTTAGCTTCTAACTTTTTTAAATCCACTTTAACTTCAACGCCCATTACACTACCTCCAGTTCATAGCTAAACACTTTCGGTTGAAACGGATGCATATTTATTTGAAACCCAGTTACTTTGTATTCACGTTGCCCATCAATAATAATGGCATGTAGCCAATCATAATCCAAGTCAATCGATACATATTCCGGATAAATAAAAATCACTCCTTGATGTGAGCGTGTACTATTTTTAACATAATGCTGAACAGATACACTCCGGTCAAAACGAACAGGAGAAAGGTCAAACGGTTCACCGTAAGATTCCTTCCCCCACTCATCTCTCCCCACTAGCAACTTCACTTTTAAACTATCTACTAACCAACGTTTATCGATCATAAGACACCCCAGAATAGCCAAAACCAGCAAGTTTCAGCAAGTTTTCAGCATCAGCTGATAAATTATACCGTCCACCCATAAAATCGCTAGAACGGTCACTCAGCGTCACAATCGTGCGTCCGATATTAAAGTGAGACGCTACAATTCTATCTTCAACTGATGTAACACCCGTTTTATCCAGATATGCCATTTGAACTGCTAGCGCTCGCTTAAAAAGCTCCTTACGTTCCGGAACATCTGTCTCAAAATCGACATGATTGTAGAAATTGTTTGTGTATAAAATTAAGGATGTTTCAGCAGGTAAATACAATTGGCTAAACGTTTGAGATAACTCAACCCCAAACCTTTCCAACTCTTCTTCAGTTAAATAGACCATAAATAATCCTCCCCTCAATGCAAAAAGGGCGGATTATTCATCTGCCCCTTCAACTTCTTTTTTAACTTTACGGCTTGGTTTCTTTTGCTTTTCTTCCGGTTCTTCTAGTGCCGTCAGAAACTTACCTAAAGTCGGATGGATGGCTTCAGCACGGACATTAATATCATCTGCTTTCACTTTCTCCATTTCCACCACATCACCAGCCGTGTACTCTTCTTTTTCTTTCTCCAAGAAAAAGTTAACGTTCACTTTATGCTTCATTTAATCACCTCTTATAATCCGGCAGAGGTTACTTTAACAACGGCTTTTTTGTTGTCATCTAACATAAACGTACCACCTTTAGCAGCTGCTTGTAATTGAACACCATCAAAGTCAATGGCTTCAATTGTTCGAGCTGTCGTAATACCAATGAATGGAATCACGATACCATTAGGTGAGAAGATTGCTGCTACTCCTGTTTCAAAGTATTGCGCTGGTGTTTCCTCCAACGTAAAGCCTTTGTATTTTAATAAGCCATTGTTATCTAATGACACTGATGACCCTTTAGCCGTTGTGTTAGCAGGCATATCAATAATCGCATTATACAATTCTGGACGTAAATACACCGTGATTGGCGCTGTCACCTCGTTATTCACATAATAAGCATTAATATCATTGAATAACTTCTTAACATTCGCTTCAGTAAAATCAGCTAACGTCTCAGTCTTACCAGCATTATCCGATAAATATTTACCAATACGCTTATTAATTTTTCGTGTTTGTGCTTCTGATTGTAATTTGAAACGGTCAGCAACTGCCGCATCTAAGTTGTTGTTAACCGTGTAGCGGTCAATTCCTTCATGGATTGCTAAAGTATAGTCATACTCCACATCCGTATCCGCATAGATTACCTCAACTAAATTACCAAAACGGGTAGACTTTGCTGTTCCTGTTCCCATACCAGTATTAGCATCCGTACTATATTCACCAATAACCACTGGTGTGTTGTTTGTCTTAACAGAAAAAGCTTTCGCATTCATTTGAACACCGTCCAAAATTTGAATCGCTGATGTTGCACCAGAGAACGCTTTTCTTACTTCGAATACCGTTGATAATACACCTTTATATTGTTTTTGATACGTACGTACCGCTAAATTTTGATTTGTATTTGTCATTGTTTTACTCCTGTTCTATTTGTAATTGTCTATAACATCCTGGAATGGGTCTTTTGCCTTAACCCCCATATCCACCGATGGATTACCCTTTGCTGAAAAGGTCGGCTTCACTTCTTCTTGGCCACCACTAAAGTGTGGATATTTCTCTAGCACTTTTTGAATCGCTTGGTCAATCGTTGTTTCATCACTCACCAAACGTTCCGCTAGCGCCACCACATCTTCAACAGAATCAGCAATCACCCCTTGTTTTAAAGCAGCATTTTCTGCTTCTAAGGATTTAATACGGCTATCCGCATTCGATAATGCCTCTTCTTTTGATTTTAAAGCCTCACTTTGCTTTTCAGCTTCCGACTTTTGCGACTCCTGCCAATCTTGATAGGCTTTCAAAGCATTTTTAGCCGCTTCTGCATCTTCAAAGCCTAGGTCTCTGATCGCTTTAGAATAACCACTATTATGCTCTTTAGTCCCAATACGATTGACATCTTCTTGAGTAAACACCTTTGTTTCCTCAACTTCCAAGTTATTTTGATTGGTTGCTTGGTCAACACTTGTTTGTTCTTCTGCCATTCTAGGCCCTCCTATATAGCGATAGGTCGCTTATTTCTGTTCTTTAACGTCTGCAGATAAAGACATAAAATTGCGTACACAAAAAGCACCTAACTGTTATAGTTACGTGCTTTAATTAATCATTATCTCCATAAATGATAGAATCGTAAATTTTATACAGCTCAATCCCAACATCATTAACGACATCTTGGTTTATCATTCCATCGTGCACAATCGCTAAATCCAGCGCATTCATAAAATCGTCATATGTATCTATGTCATTAAAATGAAAAATAACAAATCCATCCACAATATCAATAGAGTAATTAGTGCTCACCGCAAACTCAACTTTAAAAGAAGGTGCTTTTTCATTAATAAAATTATATTGTTTTTCTGTTATTTTGATTTCCATTAACACTACCTCCTTTTTGTTTGCGGAACAGTTTGTATCAATTGTCCAGTAATATTATTTACTGTCACCTTTGCATATTCTCCGTAGTACACAGTTACCGTTGAGTCGCTATTACTAGGACGTACTCTACCATTTTTTAGTGCATCAATAACGTGTTCTACTTCAACACCACTCCTAAACTTACCAGTTTTAGGGTCTGCATTAGTCCCTAACAACCGTTCAATAAAATGTTTACTCTGAGATTTAATCACAATACCGTCTGAAGTTGTTTGCCCTACTATTTCTTTTTCTACCCGATTCTTATACTTTACATAGTCACCAAAACTAGAAAATGCTGAAATCATATTGGATTTCCGGCTAGTAAAATAGTCTTTCAAGAA
Organism: Aerococcaceae bacterium zg-252; assembly: GCA_016237705.1. Classification (NCBI taxonomy): domain Bacteria; kingdom Bacillati; phylum Bacillota; class Bacilli; order Lactobacillales; family Aerococcaceae; genus Tuanshanicoccus; species Tuanshanicoccus yangjingiae. The sequence continues at coordinate 1,079,878 of CP066204.1, forward strand.
TCCATATCTCTCACTATCATTATACTTCATTTTAATCAAATCATCGAGTGATTTCGGCACATTTTTATCACCCAGGACATCTTTATAACGTTTGTATCGCTTAGCCATTCGCTCATATTCAGCTTCAGGAATAACATTCTTATAGTCAGCTTTAACTCCTGACTTATGATACTTCACACGTTCCATATCATACCGCAAGAAATCATGTTTCTTAATCCAGCTATCCAAAGCACCACGCAACTTAATATCATTCAACTTATATTTTTGAATCAAGCCTTTATCACCTAATTGCTCAGCGACATGTAACATCTCTTTGTTATAACGAATCTGTCTTTCTAACGCCCGTTGCTTGGCTTCCACATTCGCATTTTGTATCGCTTGTTCTTCGGTTAAATTTTTCAACTCATCGGGTAATTCGGGTTTGTAGTTAACACCAGGTATAAACGGTGTCATCACATGGCCACAGTTGATACCTAGACATCCACCAGGCTCACCATAACCATAATCAAGCAAGGATAATATTCTTTCTCCTGCTTCCGTTCTCGCAAGTCCTTTGGTCACGATTTGCCCCTGCAAAGGCGCACACATTTCTCTAGCGCTTGCTTTAACAGAATAATAAAAAGTATCGATGCCAACTTCTTCAGCAGGTTTCTCTCGCATTTCACGGTACGTACGATACACGGTTGATTTAATGACATTCCTTGCATAAACATCTGCTTTCCAACGCTTACCACCCCTATCCGTAAAACCAGTAAATCCACGTTTAAACATTGACATCGTCGCTTCGGATATCGCTTGTTCAGCTGATTTCGTACCCGTCACGACACTTGCGACGGATTGCGTGACAATGTCTTGATACATCGCTCTTGACGCTTGTGGCAGTGACGTATTAATTAAGTTATCCACTTCTCTAAACGACTGACTTGCTAGTGCTTGTAAAGCTCGTTGAACTTCATAATTATCAACATTTGTACCGTCTCTGCCCATATCTTCTAACAACTGCTGCTTAGTATCCTGATAGATTTTATACCCTTCATCTGCAATGATTTCACGGAACTTGGCTTCAGCAATACCACTAGCACGAACAATCAACTTCACATTAGCTTCATTCAACAAATGCAAAGCATTCAACTTCTCCAGTTGCCAAATATAGGGTGTCTTATTAAGATTTGCAGTCCCTCTGGCTCGCAACTTCTTAATAATTTCATCGAATAAATCCAACGTCAGTTGATGGTAAACATCCGCAATTTGATTAACGAATGCATCCAACTGTTCATCATTTTGAATAAAATCCCATTTCATGATTATTCACCATAAACGTCAATATCTTCTTCACTTCTAACGTTGTTGGATTGCTGAACCATTTCGTTTTTAATTTCATTCAACATCTCAAGTGCTTTTTCTTCCGTCACTCCGTGCAACTTCATAATTGCTGTCTTAGAACTAGCAAAACCACTAGCCACCATTTGCGACCAATATTCTAATTCTTTGGATTTATCAGTAAAGACACCATCATCTAAATTGATTGAAATATCATCAAAGTTAGGAATCACACCATGATATAGCCCATACAAACTACCTAACTCACAGATAGAAATAATCAACTCTTTCAGTGAATGTTCAACCAGTGACACAATACTATTTCGCATTTGATAGGTATCCGAGTTTTCAGACACTACTTCAGTGGCTGTCTTCATCGATTTACCATCAAACGTAAACATACCAGCAGATACACCAATCTGCATTTCAAATAATGATAAGCCCTCATTAATCGCTTGAATATAACTTTCTGAACGGATTGGAGTTGTTAAATCCGTGATACCAATTTGCTTATCAATATCACCGCCACCAATTTGAACAAAGACGTTTTGGTCAGGGTCAAAGTGTTTTCTCAATACTTTCTGATTACCAAAATGGTCAACCACCGTCTTAACCGTTTGCTCAGGCACCGCCACACGACGTTGTCCCATGCGAACTTCCCAAGTAAATTCATCAAACGTTCGATTCAAAAAATCAATCGTTGATTTAGCATTATCAAATAACGACAATCCCAGTGGACTGTTGATATTTTTGTTATTCATCCCAGGTGTTTTCAGATACGTAAACAGTGGACGTGATAACTTGCTCAATGGCACTTCGTCTTTCAAGCCTTCGTACAACTCAGACAATGGCACGCGCTCACCGACTCTATCTTCTGTATCGGACTTATAAAGTTCATTCGTCACAATATAACTATCCTCTTGCCACTCGTGAAACTCAATCAGTGAGTAGTACTTTTGCTTACTGCCTTCTGACTTCACCGACCGCATAATAATCGCTGCGCTTGATACATCTTGTGTATTAGACTGCAGCGGTAAAAACACCGGTGCTTGAATAAAAGCCACTTTAATATCCTTGCCGTCCACATAAGGCCGCATTGCCATACCGCCTAGCGCTAACGCACTTTCAAGATACCGTTCAAAGTTTTTATTAAATCGGTCATTCTTCAATACCTGATTAATAAACTCATTGGCTCCCTCATCGTCAATTTTAAACTCTGCTTGTTCGTTGAATACTAGGCTTGCTATCTTCTTACAAGCAGTACGCCCAATTGGCAAATGATGAAATTTACGTGTATGCGCATCGCCGTCCGAGTTCAAGAATTTAACATCATCAAAGCTACTTTTGTAGTACTTTAAGTTATTCAATATTCGGTTATATTCTTCCGACGTCACTGCAATTTTCGGATGGTCAATAAAAGTATTTAATGTCGTCACTGTCTCACCTCCATATCTAAAAAAGTTCATTATTTTATTCCACAATCCCATGTGTCCATCACCTCCTAAGCTTTCAAGCCTAGCAATTTAGCGTTATCTAGGATTACATACTGAAACTCGTCACACGTGTGGTCATTTTCTTTAACGACTTTAGGGTCATCTGTATGAATCGTTTTCTCATCAAAACGATACGTCTTATGTTCTTCAATAAACACCTTATTACTTTCAGTATCCAAATAATAAAAGCGTCCTTCTGCTAGAAGACTAATCACCGTGTCAACCATCGTGATTTTCTTCTTCTTAGCCACCGGATGCCACCGTTCTTGATAATCATGGAAATATTGATTACGTAACGCCCCTTCAGCGCTATCAATCGTCTTATTCACTTCCGGAACACCCGCATATCGCTTCAACACTGATAATCTAAACTCATGAATCATCTTAGATAATTCACTCGGTGCTTTCTTAATCGATTGTCCTAGTGGTGAATAATAAAACGTATCTAACCGTATCAAATTTCCTTTACTGGTATAGCCGTAAGCACCACAAGCCGTTGCTGATTGTTGATGTCCGCCATCTAAACTAAACATAATACCGATTAAAGGGTCGTCCGACGGTAAGGATTCAAGCGGTTGAAACATCTGTATGTTGTACACATTCGTTCCCATTCCGATGACTTCACCAAGATACATCCATCGATAATATTCAATATCCGTTTCTTTGTATTTTTCAATCTTCCGCTTCATCTGCTTAGATAAAAAGTTAAGTTCATCATCTAAGTAAGTACTGTGATGTATTAAATATTCATCGTCTAGTTCCTTTTCTGTTATCCATTCATTTATCCAATCAAATGGATTCCTTGGCGGATTATAACTAAAATATACTTTAACTTGCTTATCATCTGGTAATTCTTGTCGAATAAACGTATCTTCTACCACGTCAATATCTTCACGTCCTGCAAACTCCGCTAGCTCCTCAAACCACACCGCATGAACATAGCCATTTGCGATAATCTGCGATTTTAGCTTCATCGGGTCATCAACACCATAGAAATAAAAACCCGTTTGTGTTCGCTTATGAATAATCTGCAAAGGTGATTTTTTAAACTCAAACTGACGTTCTTGTTTCAACGCATAAATTGCCCATTTAATTTGCTCGTAAACTGACATTCGCAAATATTTTCCAACTTTACGCAAAACAATCACATTCGCTTTGTCATCACTCAAAAATTCGCATACTAACTGAATAGAAATGACCGATGATTTAGTTGAACCGCGCCCACCTTTTAAAACTTTGTGCGTTTTAGGTGAGAACAACACCTCATCAAAAGTCGGATTAACCAAAGCGGCTAAATTAAGTTCGCTCATCAATCGCACCTCTATCAAACACAAAGCCTGTGATAGTCATTTCATCCTCTTGATTTTCAGCTTGTAATTTTTCAATTTCCAATTTGAGTTTCTTATCAGCAAGTTCAATATCTCTAAAGGCCATATTATTCATACCCTCAATCGCACCTAAAAAGGCGTTAGAGTTTGCTTGTCTAACACCTTGTTCTTCAATATCTGATTTTGCTTGGTTTTTTAACCATTCATATTCACTGAAAGCCTGTTCCCTAGACCATATCGCCATGTTTGATGCAGCGTCTTTTGCTTGCTTTAACAAGTCGCGATACCTAGCCTGAACCTCATCACTATTAAACAATTTAGAAGCCCTATTATCAACGGTTGTTTCTTTCCACCTTGTAGCTTGTTTAAAAGCTTTTAGATATGCTTGTCTCTGTGTATCACCAGCGACTAAAAAAGCCACAAAGTCTTGTTCTTGTTTATTCAATTCTCTATCCACCCATTTAGTCACCTCGTTTCCAAAATAAAAAGCCGACAAAGTCGACTTGAAAAATATATACTACACCCAAGGTGCACCCGTCGAATACGTTCCTGCGCTTATAGACGACGGGAATTAAAAAGGAAGTCAGCGGAACTCTTCAACGTTCCACAATACTATAATAACATTTTTTTTAATGCTCTGAGTCCGTTTTTCGTCCGTTTTATTTATCTAACCTCAAATCGTCCGCAACATTCTCAAAAAATCTATCTCTTAACTGGAACCCCTTAGTTCTCCCGCAGTTAATAAGCATATTATCAACTAATCCTTGCATCTTATATCGTGGATATCGCTCAATATATAATTCCTCGATAATTTTTTTAGTATCGCTATCACAATTATTTAGATTATCTTCAATCACTCGCTTATTGCGTTCCAAAGCCGATAGGCGACGGTCTTGTTCTATCGTGATTAACATATTTGTCATACTGTCTGACACTCGATTACCACGAATACCTGAATTTAAATCATCCTGCTTACTCGGAATACGTAACTCCAATTCTCGCTCTTTGATATATCTGTCTATATTCGGATAATCTTTTAGAATGTCTTTTATATAATTAAATGTGCTTTTCTTCAAATAACCACCACCTGTTAATTACAAATCTTCAATACTTCTTCATTCAGCATTTCATTTATCTCTAAAATTGATGCTTCCTCTGCCCTTCCACGTCTTAAAATCACAGTCAAATAATCTCTGTTCCTACCTAACATTAAAGATATTTCAACTTTAGTGAGTTTCAGTTTCGAAATCAAACTATCTAAACGTTCTCTATCACATTCAAATTGCACATACCGAGTTCGTTCAGCCCTGCTGTCATCCTCACTTTCTTTATAAAAAATATCTCTCAACATTATTACTCTCGGACTGTAATCAATTTCTTCAACTGGTAGACTTGACAGATGCAAAACTTCCCACCACAAATCCACTTTTTCTTTCGCTCTCATTTTATCTACGCCCTTTTTGCTTTCGTGGAAATGGGCGACGTTGTTCTAAACGTTGGATTCGATTACCTAACGAACTGATAATCCCTCTAACTCTTAATTGTTCATGGTATAAATCATCGAGTGTTTGTTTTGATTGAAATATATTATAAGCGTTATGTTCCATTGTTTTTTCAATCTTTTCTATTTTATTTCGTAACATAGTCACATGAACAATTGTTAGATACAACGCCACCGCTAACAGTAGATATATTATTAAAATAAAAATCAATTCCATTTACTCACCTTAATATCTTTCATGTTGCAAGTGTGAAATCATCTCTTTTATTTCTGCTGTCGTTTTATCCTGTTTCGCTTCAAGAGTAGCCACTCGACACGCTAATTTATTTACCATAGGATTAGTAATTGTTTTAAAAGAGATACCGCTTTTGATACCGCTTATTTTATTTGCGTCAAGCGTAATACTTCTTACATCACTCGCATTAATTTCACTGACTGTATATTCAGCTTCAACTTTAACAATTTCAGTGTTGAACGCTTTCGCTAATGAGTCGTAATGTTCCCTATTTGGTTCATAATCTTTTAGTGGCAACTTCAACGCACACCCTATAGAATTAACCCATTTACCATAACTTGCTAAAGTGCCATTATTATTCTGATATTCCGCTAAAAACATTTTACCGCTGCGGTCTCTAAATACTATAAACGTTTCTTTCATTTTCAATTTCTCCTTTAAATCTATTCGAGTTTAAACAATTTTTCTGTTACAGCTATTTCAGCAAGCATTTTTTCCTTTGCCAAATTATAAAAATCTTTTTTAATTTCAAAGCCATAACTAGGTCTACCCAATTCTGCACTCGCTCGCAAAGTTGTACCACTACCAGCACATGGGTCTATAACGACATCTCCTTCATCTGTAAAAATTTCAATCAATTCTTTTAACATCGCAACAGGTTTTTGTGTTGGATGAATTTTTGGTATTTCCTTTCTATTATCCGTTTTCCATTCGAACCAGTTTTTTATCATTCTTCCTTTCTCAGTTTCAGTTTTACCATTTCTAAATTTAGGTAGTTTATCACGATATAAAACCACTGCATATTCTGTCGCCCCAACAATTTTCATGTTCGCTTTCAAAACTTGAGAAGAACTTTTTTTTACAAAAATCAACGGGTAACTATTGTTGAATCCATACTGCTTGCCATATTCAATAACCATTTGCATTTGCTGAAATGCACAGAACACAATCATAGCTGGTGCTTGATTCTTTTCTTTAGGCTCTTTTTTTAACATTTTTGAGCAGAAGTGCATAAATTCAGCGATTCTAAAATCATGGTCTGTATCAAAGAACGCTTTACCAGCTAATTCACTCTCTCCGTTCTTGTTGTCCCCGTCTTTATACCACATGGGGTTACTTGCGTACGCATTATTTCCCAAATTATAAGGAATATCAGCAATAACTAATTGCGCTTTCGGTATGTTGTACCGTTTAAAATTTTGGTGGTGGTCATTATATAATTCTACTTTCATTGCACTCACTCCTTAATCAACTTCCGTCCAACAATAAATCTGATTATCTTCAATATGCCGTTTAAACGGCAACAGCTGACAATACGTCTGCGCATAATGCGGTTTAACATCGTCACCGTATTTCACTGTGGAAACCAAAACAGGCTTACCGTTAGCTTCCGTGATTTGTTCTACTAGCGGGTCACGTTCTGGTGCTGGCTGTTGTTCGTGTTTAAAAATTTCAGTAATCGTAACACAAATAATAGCAACTATCATAAATATAAACGACCATTTGTAATATTTATCGCTCATCTATTCCACCACTTCCAATCGCTTTGTCGTTGTATATCTGCGACAATCAAGCTCGATAGATTCAAGATAGCTTTTACCGCATTCACAACATTGCGTTTCATCTTCAAAAGTTTCGTGCCAATCTTCACAATCCAATTCATGAGCATATCCACAATAAGGACAATAAGAAATACCATCGTCGTATTCTTCGATTTTTCCCCATTCCTCAATCTGCTCATTAACATATTCTACGCTTAATGCTTTGCACATTCCGTTTCCCCTCCACAAACTTCAATAATTCTTCTGACGGCTCTGGTACACGTCTATCAATCAATTCATCAATCGTGATGCCGAATAAATCGCAAATCTTGATTGCTGTATCTATATTAAAGCTCCTCTTCCCTGTTTCAATACGGAAGATAGCACTTTCGGACATTCCTGTTAACTTTGCTATGTCCTGTTGCGTCATTCCAAATTCTTCTCTAATTTCTTTTAAACAATTTTTCATCGTTTTACTTCTCCTCAATCAGCCAGTTAATATTCTTTACTGCTTTTTTCAAATCTTCCACACCATTTTTTTCATAAGCACGCAATAAATATTCAACAGCCGAACACCAGCGATGTGCTGTTATCCCCGTTAAAGATTTAACGAAACCCTCCAACACATCTTTAACTTCAATACCATTACTACCAACGTAGTGTTGTGGACTATTCACGTTATCCTGTTGTTTAATATCATGCTCTGTCTCGCTTTGTCCTACCTTGTCCGCTTTCTGTGCCTTCTTCTCACTGATATTCTTGCCCCAGCATTCCGTACAAATGTTACGTAGCTTATTACCTCTCTGCCGTGAAAATTCATCAGGTAGTTTAATCTGATTGCACTTTTTACAAACTTGCAGCGTTCTAACATCCGTATTAGAATCACGACTTAATATTCGTACTTCACTTAACCGAACCGTCTTGCGATGGTCGTTTACCTGTATCACGCACGTATTCACCAACACCGATATAACCTTTGCTGGCTCGTTCTTATATTCAACGATATATCCAGTCTTTACTTCTTCCATTGCTCCACCAATTCTTTCAAGCGGTCAGGCTGAAACCCAGCCCACGCTTTATCAAACGACCCAGGCACCACCACTGGCACACTGCCAAATTTGTGCTCTTTCAAATCATTTTTCACCGCTTCATCATTTGTCACGTTAATCAAACTGTACGGAATCTCATTATCATCCAGAAACTTTTTCGTATGATAACACTGGATACAATTATCTTTTGTATAAACGGTTATTTTTTTCATTACGCTTCACCGTCCTTAATAAACACACCGTCAACCGTCTTACCTGTACGCTTTGAAATCACATCATAAGCTGACTGCAGGCATTCTTTAAGATTTAAATCTAAAGATAAGGCGATACCGCGCAAATCTTTCAAGAATTTGTTTAAAAAAGCATCGGGACAGCCTTGCGTTAGCACTACATTACCCACTTGAATACTGCTCAATGTGTTAGTACCAAATGCAATCCGCTCATTCGGACTTAATGCTGGAAGAACCCTATCTAATTCCAATTCCCAATCCAACTCATTACCCGTCCAGTGCGCCAAACCAATCAGCACCACCAACGTATCACCAAGCCCGTCAATCATCTCTGCTCTATCATTTTTCAGATAAGCCCCCACGAACTCGCCAAATTCAGCGACTAAATATAATGACTGTTTTTCAATATCATTCGTCTGTTTTTCTTCATGCCATTCAATGACTTTTTTTACTAAATCGTTCATTTGTTTCACTCCTGTTCTAATAATACCGTCCACACTTCTTCACACACTGAACACGATAAATGCTAGGTAATCCTCTGTACCCCTCGCCGTTCCTTGCGTTCTTTAACCACTTTTCCAGCGACTTGATGAACTGAAATGCTAATCCCTCTGTTTCAAAAAATCCCATAATCTCTCGGCTGATTGAATCTTCAACCATGTACTCGTAATCTTTCTTTAATCTAACTTTCATGCAAGCACCTATTTTTAAAATGGCAAATCATCTTCCTGAATATCAATCGAACCACCTTCAAAATCGCTAAAATAGCCATTATTTGACGTGTTAGCAGTTGGCTGATAATTTATTATATTACCCACACTGTTTTCACCCCTAGATTTTGATTTAGCGTTGTCTAGGAAGTAGATTTCAGATACTACCACCTGCGTAACATAAACACGCTGCCCTTGTTGGTTTTCATAATTATGTGTTTGAATACGACCAACCACTCCAATTTGTGACCCCTTGCTCGTATACTTCTCTAACACTTCAGCAGTCTTTCGCCACGCTTGACACTGAATAAAATCAGCTTCCCTTTCACCATTTTGATTTTTCACACTACGATTGACTGCTAAAGTAAAATTAGCTGTTGCTAGCCCTGATTGCGTATAACGTAATTCAATATCCTTCGTCAACCGTCCAATTAATTCCACTTGATTCATAGTCATCCTCCAATCACTTCAATCTCCACCCTTGGATTTGCTTTATCCAACACAAACTCATCCACAAACCCAATAATGTGTTTTTGATTGTCATTCTCTATCAATTTCGCCTTTACCATTCCGTCCAAAATGAATTTCTTAGCAAAAGCGATGTTATCTGCGTCTTTGCGTTTATTTTTCGAGTACCAAGTAAATTTCAACTTTGCAGGAGTCGATATAATCAAACCGCTATTTTTCGCACTTCTAGCATAAAGTGCACATAAATTCGTCTGTTTCTTTTTAGCTTTAGCTGCCAAATGACGATTCGCTCTTTCGATGCTAATATACTCGTTTAACGACATCAATTCACCCGGTATAACGAGCTTATCCATCGCTATCATCTCCACTCATTTCGAACAACTCAGCTAGACGATTACGTAGCTCTTCTTCTCTTTCGGCACTAAGTTTCTCAACTGGATTTTCTGCGTTATCCGGTAATTCTTTAGCCCAAGACGGAACTACTTCCTCCCGTTGATGCTTACCGAACTTGCTTTTATTCCGCTTACGGTTTAGTTCATACGCTCGTGCTTGCTCAATCGTTGTAATGTTTTGATTTGCCCAATTATTTAAAACGGCTTTAGCATAACTAAACTGAGCTTTGTTATCTAACGCAATTTTCATAGCTGCAATCACTAATTCATGTGATAAACCACCCACCCATTGCATGATTTGGTCAATCAAATAAGAATTTGCTACTCCAAAATTTTGTTGATAAAACGCAATCGCATTTTGCTCCACCGCCGCCACATTTTGCTTTTGAACATCATTGTGCGACTCCCCTATATTTAAATTATTATTTATAGTGGTGGTACTATTATTTACTTTATTTTCCTTTACTTTACTTTCCTTTACTTTACTTTGTTGCATTAATTCCGACTTTTTGGGGGTTTCTTCCGAATTAATCCCCATTTCTTCCGAATTAATGTGCTTTTCTTCCGAATTTATTCGATGTTCTGCTTTGACAACCGTTTTTCGTTTCGTCTGCCGAACCATCTCTTCAAATTGTTCTTGAATCCCTTTTGAAGTTAAAATTCCGTATTTTTGGAAGCTGTACTGGTCGAATAAATCGAGCTTCAAGCAATACTTTAAAATTTCGTGAACGGCACCCTCAGACACAGCAACCTTGTCACCAATATCGAAGCACATATCATCGTCAAATTTTAAATAGTATCCTTTATCTCCATAAATCATCTGCATTGCCACAACCCACACAGCATACCCCGTACACCCATGTGCATGCAGCAAGCGTCTGATTTTTCGATTTCCATACGCATCCGTATCAAGTGGAAAGTAATCAAAGCCTTCTCTTATCGCTCTGGCCACTTGCTTACACCTGCTTTTATAATTTTGATTTTACCTTAGTTGGAAACAACTCCTCTTGTTCCCCAATAATTTCACCTGTTGCTTCATCCACTTCAATATGATTAATCGCTTCTGCTGGGTCAAATGGCGCTTCAATTACTTCAGCTTCCGCAATCTCTTCTGGAGTAACATCCTTAAAGATGCCATTTCCATTATCATCAAAATCTTCTAACACCTGTTCATCATTGACGACACCTTTTTGATATTCAATGGATAAAATACCCCATTTACTAATCATATTTCTAAGCACCGTTTTTTGAGCCATAGCATCATAATCCGATGCCCACACATTTGTTAATTTCGCCTTATCTTTTGCTTTATTGTTGCGAATACGGTGCCGTTCCATTTGTTCTTTCGTCCAGTAAACAGATTTTTTGAACCCGTTTAACAGTTCAAAATACCCAAAGTACCCAATTGCAACTTCTGATTCTTGAGCTTCAAAATCAAGCACCAGTTCTTCTGTTAATGGATTCCAGGACTTTAATTGCCCTTCATACACCGTCCCCACATTAATATGCTTATATTGCCCACTACGTTGTGCCAATTGCACATAGCCTTTATACCCTAATACAAATTGCGCTTTTTTAACCCATTGCCCTGTAACTTTATCTTTTTCATTGAATGGCACTAAATAAGCAAAGCCAAATTGCTTTTCAAGTGGCAAATCTAACTGTGCCGCTTGCATCGCTCCAGCAATAATTGACATCGGCTGACTATCTGCTAAATAGGCATCATTATTCACTAACGTGAGTAACGAACTCGTAAATTGCGCCGATTTATCTTTTAGTATTTCCTTGAACTTATTTTGAATTACTGGATTGTCTAACAATCCTTTCACTGAGTTATTCTTTGCTGCTACCATGCCTGATTTCTTTTCTGCTAAGGCATTCTTAATCGAATCTGTTGTTGCCATTATTTAAGCTCCTTTACTGTAAATCTCTTGCTTGTTGATGTTTTACTATACTTATCATAGATTTCAGGCATTTCTTTTTTTAACGCCTTAGAATCAATGGATGTTCGATTATATTCTTTCCATGTGACGATAAATTTACTTGATTCTAGCCCTTCTGCTTCTTGTTCCACCATGTAGCCTTTAATCTTGTTTTCTAGCTCTGTCTGCAAGGTAGAAAGTTCTTCAATTTGCGATTTAATCACCGTTATTTGTTCCAACTGTTCTTCCTGTGCTTTAAACATAGGCAATGTATTAACTGGCTCATACTCCACAAGATTTAACGCACTCTTAGTAACCGACAAACCGTCAATCTCAGGCGCTGCATTTTTTAACACATGCTCATTCCAAAACGTTTCTGCCTCTTTGGTATACATATCAATTAGCTCTTGGTCTCGCTCGATTTCTTTCCAAATAAAGTCATGGTTACCAATGATAACCGCAATATAGGCTTTATCATAATCCAGAACATTCAAATAATGTTGCACCTGCATAATATAACTAGCGGGAATTTCATCATCTTCCCACTGCGCTTTATTAAAAGCCGATGTGGTTTTACATTCTAATAATGCTTTCTGACCGATAATTTTACGGTCAATGTTCGCTAACAAAAATGGATAATCTTTATGAAAATATGTTTTATTATCCTTTTGAACTTGTAACCCCGTCTCTTGCATAAAAAGCCTTGCGACAAGATTCTCTAATTCATTCCCAATTTGAACCGCAACATTACTGCCAATATCTGGTGCTTCTAATTGTCCTGTTTTCTCAAGCCACAGCTGATACTTAGACTTAAAAGGATTCAAACCTAATAATGTTCCAACGTCAGAACCACCAATACCCTTACTTCGGATAGTCAACCATTCAGCATGATTACTAGCTATTTGATAACTTTTCATACATAATCACCCGCTACATAAATTGACGAAAATATGTATTCTTTAGCGTAATATGCCATGTCATCTAACAAGATTTTTTCTCCGTCATATTCGACATACTCGTCGCCTTCATAAATAGGCTCGCCGCTGAAATCATAGTGTATAATTTTAGGTTCATCTGGAAAAAACTGCATTTCATTTTTGTCGTACATATGTTATACTCTCCTTGAAAGTGTTTTTTATAGTCCGCATTGCCGTGCGGACTTTTTCTTTTGCCCACTCTACTATTTCTATCATTACGGCATCTCGCCGTGTATATGCCAATATATTCCAACTGTCAACGATATGTTGAAAGTTGCCAGTTTTGTTATACAAGTCCATACACTTGTGTAATTCATGTTTCTGCCATTGTTTCATTCGCATTCCTCGTCACTGTATAATAGTTTGCACATTCGTATGTCCATTGTGTTTTTACGATATTCATGCCAAAATCGTTCCTGTTCTGCTTGTCTGTGGTTTTCGATGACCGCACCGATTGCGCACCCAAGCAATAACCCACAGATTATCGTTAGCACATATTTTAGTAATTCTTTCATCGTTATCATCCCTTCACGCTGGCAGGCGTTTATACTTTTATTAAATCGATAACTGCTTCAATATCTCTACGGTCATACATCCAACGAGTTCCATGACGGAACTTCTTCAATCCCGCTTCTTCCCAACGTTTAAGAAGTACACTACTGCATTCATATTCGTCATAAACTTCTTTCTGCATTAGATAGCGTTTCTCTTTTTGTTGCATCCGTTTTTCAACTTCTCGTTCAACCAAGTCAGCCAGTTTATCTACCAATTGTTGACTGGCTTCTTCGGATAGTAATGTTAGCTCCATTAGTTATCACTCCCTTTCTCTAAAAACATTCACATCTACTTCTAGTGCGTCTGCTAATTTAAATGCATTTTTTAAACTTAAATTCTCTGCCCTGCCATCTCGCAAAGCATAGATACCTTGCCGTCTTACTCCAGCTTTTTTCGCTAACTCATAGACCGTCATATTTTTTTCTTTCAAATACTTTTGAATAATATCCCACATGATAATTCACCTCTTCCTAAACACAATATATTGTTTTCCAACCATGCGTTATGCACTATATATAGTATTATTTATTGACTATATAAAAACTAATTGTTATAATTTTCTTTGAATAAGAACCCTCGACCTTTCTTATTCAGAACCTACACTGAAAGAAGGTGAAAAGTATGGACTTCGAAAATATTAAAGAGTATGAAGACCGCGTTGATAAAATTGTAAGTGACACTATTCATAATTTTTTGTCGCCAGACAAATTTGCAGCAGTTTTTGCATTAGTCGCCGAAGACTTAGATAAATATAATCCGCATAATATATCTCAACACGATTTTGAAAAAATCTGCACAGTCACATCAGGTTTGATTCAAGGTATGTCTAAGAATATTGTTTACGCAACTTTAGAATCGCTGTATCTGATAAATCAATTGACTTCAGCCGATTAATATCGATTAAGATTGGTTGGATACCATAGCTATATTTCTTCTTCCCCACTCGCTTTATCACTACACCGACTACCAATCCTGTAGTGACTAAGGCGAGTGCTTTTAATGTTTTATTCATTTTCGTCACTCCTTTCTACGATGTATGTTTTTGATTAAAATACTTACTGATAATCATTCTTACCAAGTCCGTTACCGATATTTTCAACTGTTCCGCTTCTTTTTTTAATTGGTCATGTTGTTCCTTATCAGTCCGAATGTGTAACATCTTCATGGCTTGCGCCTCCTTTCATTAGGTTACTTGTTGATGAATGTCAACAAGTATTGTATCTGTATGATACAATCGCAAATTTGCAGCTCATTTTCGGTAGGTTTGTTCTGTAATCTCAATTTGAGATATTTTGTTTTAAAAAAATAATTCTGTTTCTGACATACCAAATTCTTTAGCTAAAATCTGCATTTCATAATCGTGAAAAGGATATTCTCCAGCTTCTTTTTTCTCATACTGTCTTCTTTCTAAACCGATTAAATTAGCAACATAAGCTGTACTCAGCTCATTTTTTCTTCTTTCTGCTCTCAATCTACTTTTGGGTTTAAGTATTTTTTTTCTTAGCTTTTGCTTACTTGTCATTTATACTTTCACTCTCCTTAATCTCATAATGAGATATTTTATTTTTAAAGTTATGCTGCTGAAAAGCAGCATATAGACCTCTTAGAATATTCTTGTTATAAGCCAAACAATACCTACAACAAATGCTATCGGCAATAACCCGATGTAAATACTAACTTTGATTTTTTTATTATCATTATCATTGTTATTGAAATAATACCAATCTCCTAACAGAATCTTTTTCCAGTTCATTTTTTTCACCTCCCAATGCACGCTTGAAAGGAGTACTCTAAAATGGTAAAATTTGTATAAGGTTACACCCCCTTTCGGGGAGGGCTTTCGCCCTCGTGACCTTAGCGATTGAAACTAAATTCAATTTCAATTCCTATTCCAAGAACCTTGATTTTGAATTTAAAGGAGAAGCTTTTCAAAGGCTTCTTCTTTTTTTCGTTCGTTTTTACCATTTCATTTCCTCCTTTCTTAATTTCTATATTCATTATATCTCAATTTGAGATAAAAGTCAACACTTTTTATATCTCTTTTTGAGATATTTTTATTGTTTTTTATTTCCCTTTATTTTATACTTATACTATCAATAAGAAAGGAAACGATTATTATGAATATATTAGGTAGTGTAATTAGAGAAATAAGAAAATCTAAAAGAATGACACAAGCTGATTTAGCGAAAAAAACTGGATTTAAACAAAACACTATTTCAAATCACGAAAATGGTAATCGTTCATTAGATGAACTAGATATAGCAAAATATGCTGAGGCTTTAGATTTAACACCTCAAGCCTTATTTGATTATGGCACTAAATCCCCCACCTCCACCCTAACCCTCATCAACGACACCGCAAGCCAATTAAACGAAGATAGGCAAGTGAATGTTTTAGAGTATGCAGAAGACCAACTGGAAGAACAGAATAAAATAATTCATCTTGATGAGATAAGAGAACTTTACGCAGATTATCAAACACAGTATGAAGATGTAGATTTATACGGTGGAGCAAGTGCTGGTACAGGTGTCGAACTTTTCGATGAAGTCATTGAAACAATCAAATATCCTGCACCAGTACCAGTACACGATATTGCTTTGAAAGTATTAGGTGATAGTATGACACCATTATTCCAAGACGGCGAAGTGATTTTTATAAAAAAGAAACAAGACATCAACAACGGACAAATCGGTGTGTTCATCGTCAACGGACAAGGCTATGTCAAAAAGCTTTATAAAGGACCAAATGAAGTAAAATTAATATCACTCAATTCTCACTACAAAGACATTGTACTAACAGAACATGACGATATTCATATTGTTGGTTTAGTGGTTATGTAAAATAGTTTTACGCTGGTACATTAATTTAGTCATCAATACATTTATTTTAGAATGGAGAGAAAAAATATGAATACAGAAACAAATCAAATTTCAGTCCCTGAAGATGTACAAGGATTTAAAACAGGAAAATTTGCAAAAAGATTATTAAAAATTTATTGCGTACTTCACTTAATCGGAACAATCATTGGAGCATCAATACTTTCTTATGACCCCTCTAGATATAATTCATCTGAGATTAATTGGGCAATATGTATAACTTACATGTTCGTAGGAATTGGAACATTAGTCATTATCTATACGATTGCAAATTTATTAATTCAACAATACAACAACACAGTTGCTACTCGTGAAGCGTTATATTTCTATATCAATCATCAGTTGGAAAAAGAAAAACAAGATATAACAGAAAATAATTAATGAGTTTTATGCTGGTGGTGTAGCGGATTGAATAGAAAGGAGATGATGAGATGGAAGAAAAAAACAGATTAATAAATGAAGCATGTAAAATCTTTAAACAAGAAGCTCATTCGAATTTTAAAAAATTTAAGTTTTTAGCAGAATGGGTCAATTCCGAAGCGAAATATTTCAATGACGATAGAATTAACTTTAATAGAAATCATAAAGTATATCAACGGGGGGCTTTGGTAATGGTTGATTTTGGTGTAAATGTAGGAAATGAATTGAGTGGCAACCATTTCGCTGTTGTCTTAAATAAAAATGATTCACCTAAAAACGGTGTATTAACAGTAGCACCTATTACATCAAAAGGAAATAAATTTACAGTACAAATAGATGGATTAATATCTGATAAATCACACAAAATACTTGAATCCGAATTTCATGAATCTGCAGTAAATCATTATTTCATGCAAAAAAGAATTGTTAAAGACGGCTTAACTGATGAAGAAAAAGCATTCATTGAAGAGGAGTATAATACGGAAGGAAGATTGATAGCCCAATATTCAAAATATATTACACCTGAAGAATATATAATTTTTTATGAGAAAAACATCTTTAAACTAAAATGTTTGTTGGAATTATTGGAGCATTACATGAAATATAATAAGATTTCACACGCAAAAATACTTGATATTAAAACTATTAGCAAAAAAAGGATTAAGTTTCTAAATGAATATGACCCTTGTGGGAGAATTAAAGTTTCAAATGAAACATTGGATAAAATAGATGACGGTATCAAAAAGAATTTTCTTAACTCTTGACACTGAAATACTTATATGCAATAATATAGTTACTGAGGGATTTACTCCCACCCATAAAAACTGAGTGCATTACGCACACAAGTCCATGAAAAGTAGCTGTATCATTAAGATATGGCTACTTTTTTATTTATTAGCATTAAAAGTGATTATTTCCAAAATGGAAATAGTGCAAAGACCCAGTAAATTTTGTTAGTAACTTAAAAAAAGTATAAAAAAATAAGGTAACCCCAGGCACATGTGAATTCTCGTCCATTGACTTACTCCCATTCGAGAACACAGCGTTTATCCTTCTCAAGTTATCCTTACAACTACATTATAATAAATATATTTTCGAAAAACAAGAGCCAAATAAAAAATCCCACACCCTCCCCGACCAAAGCGAAGGTGTGAGATACATACACAAATAAGGTATATTTGCTATACCTAATTCTAGCACATCAAAGGAGATGATGCCACACCTTTTTACGCTGGCAGGCAAAACGGAAAGGAAGAATAAACATGATAAAAGAATATACGAAAAAAGACGGCTCTAAGGCTTATATGTTCGTTGCCTACTTAGGAGTCGACCCAATCACTGGAAAGCAAAAACGAACAACTAGACGTGGATTTAAAACGAAACGAGAAGCAAAGATTGCCGAAGCAAAGCTGCAAGCTGAGGTTGAAGAAAATGGATTCAACATTAAGGAGAAAGTTAAATTTCAAGAAGTATATGAATCGTGGTTAGTAGAACATAAAGCTACCGTCAAACCAGCATCATTTAGAGCAACTATGAACTACGCAAGGTTACACATATTGCCTATATTCGGTCACATACACATTGATAAAATCGATATATTTTTCTGCCAAAAAGTTGTACATAAATGGGCAGAAAAATATGAAAGTACCAGTCACATGAAAATTGTTGTTCAACAAGTCTTGGATTATGCGATTAAAATTCGACTAATAAAAGATAATCCGATGAGATTAGTCAAATTACCTAAGATTCATCGCAGAGAAAAGAACAACCGATTCTATACCAAGGAAGAATTAAAAACTTTTCTAGACTGTGCGAAAGTCTATAATGACGGTCAATACCTTCCCTTTTTCAGATTATTAAGTTTCACCGGTATGCGTAAAGGTGAAGCACTTGCTTTAACGTGGGATGATATAAACCTTAAAGAACAAACCATTTCTATCAACAAAGGTTTGTCTTTAGATGAAACAGGACGCCCTATGATATCCACTACCAAAACAAAAGCTTCAGTCAGAACAATAAGTATCGATACAGAAACATTAAAGATACTCAGCGAATGGAAAATCAAACAGCGAAAACAATTGCTATATTTAGGTTATAATGCTATGAGTAAAACACAACTCGTTTTTTCAAACAATAATAATCAACTTTACTATCCAATGGTTGCTAATGAATGGCTAAACAAGATTATTAAATGTTACAACTTAAAACGAATAACCGTGCACGGTTTTAGGCATACTCATTGTTCTCTTTTGTTTGATATTGATACCCCACTTCAAATTGTACAAGAACGACTGGGACATTCTGATATTAAAATAACCATGAATATTTACACGCACGTAACCGAACGCAAACGTGATGAATATGCAGATAAATTCGCAAGCTACATCAATTTTTAACAGAACGTATTCAAAACGTATTCAAATAAAAAAACACAAGCTACAAACCCTATTAAATCAAGGTTTGTAGCCTGTATAAGTAGCTGATTATCTACCACGTTCTTTGATACGTGCAGCTTTACCAGATAATTTACGGATATAGTAAAGTTTAGCACGACGTACACGACCTTTACGTACTACTTCTAATTTAGCAACACGTGGAGTATGTACTGGGAAAGTACGCTCTACACCAACACCGTTTGAAATTTTACGAACAGTGTAAGTCTCGCTGATGCCTGCACCACGACGTTTAATTACTAAACCTTCGAAAATTTGCACACGTTCACGTTCACCCTCAACGATTAAGGCATGAACACGCACTGTATCTCCAGGGCGGAACTCAGGAACATCGCTACGTAATTGTGATGAAGTAATTTTTTCGATTAATTTACTCATACTTTTTTCTCCTCTTCTGACAAACATTCTTAAATAAATTAACTTATTCAGCGGAATATCGTGATTTGGGGTCAATGACCACTTTTATTATTATACCGTAAAATCAACAGATGTAAAGTATCGATTGAAAAAAAGTTGAAAAATTCTACCGAAATGATGCCCCTTGCTTATGATACACAATTACACTTAACTAGACATCAGCAAAAATCATCGCTATAATTACTTATACACTATCCATTAGCAAGGAGAAACTTGAATGAAACGTATAGCATTTACTGGTGGTGGCTCAATCGGTCATGTTGCCGTCAATGTCGCACTAATTCCTTATTTTCAACAAAAAGGTTATGAAACTTTCTACATCGGTTCAAAAAATGGGATTGAAAAAGAAATGATTAGCGAACTCGATAATGTGCCCTACTATGCGATAAGTAGTGGTAAGCTGCGTCGTTATTTTGATTTAAAAAACTTTTCAGACCCTTTTAAAGTGATGAAAGGAATTGCTGACGCTGTTCACATCTTAAAGCGTGAGAAACCAGACTTTGTCTTTTCTAAAGGTGGTTTTGTCAGTGTACCGGTTGCTATCGCTGCAAAATTATTAAAAATCCCAATTGTGTTACACGAATCTGATGTCACACCTGGTTTGGCAAACAAAATTAGTATTCGTTTTGCAAATCATATTTTTACAACCTTTGAGCAAACGGCAGAGCATTTACCAGCTAATCAAGCAACACCGATTGGAGCAATTATTCGTGATAATTTATTTAGTGGTGATAAGGATAAAGGATTACAATGGAGTGGCTTTTCAACTGAAAAACCGATATTACTCGTAATGGGTGGCTCACTTGGTTCCAAAGCAATTAATGATGCGATTCGCTCTAATTTAGATGAATTGCTATTGAAATATCAAATTATTCATTTAACTGGCAAAGGATTACTGGATACTCACTATCAACGTGCTGGCTACCAACAATATGAATTTATCACTAATGAATTGAATGATATTTTAGCCATGACAGATTTTGTCGTATCACGAGCTGGTTCAAATTCAATTTTTGAATTTTTAGCCTTGAAAATTCCAATGTTATTAATTCCATTATCCAACCAAGCAAGTCGTGGTGACCAAATACTAAATGCTGCTTATTTTGAAAAACAAGGCTATGCACTGGTACTAAATGAAGAAGATGTTACATCTCAAACATTAATGGAACAATTATCAAACCTTGAACAACAAGCACCAACCATTAAAGAAACAATGGCTACCTATAAAATGCAAACATCATTGGAAGATTTTTATCAACTTATTTTACAACATACAAATAACTAAAAAAATCCGAGAGTTAGTAGGAATGCTAACTCTCGGTTATTTATTATTTTATGGCACCACTATCTTTACTTTATTAACATAGCATCGCCAAAGCTAAAGAATCGGTATTCTTCTTTAACGGCATGTTCATAAGCTGCTAAAATATGTTCACGGTCATAAAAAGCACTGACTAACATCACTAATGTTGATTGTGGCAAATGGAAATTAGTAATCAACTGGTCGACAACTTTAAATTCAAATCCCGGTGAAATAAAAATATCTGTCCAACCAGATGAAGCAACAACTTTTCCGTCATTATCTCGGGCAATGGTTTCCAATGTCCGAACACTCGTTGTACCCACTGCCGTTATTTTACCACCTTTTGCTTTTACTACATTAATGCGTTCAGCAGATTCTTCAGACAAATGATAATATTCTGCATGCATTTCATGGTCTTCTAAACGCTCAACCGATACTGGTCGAAATGTCCCTAATCCGACATGGAGTGTCAGTGGAATAATGTCAATTCCCTTTGCTTTAGCTGCCTCAAGTAAGGCTGGTGTAAAATGAAGCCCAGCCGTTGGAGCTGCTGCTGAGCCATTTTCTTTGGCATAGACCGTTTGATAACGTTCAGCATCTTCCAATCGTTCCTTAATATACGGTGGCAATGGCATTTGTCCTAATGATTCTAAAATTTCTAAAAAGACACCGTCATAATGAAACTCAATAATCCGTCCACCATGGTTTAATTCTTCTTTGACAACTGCTTTTAAACGAGCATCTTCACCAAAATGAATTTCAGTTCCTACTTTTGCACGACGAGCTGGTTTAATTAAGCATTCCCACTCATTATCATGGGTATTCGTCAATAACAAGACTTCTAAATGCCCACCTGTATCTGGTTTCACACCAAAAATTCTAGCTGGAATCACTCGTGTTTCATTGACAACTATGGCATCACCAGCATTCAATTCATCTAAGATTGTATGAAAATGTGTATCCGTTAGTTGATGTGTTTGTCGGTCTACGACTAATAATTTTGATGCACTACGATCCTTTAATGGTGTCTGTGCAATCAAGTTTTCTGGTAAATGGTAATCAAAATCTTTTGTCGTTAACATTTTATTCCTCAATTTCTGATTGTATATAGGGGTAGCCTAAATGTAAATAGGCAAGTTCGGTCGCAACACGTCCTCTCGGTGTCCGTCTGATAAAACCATTTTGCAATAGAAAAGGTTCATACATATCTTCTACTGTATCACTATCTTCACTAATATTAATGGCTAAAGTTCCAATACCAACAGGGCCACCATTGTATTCTTCAATTAATGTTCGCAATAATTTACGGTCAATCGCATCTAAACCACGTTCATCAATCGCAAGCACCTTTAAGGCTCGTTGAGTTAGGCTACGAGTAATGTGACCATTGCCCTCAACTTGAGCAAAATCTCGTACACGTTTTAAAATACGGTTCGCAATACGTGGCGTGCCTCGACTTCTTAGTGCAATTTCTAATGAGCCGTCCGATTCAATGCCAGTTTGAAATAACTCGGCATTGCGTCGCACAATTAAATCTAATTCTTCGGTTTCATAATACTTCATATGTGAAATAATACCAAAACGGTCACGCAATGGTTGTGTCAGCATTCCGGCACGAGTTGTCGCACCAATTAATGTAAATGGTGGTAATTCAAAATGAACTGGATGTGCAGTTGTTCCTTGCCCAATTATTATATCAACATAGTAATCTTCCATAGCAGAATATAAAACTTCTTCGACTAGACGTGGCATACGATGAATTTCATCAATAAAAAGGACATCACCAGGGCTTAATTCATTTAACAATGCCAACAAATCACCGGGACGTTCAATTGCTGGGCCACTTGTCGTTTTTATGCCAACATTTAACTCATTTGCGATAACCATTGCCATAGTCGTTTTACCTAACCCTGGTGGTCCATACAATAACACATGGTCCAAGGCTTCTTGACGTTGTTTAGCCGCTTGAATATAGATTGATAATTCTTCCTTTAAAGCTGATTGTCCGATATATTCACGTAAATACTGTGGTCGCAAACTAAGATTACTTACATCTTCTTCTAATTCTTCACTTGAAATAAATCGTTTATCTGTCATCATCTGCTCCTTTCAGTACTCATGTTATTTATTCAATAATAATTTAAAGGCTAAACTCAACGCATCTTGAGTCGAAGTAAGTTGTGCATCTTTCAAAGGTTTTTCGATACGTTTAATCTCTCTAGCAGAATAGCCTAATCCCATTAATGCCTCAAATACCTCTGGTAATAAATCCATTTTCGCAGTATTAGCAGTTGAAACGGCAGTAGTTTCAGTTCCCATAAAATCACCTAACTCGCCTTTTAAGTCTAAAACCATTTGTTGAGCCGTTTTTTTACCGACACCAGGAAACTTAGTCAAATATTGACTATCACCTGATTCAATCGCTTGAACGAGCCCTTCATGGTCATCAGCTGCCAAAATCGACAAAGCACTCTTAGGACCAATGCCAGATACTTTATTTAAGGTTAAAAATAAGCCTTTTTCTTCTAATGTTTTAAATCCATACAAAGTTTGACTATCTTCACGTACCACTTGCTCGACATATAATTTTATCGCAGTTTGGTGCATTAATTCTTGAAAACGAAATGGATTCGGCACTAATACACGATAACCAATTTGATTGACTTCTATGACTAAATAAGTCGGTGCAATATGCGTGACTTGTCCAATTAAATATTCAAACATTTAACTACTCCACGTATTGAATGTAATCTTCATAGCCAAGAGCAGCCATTTCTTCTAATGGAATGAATTTTAATGCTGCTGAGTTAATGCAGTAACGCAATCCACCTAATTCAGCCGGACCGTCTTCAAATACGTGACCTAAATGTGAATCAGCTTGACTACTTCTTACTTCCGTACGAGTTCGTGCCAATGAATTATCAACATGCTCTGTAATGGTTTCTGCTTGAATTGGTTTAGAAAACGCAGGCCAGCCACATCCAGCATCGTATTTTGCAGCACTTGAAAATAATGGTTCGCCACTCACGATGTCTACATAAATTCCTTTTTCATAGAAATCATCATATTCCCCTGTAAATGGACGTTCCGTCGCATTTTCTTGTGTTACTTTGTATTGTAATTCTGTTAATTCAGATAAACGTTCATTAAATTGTTCTTTTGCCATAATAGTATTCTCCTTTTTCTAGCTCAGATTAGCTTTATACTTGATGCCCACCTTGGTGAGAATCTTGAATTCGTTTAAATAATTTTTCCAATGTTTTTTGATTAAACTCCACAAACACAGGTCGTCCGTGTGGGCAATGATACGGGTCGTCCAAAAGTGCCATATCTTGTATGAGTGCCTTAGCTTGTACATCACTCAAATAGTGATTGGCTTTTATCGCTCCACGACAACTTTGCATAATAATCGACTTTTCTCGTAATTCATTGACCGTTAAATTCGGATTGTCCTGTAATAATTCTAACAAGTCATAGACTGTTTTTTCAACCTCATTGCTCTCTAACCAATTTGGATAACTATCCATTTGATAGGTGCAAGGTCCGAAACTACTTAACTCTAATCCTAATTGATGAAATTTCGGCATTAATTCTTCCATTTGTGCTGCATCACTCGCTGAAAAGGTAAAGACAAATGGCATTAACACATGTTGTTGGTCATAAGTCATTACTTCAGCTTTCATTAAATTTTCATAACGAATACGTTCTTGTGCTGCATGCTGGTCAATTAAATAAAATCCTTGTTCACTTTCAGCAATCAAATACGTTCCATGAATTTGTCCGACATAACGTAAATCATAAAATGGCACTTTGTTTTCATCAATGTGAATCACTTGAGCACGCGTTTGATTTGGCGGTGTTTCGACCAAAGTTTCTTCGTTTTGCTCGAACACCATTTCCGTCTCATCATCTAATGGTTCGTGCTCAATTGGCACTACTACTTCTTGAATAACAGGTATCTCTTTTGGCGGTTCAACAAATCGCTCCTGTTTCGGTGCAGCCGATAAATCGAGTGGAATCGGCTCACTAACTACTGGTTCATTAGAAAATGAAAGACCTAAATCACTCGGCTCGAAACTCGGAACAGGATTAACCACTCCTAATGCTTGTTGAACAGCCTCAAATAATAATGTATTTAATTCTGTTTCTTTACTCAACCTTACTGTCTGCTTAGTTGGGTGCACATTCACATCTACTAATTGTGGGTCTAATGTAATATCAATAATCGCAATCGGATAGCGTCCAATCATCAATTGCCGTCCATACGCTTTTAAAAGCATTTGTGTTAACACAAAACTTTGTACAACTCGTCCATTGATTAACCAATGAATATAGTGCTTAGACGTTCGTGTCAATTGTGGTGGCGAAATAAAGCCTTTCAATTGGAAATCATTATCGCTCGCCTCAATTGCAATCAACTGTCTTGCTAATCCTGCTTGATATACATTCGCAATTGTTTGTCTCAAGTCTCCTGTTCCATAAGACGAAAATAGCATGGACTGGTCATTAACTAATGTAAAGCGAATATGGGGATAAGCGAGTGCAATTTGCTGCACAAAATTCAAACTATGTCGCAATTCCGTTTTAATACTGCTCAAATGTTTTAGACGAGCCGGCGTATTATAGAAAAGACTCTCGACTGTCATCACCGTTCCTGGCTTGGGTGGTGTCACGCCTTTTTCAATAATTTGTGAGCCGGCGACTTTTATAAAATTACCTTGTGTCGCATCATTGACAGTCGATTCAATCGTCATTTTGGAAACAGACGCAATACTCGCTAATGCCTCACCACGAAAACCAAGGGATTGAATACGAAATAAATCATGAATATCATAAATTTTACTGGTTGCATGTGGCAAAATAGCCATTGATAAATCGGTTTCGTCCATACCACTGCCGTCATCAGAGATACGAATTGATTGGATACCGGCCTCAACTAATTCAATCCGAATATTAGTGCTGCCAGCATCGATCGCATTTTCAACCAATTCTTTGACAACTGATGCTGGACGTTCAACTACTTCACCAGCAGCAATTTGATTGGCTAAATGCTCTGACATTTGCTTTATTTTTCCCATTGGTCTTCCTCCTCGTGATAAATAGTATAATAAATTAAAATGATGTCTACTTCAAAATATTATTTAAGCCCATACACTCTATATTTGTCGCTTAAAGTTGTGACTGCATCTGCATTAATACTTGTAGTGCTTCAATTGGGGTAGTTTGATTCAAATCAACAGAACGTAATTTTTGAATAATCGCATCATACTGATTCACTCTATCCATTTTATCTAGTTGAGTAGTATCAAATAAAGTAACTTCTTGCTCCCCATTACGAACGGGCGATTGACGTTCCAGTTCCTCTAATACATGTTGGCTTTGAATAATCAAAGATTTAGGCAGACCTGCTAATTCAGCCACATGGATTCCGTAACTCTTATCTGCTGGGCCATCTAATATTTTATGTAAGAACACAACTTTACCGTTCTGTTCACTCGCTCCAACATGAATATTTTTCAACATTGGCAATCGTTCAACCAAAGTCGTCAATTCGTGATAATGCGTTGAAAAAATCGTTGTCGCTTTTACTTCATGTGCAATGTAATCAATAATCGCCTCAGCCAGTGCCATTCCGTCATAAGTAGCTGTTCCACGTCCTAATTCATCAAATAACAGTAAACTGCGTGGTGTTGCTTGTCGTATCGCTGTATTAGTTTCCATCATTTCGACCATAAAGGTACTTTGACCACTTGAAATATCGTCAGCACTTCCAATACGTGTAAATATTTTATCGACTAATGGTAGGCGAGCAAATTTTGCTGGAACAAAACAACCAATTTGGTTTAAAATCACACAATATGCTACTTGACGCATATAGGTACTCTTACCGGACATATTTGGCCCGGTTAATAGCAACATAAACTGCTCTGGCACAATTGTTAAGTCATTCGCAACAAAATTTGTTGCTCCAATTAAACGCTCCACCACTGGATGACGACTTTGACTTAATTCAAAGTCCCCTACTTGTTCACTAATAATTGCTCTCGTGTACGCTTCTTGCTCACTAATCGTCGCAAAATTAGCTAGTACATCTAGTGCTGCGACTTGATGTGCTAATGCTTGTAAGGCTGGAATAAATGGTAAGATTTCTTGCCTTAATTGTGTGAATATCTGATATTCTAATGATTCTGATTTTTCTTGAGCCGATAAAATCGTCCGTTCTAGTTCTTTTAACTCTTCAGTTATAAATCGTTCGTTATTTGCTAATGTTTGTTTACGTTCATAACGAGAATCATTTAATTGAGCTGCTTGCATTCGGCTAATTTCAATATAGTAGCCAAACACTTTATTGTACCCAACTTTTAAACTTTTTAGCCCTGTCTTTTCACGTTCTTTCTGCTGCAATTCTGCTAACCATTGATGACCATTCGTTAACGCATCTCGGTAATGGTCTAACGTTTCATTGACACCGTGACGAATAATGTTCCCCTCTGTTATCGAAAGGGGTGGTTCGTCCACTAATAAATGGTCAATCTGTTCATATAAATCATCAAAACATGGCAGCAACTCAAAAATTGGAGTAACTTGTTGTTGCTGCATCGTTTCCAGCACTTGATTAATTGGATTAATTTGACTTAGTGAATAGCGTAATTGATCAATATCACGAGCATTCGCATGCCCCAAACTAATCTTCGTTACTAAACGTTCTAAATCATAGATATTCGTTAAATAATTCAACAATTCCACACGTTCAAAATACGCATCTTTTAATAATTGAACTTTTTGATGTCGTTTTTCCAGTGCATTTTTGCTAAGGAGTGGTTTATCGAGCCAACGTTGTAGCATTCGTCCCCCCATAGCCGTTTTCGTTTGGTCTAATAACCATAATAAACTACCCTTTTTGCGATGTGTCCGCAATGATGTTGTTAACTCTAATTGCGATTTCGTATAGTGATTCATCTGTAAAAAGTCGCTAATTTCATACCGGTCGACCGGCTGGACATAATCATTTTCTGTTTTTTGAACGCTACGTAAATAACTGAATAAATAATCTAATACCTGTATCTCGGCAGTACTGATTTCATCTAATTGCCAACGTGGTGACGATTGAACAGAATCATCTGATTCAAATATTGAATAATAACTCGGAACGCTCTCTTTTAGTTTGGCTAAATAAATCGCTGCTAAAGCTGGTGTTAATACTGTTTCTCGAGCTTGAATAGCCCGTAATTCATTAAAGAACAGAGTGTCGTCCGAAGTAGAAGTCAAACGAATTTCACCGGTTGTGACATCGACATAAGCTAAATAGTACACACCATTCAAATAAGAAAATGTCGCTAAATAATGATTTTCTTTCCCAGTCAATGCACTTTCTTCCATAATCGTACCTGGTGTGACAACACGCACCACATCACGACGCACCATGCCTTTGGTTACTTTTGGGTCATCTAATTGCTCGCAAATCGCCACTTTATGACCCGCTTCAACGAGCCTACGAATATAGTCATTCGCAGAATGATGTGGTACTCCACACATCGGTGTTGGATTATCCGCATTTTTATTGCGAGATGTTAAAGTAATTTCAAGAATTTTGGCTGCTTCTAAGGCATCTTCATTGAATAATTCGTAAAAATCACCCAATCTAAAGAAAAGAAAAGCATCGGGATATTGTGCTTTTAACTGCATATATTGTTGCATCATCGGTGTTTGTTTGGCTGAATGTGTCATTTTTTCCTCCTTACATTAAACATGACGATAACGTTTAGTTTTCGTTGCATTCGTTAAATAAATGGGTTCAATTGATAGGCAACGTCCAGTTTTAGGGTCTAGCTCTATAAAACACCCACTAATAACCATTGAGTCACTCATTGATTGCTCTAAGCGTGTCGGTAAATGTGTTTTAAATTTATTGACTACTTGTTGGGGATTAAACCCAATCACGCTTTCCATTGCTCCTGTCATGCCAACATCAGTCATAAAACCTGTGCCTTGAGGCAAAATGCGTGCATCATTCGTTTGAACATGCGTATGTGTTCCGACAACGGCAGACACTTCTCCGTCTAGGAAATATCCTAATGCTTGTTTTTCACTCGTTGCTTCAGCATGGAAATCAACAAAAATGAATGGTGTACGCTGCCGAATTTCAGAAATTTTTTCTTGAAAATAATTAAAGGGTTCGATACAAGAACCCATAAATACACTCCCCAATGCATTTATTACTGCTAATTCATATTGATTCACTTTGATAAAATGAACCCCTTTTCCAGGAGTTCCCTCTGGTAAATTAATCGGACGTACTAATGATTTTGCTGATTCAATAAAATCATAAATCTCTCGATTATCCCACGCGTGATTACCAAGAGTGACCACATCTGCTCCAGTAGATAATAACCACTTATACCATTTTTCAGAAATACCTTTCCCATTATCAATATTTTCTCCATTAACAATTGTCACTTGCGGTCGATAGTTTTGTTTTAATTGCGGTAAGTATTGGCTCAATGCCTCTTGACCTTTTTTACCTACTACATCACCGATAAACAGTAATCTCATTATTTTCCTCTTTCTAATCCATGCCAATACAATAAATTTTGTCTCTTTATTTTATCAGTCTTTTCATAAAAAATAAAGAAAACCAATTAGATAGCTATTATTTTCTCGCCTTATCAGCAATCTACTCGAAATTTTAGTTAAAACGCTTTATAATAGAGTTATCGTATTCAATGAGAGAGAAGGAAAAAAGATGATTAATGTTGGAATTATTGGTGCTGGAAAAATTGCTGCTAAAATGGCAAAAACGATACACGGTGTAGATAAAGCAAATGCGTATGCAATCGCCTCACGTGATGCTGAACGTGCCCTTTCATTTGCTGAGACTCATGGATTTAAAAAAGCTTATCATTCCTATGAAGCCTTAGTTCGTGATGAAAATGTCGATTTAGTATATGTTGCGACACCACATAATTTTCATTTCAAGCACGCAAAATTAGCGTTGGAAAATGGCAAGCATGTGCTATGCGAAAAAGCGATTACGCTTAATGCAAAAGAATTAACTGAATTGATTGCGATTGCTACTGAGCGTCAATTAACATTTGTTGAAGCCATTTGGTCACGCTTTATGCCATTACATCTTCAGCTTAAATCTCTACTAGACACTGGTGCAATCGGTGAACCACAAATACTCTATGGTAATTTAAGTTATTATTTAGAGCACGTGGAACGCATGTATAATCCTCATTTAGCTGGGGGTGCTTTATTAGACTTAGGTGTTTATCCTGTTCATTATGCCCTATCTTTATTTGGTAATGACTATCAAAGTATTCAATCAACTATGATGAAAACCGAACTTGGAGTTGACCGTCACACTGCAATTACTTTACAATATGCTGACGGTAAAATTGCTCAATTAATGTGCTCGATGAATGCCTTTGAACAATCGAGTAAAATTTATGGAACGAATGGTCGTATCGAAACGACGGGTATTCATCATATCGAAGAAATTAGAGTGTACGATAAGGAAAATAATTGTACGCAAGTAATAAAACGTCCAAATGATATTGGTGGCTTTGAATTTGAATTAGCCGAAACCATTAAGATGATTGAAGAACACAAAATTGAAAGTGACATTGTAACTCATGCAGATTCCCTTGCTGTTATGCAAGTACTGGATACTGTCCGTCAACAAAATGATTTTATTTATCCAAATGAAAAGGTAGGCTAAAAATGCTTTCTAAAAAAAGAGCGAGAAAAGTAATCGAAGAAATTATTGCACTCTATCCTGATGTGCCACCCAGCTTGAATTTTACTAATACATTTGAGTTGGTAATAGCTGTCACATTGAGTGCTCAAACAACCGATGTCGCCGTTAACAAGGTAACCCCTGCTTTATTCAAACGATTTCCAACACCGTATGAACTAGCAGCAGCAACACCAAGTGACATTGAACCATATATTGCGACACTCGGGCTTTATCGTAATAAGGCGAAATTTTTGCAAAAATGTGCCCAACAATTAGTAGAAGAATTTGGTGGTATTGTGCCACAAACACGAAAAGAACTGATGTCCTTAGCGGGAGTAGGTCGTAAAACTGCCAATGTTGTTCTCAGTGTGGGATTCGGTATTCCAGCCTTTGCAGTGGATACTCATGTAACACGCATTTGTAAACATCATAATATCGTCAAACAATCAGCCGATGCACTTGAAATTGAAGAACGTGTTTGTGCCGTCTTGCCACCGGAATTATGGCTCAAAGCACATCAAGCGATGATTTATTTTGGTAGAGAAATCTGTCACCCAAAAGACCCACAATGTCACCTATATCCACAATTATATGAACAATAATAAAACTGGACAGCTAGTTTAAAACTTTTGACTTTCTGTCCAGTTTTTTATTTTAATTCATAAATAATAATTCTCTCTCGGGAGTCCTTTTGATAGCCATCTAACATAATTTCTTGCTGTAGCTCAAATTGCGTTTGCTGCATAAACAATTCGACTTCTGCATCTGGATAGTAAAAAATACATTGAATCCGACGTGGGCATTGTTCATATGAATCCATAACATTAAAAATGAACGGTCGCACTAATATAATCGTAAACGGATTAAAAAAGTAGAAAATACTATCTTCCGCCATAATCGGATACGATTCAATTTTTTCCTGCCTAATTTGAATCGGTGTATCCACGGAATGTTTCTTCATAAACTTTGCAATATTATCCTTAGCAATATTCACTACTTCTTGCGAAAATTCAATCCCTTTTACAGCAATTTCTAGCCGTAAAGCTGAATAACAAAGTACTCTGCCTGTTCCAGCCCCCACGTCAACTAGCACATCATCAGCATTCCAGTTCAAATGGTCAAACAAATTATCTAATACCTTATAATCAGTCGATTCTGTCCGATTGTAATACCATTTACCTTGTTTTAAATGCGACTCGATGACATGATGCGTGTCAATCCCTAACCAATCGTCCATTCGCTTATTTGTTTCCATTATCCAAAAAATTCCTTGTTAAGCTCATCTGAGTTCCTTTTTGATATCCCTCTAAATATGTCGCATCTTCTTTTGTAAATTGTGGAGAACGATACGTCAGTTTACGTCTGCCACTCACTTGCTGGTCAAATGCTGCTTTCACTTCATTGGGTACTTGTACCATAATTTCATAAGCGACATTTTCTGATTGCATTTCACGACGCTGTTGCTCGAATTTTTCGCTTAGTCCGTCAATAAATCCCTTATAATAGGCTTTACGCAAATCTGCCAATGAAAAAGACTGATTTTCTTCTTGCAATGACTTTAAATGATAACTAGCATGATACTTCATACTTTCAGCAGCTAAATGAAATACTTCATAAGCCAACTCTGTATCTTCTGGATACCCCATATAGACAATTTTTCGCATGGTAGATGTTTGATACGGCATACGATTACTTTGGACATATAACATTACTCGAAAATTAGTCGCAATAATCGTAGCCAATGATTTTTCCCACCAAAATAAACGTTTATAAACCGATAATGATTTTAAGACAATTTCATTTTGTCCTGTTTCATTCAACTCATTTTGTGAGATTTTATGTTTTAACATCAATTTTTGAGCCATTAATAGAGCCGTTTGACTTTCTTCATCATTCGCTCCGTCTTCTGCCAACTTTAATAAATTTCGAATTTTATCGAGTATTTTATCATTGACACTCATCGACTCCCTCCTTACGATTCAATTGAAGTTAATGTTTTTAAGACATCGGTAAAATGTTCTGGTAACGGTACTTCAAACTGCAATAATTTATCAGTAATCGGGTGCTTAAATTGAATTGCTCGTGCATGCAGTAACTGTCCCTCGCTCATACGAGTCAAAGGCCCTTTTAATTGCCCCACACCTACTCTGTACACTGGGTCACCTACTAGTGGATGCCCAATGTATTCCATATGAACCCGAATTTGATGTGTACGTCCTGTTTCTAATTTTAATTCTACTAAAGTGCTGTCTGAAAAACGTTCTAACACCTTAAAATGCGTAAGTGCATATTTGCCGTCTTGATGTGCTGACCAACGTAAACGATTATGTTGATCACGACGAATTGGCACTTCAATCGTTCCCTCTGGTTCTTTAATAATTCCATGAACTAAGGCAACATAAGTACGTCCCATAGAATGATTTTCTAATTGCTCACTCAATAATTGATGTGCAAAATTGTTTTTAGCCACTACCAGTAAACCAGATGTATCTTTATCAATACGATGTACCAATCCCGGTCTGACACTGTCATCAGGAAAGGCTAAATTTTGATGCCCTAAATGATACAATAATCCATGAACCAATGTTCCTGAATAATGTCCTTTTGACGGGTGGACTACCATTCCAGCTGGTTTATTGATGACAATCACATCATCATCTTCATATACAATATCTAACGGAATATTTTCTGCCACTAATGCTGGTATTTCTTCAGTGACTTCTGCTTGATTCGCTTGTTGAACTTCAATCACTTCATCGCCAACTAATTGAAAATTAGCTTTTTCAGCTCGGCCATTCACCGACACAAGCCCTTGCTTAATTAATTTTTGTATGGTTGAGCGACTTTCTCCTGGCATTAATTCTACTAATAATTTATCTAAACGTCCCGCTTGTCCCTCTAACTTAAATTCTGCCATTCACTTGCTCCTTATCTAAAATTAACATCAAAATCAACATCAGTACCCCAATTGTTAAGGCAATATCTGCCACATTAAAAATAGGGAAATTAATAAACAATAGACGAAACATATCAATTACATAACCATTAAGTAAACGGTCAATAAAATTACCGATAGCTCCACCAATTAACAAACCATAAGCAATACGACTCATTCTTTGATTAGGTGCCGTTTTATAAAGTAAATAAAGTAAATATCCAACAATTAAAATCGTAACGATATAGAACAATTGAAATTGTCCTGAAAAAATTCCCCAACTAGCCCCAGTATTTTGAATATAGAAAAAATCAAATACTTTCGGTATTCCAGGTAGAGATTGGTGCAATCCAATATGGTTAATCGTCCAAAATTTGACGAGTTGATCAATCAAAATGATAAAAAATGCCACACATAAACCGATAATCATAGCTTCCTCCTTGTGAAACTGCTTTAAAATTTGGTATAATGAACATGTATAATGTTTATTATACTGAAATTTTATGGAAAAGTCATATTATCTATACTTTAATTATTGAATAAAATGATAACTCAATCATTTTAAAAAAGGAGATTTCATGAAAAAATTTAAACACATCATACTATGTTTGGCGATTCCATTGTTTATCGCAGCCTGTGATAACTCAATTGAACGTGCCAATAATGCGATCGGATTAATTCAAGATCAAATGACAAAACTGGTCAATGAATTATATGAAATGCAAAATTTAGAAAATCAACTTCAAGCTAATTTTGAAGACGATTTAAAAAACTCGAATGATAATTTAGGCTACTTTAATCAAGAAAATCTATTAGTCATTCAAAATTCAGCTTTGCGTTTAGAGCATTTAACTAACATGGAAAAAGCAATCACTGAAATAGAACGTTTAATGCCTGAATTAATCAATGGCAGAAAAAATAATGCCTTGCCAATGAATGATTTTGAGTCATTAGATAAAATGATTCAATCAATGAAAGGTGATTTATCAACCTATATTACAGATTATCGCCAAAATATTTCATTAGAAACGCAGACATTCCATTCAATTGGTAATCCAGATATTGATTATAGTAACTTTTTCAAAGTTTTTGATAATATCAATCAATTATCCGAAACGAATCTCTATAATTTAGACCGATTACTCGTACATTTTGAACCGATTAATCAATTGATTGTCGATACAAAAGTTAAAGTAGTCACGCTATTAGAAAGTAAGTAGGTGCATAAAATGAAAAAACAAGCTATTTCACTCTCATTGGTCACACTACTCTTATCTGCTTGTACCTTTACACAAAAACCAACGGAAGAAAAACCAACCTATACCAACATTCCGAAAGTTGAAAGTAAATACGACCAAGATGCATTAAATGAGTTTGACAGTCGCCGTAAGAAAGGCAAAGCTAATCGTTATGAGGGCTTAACTATTTTAAAAGGAAATCTACTCAATCGTCCTGATAATCTACCCAATTCACTCTTTTATGATAGTGGAATTCACATTGAATATCCTAAAGACGGTGTAAAAGGTATCTATCTAAATTCTGATAGTGTCGCTGATCCCGAAACATTTAATCGCTTGCTACAAAAAATAGATGATACAGCGTTAAATACCATGGTATTGGACTTCAAAGACGATTACGGTAATGTTATCCCACTCGTTAATACTGATAATGAACTGGTGCAAAAAGCATCACTTGGGTGGATTGATTATCCGGCTATTTTAAAAACGCTAGCTGAACATAATGTCTATCCAATCGCTCGTATCGTAACATTCAAAGATACCGTATTAGCGACGAATCACCCTGACTACGCATTCAAGACCAAAGACGGTGAAGTGTGGTCACCAGACGGTGAATCATTTGTCAATCCATTTTTAAAAGAAGTATGGGATTATAATATTGACATTGCGATTGCAGCAGCAAAAATGGGCTTTAAAGAAATTCAATTTGACTACATTCGTTTCTCAGATGCGTTCGTAGTAAATGAAGATGACTTAGTTTATTCTAAAGGAACATTTGAAAATTATGTATCAGAAAATCCAGATGATGCTGGGGAAGAACGTGTGGCTGCCATTACGCAATTTTTAACCTATGCAAAAGAACGTTTAGCCCCTTACGGTGTCAATGTAAGTGCCGATATTTTCGGTTATACGGCAGTCGCTAATAATAGTCCTGATGTTCGTGGTATTGGACAACATTTTGCTAGTATGGCTGAAAATGTGGATGTTATTTCATCAATGATTTATCCGTCTCACTGGGGTTCATCATTCTTCGGCATAGACTATCCAAATACACAACCATATAAAGTTGTAGATGAATATATGTACTCTGAAAAACAAGTACTATCAAATGTATCGAATTCTGTTACCTCAAGACCTTGGTTACAAGATTTTACAGATAGCGTAGCAGCAGGACCATATTATGAATACACCGCAGAAGATGTGCAAGCTCAAATCAATGCCCTTGCTAGTCATGGTATTCATGAATTCTTATTATGGAATGCAGCTGGTGAATATTCAGACGGTGTCGATTACGCACCAAAACCAGCAGCACAATAGTATCAATGTAAGACAAAAGGATTGAAAATCACGTTCGTTGATGAACATGGATTTCCAATCCTTTTTGATTTATAGCCGTAAAAATATCCACCTAAACTTTACCTTTTTAAGTGTCTATTTATCCTATTTATGCTTGTGCTGACAAAACATCTTTAATCAGACTATACATATATTGTTCTGCATCAAATTTCTGTAAATCAGTGGCTTTTTCACCTAAACCGATATATTTTACAGGAATATCTAATTCGTGACGAATTGATAGAACAACCCCACCCTTAGCTGTACCGTCTAATTTGGTTAAGACCAATCCAGTAATTTCAGTCGCCTCATTGAATTGTTTCGCTTGAATTAACGCATTTTGACCAGTTGTTGCATCTAATGCTAAAAAGACTTCTTGTACCCCATTTGGATTTTCACGCTCGATAATACGTTTAATTTTAGCTAATTCTTGCATTAAATTCGCTTTTGTTTGCAGACGACCAGCAGTATCAACTAATAAATAATCATATTGTTCAGCATTCGCACGTTTTACTGCATCGAACACAACGGATGCTGGGTCACTCTGTGCTTTACCGGTTACCACTGGAATATTTAAACGTTCGCCCCACACATTCAATTGCTCAATCGCACCTGCTCTAAATGTATCGGCAGCAGCAAGTAACACTTTGTGCCCCTCTTGAGCTAATTGATAGCCTATTTTACCTACTGATGTCGTTTTCCCAACGCCATTGACCCCAACAAATAAAATCACCGTTGGGCCGTCAGGATTTAAGTGAATATGTTCCTTTTGTTCGCCGTCTTTTTCATAGATTTGAACCATTTTTTCAAGCATTACTTGCTTGACATCTTCTGCTTTCGTAACACCACGTGTTTCCAATTCATCACGAATCGCATCTGTTAATGCCATTGTCATTTGAAAACCAACATCAGCTCCGATAAAAGCCTCTTCTAAATCTTCATAAAATTCTTCGTCTAATTCACGAAAACTGCTAAATAATTCATTAATACGTTGTGAAAAGCTCTTACGAGTCTTTTCAAGTCCCTTATCATATGTATCAAAAACAATCTGCTCTTCCGATTGCTGTTTTTCAATTTCTTCGACAACTTTGTCTTCGCCTGTAAACGCACGACGAATACGATCAAATAATCCCATATTTCTCTCTCCTTGTATTTTGGTTCGTTCGGCTTGCCGTCCACTTCAAAAACTTCCTTTGTGCGATTCTCGCACTCCGTCAGTTTTCTCCAGTGGTTCAAGCCAAAGCAGCCTCACTCACACTATGTTATATTTTGGTTTGTTCGGCTCGGCTTGCCGTCCACTTCAAAACTTTCTCTTTGCGATGCTCGCACTCCGTCAGTTTTCTCCAGTGGTTCAAGCAAGAGCAGCCTCACTCACACTATGTTATATTAGTTAATATAATGGTAAATAGCTTGAGCCACACCATTTTCATCATTGGTTGCTGTAATATATTGTGCAGCCTGTTTGACCGAATCAACTGCATTTCCCATTGCGACACCAACACCAGCAACCTCAATCATCGTCAAATCATTTTCTTGGTCGCCAATTGCCATTAATTCGTCAGCAGCAATCTCTAAATGTTTTGCCAATTCCAATAAAATATTTCCTTTAGTCACCGATTTTTCAACAATTTCTAATAAATTCGTCCGAGATTTAAAGACAGAATAATCTTCAAAAAACTCTTTTGGAATCAATTGAATTTGTTGGTCTAAATAATTCGGTTCGCAGCACACGACAAATTTATTAAATTCATGCTCAGAATCAAACGCATCATAATCCATAAAGCATGTCGCAAGATTTTTACGTTCATCTAAGTAAATTGACGGGTGATTTTCGGGATATTGATGTGGCTCATAAACAAATGCTTGGTCAATTAAATTGAGTGGTAACGCCAATTGTTGTGTTAGACTATCCCAACGCTTTAAATCACGTGGCGTTAACACATATTGCTTAATAATTTCGCCATTTGCTGCCTTTTGAACTAAACCACCATTAAAAGTAATAATATAATCATCGTCCGAATTTAATCCAATTTCAGATACGAAATCTTTCATCGCAAAATAAGGTCGCCCAGTACATAAAACAATTTTTACACCCTGTTGGTGTGCAAAATACAATGCGTCAATATTTTCTTTTGTTATCATTCCTTGACTATTTAACAAAGTGCCGTCTAAATCGATAGCTATTAGTTTTATCATTTATTTTGTCCTTTCTACGCATTAGAGTCATTACTGCTCGTTAAATAGGCTGTCTATTCCGTTTGCTGCCCCTAATATCCTACTAGTCTGATTATAACAAAAAAATACCACCACTTCCATTACGGAAATAGTGATAGTATGCTCTGCCCCTTATTTTCTGAAAAATGACAGTATGTGATACAAGAAACAGGCTAATAGTAATACAGTAACACCTAAACTGACGAAATATATGTATGCCTCGTTTGTATTCGACTTTATCCCCTCAAAGAACATCATCAGCATAAAATGCTTGGATTTTTTGACTACTATAATAGGAAAAGCCATTTATGGCATTTTGTAATTCATATTCTTTGCCGTTAAATAATACCTTTACTTTATATTCAAGATGTTCTCCTATTCCTTTTGGATAGATTGTTTCTACACTTTATACCATTGCCTCTACAGGTGCATATTCAAGTGCTACCTTTTGGGCTTTTGTTCATAAAGAAATCGAAATGACGATACCTAGTAATAAAAGAATGCCACTAAGATAGACTGATGAAAAATGTTTTCTATTTCTGATGTCAGTACTACTCATTCGATACTCTTCTCCTTATTTTAGACGCTCCATTTGCACTTGAACATGAACATCTAATTCTGCATTAAGCCCTATAATCGATACAAGAAATGCTTCTGCCCTTTCCGTTTCCCCAGTGTCAATTAAAACAGTCGCAAAATTTAATTTCCACACTGCCCATGCTTTATTTCCAGGTTTCAGATAGCTTAGAGAAAGTAGACCCTCCATCAATTGTTGTGCGTCATGATTTTGTTGATACGTATGAACAAAATCATTCATCGGTTGAAGAAATTGTTTTATCATTTGACGATGTTGATTAAGAGTATCTATCAACATAATGGCTATATCAGATACAACAACTAACAACGCATAGATGACAGTACTTTGAATAAATTTATCGGGAAAATGAACAAGAATGAATCCTAATATAACCGTTAAAAATACACTCCAAATAATGATAATCAGCACAACTTTTCTATAATGATGACTATCATTACCGTCTTTATCAATTAATTGTTTGTCATTATTTAACATATCGCAAATTCTCCTGTTCTGTGCACTAACTGAATACCTGCCTTTAAAGATTCAAAATCATGTTCTAAATCTTTCGTTTAGATTCAGAATAATTCGTTCAAATCACTTTTGATTGCCAAAATACTCTAACTTGCCCCTTTTCTGCCCCTTATAGACAAAAAACAACATCTGAACCGAAGTCCAAATGCTGTTATCATCATAATTACGCTTCAGCTGCTACTGGATAAACTGAAACTTGTTTTTTGTTACGGCCTTTACGTTCGAAACGAACAACACCTTCAACTAATGCGAATAATGTGTCATCTCCACCACGACCTACATTGTTACCTGGGTGAATTTTTGTACCGCGTTGACGGTAAAGAATTGCGCCACCAGTAACTGTTTCACCGTCAGCCGCTTTAGCACCTAAACGTTTTGCGATTGAATCACGACCGTTTTGAGTAGAACCCCCACCCTTTTTAGTTGCGAATAATTGTAAATTTAATTTTAACATGAGACAGCACCTCCTGTGGTATAGAATTATTTATATTGAATTTTTACAAATTCAGAGTAAGAATCAGCAATCACTTCTAATGCAAAAGCCAAATGCTCTAGCAAAAGTTGTGTCTGTTCTTGTTTATGTTGGTGTTTAATTGCTTGCACCGTTACTTTAAGGTACCCACCATCAACATCGTTAACGACTGTTTCAACAGGCACATCAATAAGTTTGTGCAAAGAATTTTCGACTGAAATTACTTGCGTCGATACAGCTGCACATACAATATCATAACCATTATCAGCATAACCAGCATGACCAGTTAGCTCATAGGCATATAATTGTTCAGCTTTATCACGAAAGAATGTTACCTTAATCATAATTAAGCGTTGATAGCATCAATTGTTAATTTTGTATAAGGTTGACGATGACCTTGTTTACGATGAGTATCTTTACGACGTTTGTATTTGAAAGTTACAACTTTTTTCTCACGACCTTGTTTTTCAACAGTCGCTTCAACAGTTGCTCCTTCAACTAATGGTGTACCAACTTTAGTTGTTTCTCCACCTACTAAAATTACCTCATCAAAAGTTACTTTGTCGCCTGCTTCTACGTCTAATTTCTCAACGAAAATTGATTGACCAACTTCAACACGTAATTGTTTTCCGCCAGTTTTGATAATTGCGTACATTCAAGCACCTCCTATAAAATATTTTTTCGGGTTTCCCCTACACTTAGACTCGCCATGTTAAGTGTCGATTGAACTTAAAACTTAACTTGTGCGGTTGCAGTTGTGGTGCTACACAAATACAACAATACCATATTAACATCCTTTATCTAATTTGTCAAAGAGAACTTGCGAATTAATTCAAATTAATTCAAATTAATTTGAATTTAAAATTCGGGGTTCGGGGTCGGGATAAGTATCTAGCTCTTACTACACATGGTTAACAATCATTTCTATATTTCCATCAATACTCCACGAAAGTACATTATTCGGAATAATAAAATGCTGACCTTTAAATAATGAATAACAACAATCTCTTGTCAATAAACTTCCATTTCCAGAAATAACTGAAACAAGTAAATACGGTGCAAATTGATTAAATGCCACTCTGCCTTGTACTTTCCACTTGTACACTGTAAAAAATTCATTTGATACCAACAAAGTCTGCTCTAAACCATTGTGACAAATCGTATCATGCAACGTATTTTGTGGTGTGCCAATTTTTAATACTTCCAATGCTTGTTGAATATGTAACTCACGTTGAGTACCTTTGTCATTAATACGTTCAAAATCATAAATTCGATACGTAATATCACTCGATTGCTGTATTTCCAAAATCATAATTCCTGGACCAATCGCATGCATAGTACCACTCGGCACATAGAAAAAATCCCCTGCATTCACTTTAACACGTCGAAATAATTTATTCCATGCTTTATCTTCAATCAACTGACACAATTCTTCTTTACTTTTCGCATGATGACCATAAATAATTTCAGCATTTTCATCGGTAGATAAAATATACCAACACTCCGTTTTTCCAAATTCATTTTCATTGTTTAGTGCGAAAGCATCATCTGGGTGAACTTGAACACTTAACCAGTTATTGGCATCAATTATTTTGATTAAAAGTGGAAATTCATCATACTGATTTTCACCAAATAATTCTTTATGACCAGCATACAATTCGTCCAATTTATACCCTTTAAACGTTCCATTAGCAATTATCGAAACACCTTTTTCATGTGCCGAAATCGCCCAATATTCACCTGTTTTATCACTCGGAATATCATATCCAAATTCAGACTTTAGACGACTACCACCCCATATTTTTTCGTGCATAGTTGAAGTCAAAAATAATATTTCTTCCATATAAAGCACCACATTTCAGATAAGATGTAAAAACTCAAAAAGAGCTTATCAAAATGACAAGCTCTAATTATTTTATGGGTAGAATGATACGTGAACATGGTCATAGTGGTTAGCCGTAATACTTCCACGGTCTTCCATCATTGTCCAAGCTAAATTCCAATCTCCATAGATTTGTTGTTTCCAAATAACATAAGATACTTTTCCAGTCCCAATTTGACTAATCGCATATTGAGCCACAGCATCTCCTAGTTCAGAACTAACTGGCACCATAAAGTCAACAGCTAAACCTTTTCCATGGTCACCAGGGTCACCAGGACGAAACGTACTGAATGATGTAATACCAAATGCAGCTGCTACTTCTTCTTTAAATGCAGCAACATGTGCTTGTAATCCAGCATTTTCAGGATTTGCATATAAATCAGTAGTATTAGCACTTGGCACTTCTTCTACTGGGGCTTCCGTCACAACTGGCTCTTCAACAACTGTTTCAGACTCAGTTGATACTGTTGTTTCTTCTGTTACAACAGGTTCTGCAACTACAGATTCTTCTTGAGTTGTTTCTTCAACAGTCGGTGCTACAACTTCTGAAGTTGTTGTTTCCACTGCATTTGGAGTAGCCTGAACTGTACTGACAGCAGTAGTTTCAGTCGTTACCCACTCTTGAACTGGCTCAACTGGTGCAGTAGCAGTAGTTGAATTGTTAACTTCTTCTAATTCAACTGTTTTATCTTCTAATTTAACTTCGTTCTTTTCAAAATCTACTTCTGCTACTTTTGTCGGCTCTTCTCCTTTTTCTTCAGC
This sequence comes from Aerococcaceae bacterium zg-252, assembly GCA_016237705.1. NCBI lineage: Bacteria > Bacillati > Bacillota > Bacilli > Lactobacillales > Aerococcaceae > Tuanshanicoccus > Tuanshanicoccus yangjingiae. Next base: position 1,122,756 of record CP066204.1, read on the forward strand.
TGGAGTTTCCACAACTAATTTCGCAACTTTATTTGCTTTATTATATGTAGCCGTTAAAACAGTGTCTGGGAAGATTAAATCTAAGTCAATAATATCATTGATTTGACCTAAAACTTTTACGTCCATATCCAATGCTTCAGCAATTACACTTAAAGTATCTCCATACTTAATTGTGTACTTCACTTCATTATGTTCATCTTTTTCTAAATCAGCCTTTACTTGTTCAACCGTTCTCGGCTTCCATTCAAGTTGTTGTGCTTCTACAAAATTGGTAGATAATGGTAAAACCAATAAAGCTACCGATGAAGCTAAAATTAATTTATTTTTTAAATTCATATCTTTATCACCTAATATTTTTCTTGATACTATTTATTCTAACACAAAATTTCATAAGAAAAAGTCAGTACAATCATTTGTATAAATAGTGTAATATTGCTGTAACAAAAAAGTTCTGTCATAGTGCCTAATAATCATTCTAATACCTATCTTGTTCACGAACGGTTTTCAATATATGCTCTATTACGGCATGTTGATTCGCTTCTCCAATAATGACTTTCGCATTATTTAATGCAATGTCTTTGGCACTACTCGGTGCTACTGAATGTTTAAAGTATGCCAACATTTCTTCATCATTAGAGTCATTGCCGTACACTATTACTTGGTCTGGGTGAAGTGATAAATGCTTGATTAATTGCAGTGCACCTTTTCGTTTATTCACACCTTTACCAGTAATTTCAAAATGCACTTCGTCATTATACGCATAAGAAAACTCATTGGAATGTGCATCTAAAAACTCAATAAGACGTTGTTTACTTTCTTCCGTATTTGTAATGCACTCTATTTTCAAAATTGAATGAGCTACTAACTCATCAATATTCATTTCATACTGATATTGTCCAAATAGCATATTAAGGAATGCTCGTAATATATTTTTGACACTCCATTGTTGCTTAAAGCCATGTACAAAATGCTGCCAACGCTTCGTCATAACATACGTCGTTTGCTCACTAAAATATTCAAAACTCAATTCTGGAAAGGCTGTGGTAAGCTCTCTCACTGCACTGGAGCTAATACTTGTCTTCGCTAGCACCTTTCCACTATTATCAGTCACTAATGCACCATTCATCGTAATAAAATACGCTGTATCTTGCAGAAAAGCCAGTCCAAATCGCTGATGATGTCGCAAATGTCGTCCAGTTATCACTGCCAAATGATAGCCACGTTGTTTCACTTCTTTTACGCCTTGGTTAATCACCTTATCCGCTATATGCCATTTATTTAATAATGTTCCGTCCAAATCAGTTAAAAATAATTTAATCATTTGATATGAAATCCTTTCTATCCTAAAGGCAACCACAATTCTACTATCTACCATTTGCCTTTACTACCTACACCTAAAATCATATCATATTTATTATCAAATGCGTATGATAAAGTAGAAATTCAATCTAAAAAAATACATCTCACAAGCTAGCACATTGTCCAACTTATGAGATGATAATTGATAAACCTTTTTAATCTACATGTCCCATCGATTGCAATTGATACATTTGGTAATAAGTTCCACCCAATGCAATCAATTCATCATGTGTCCCACGCTCAATGATACGACCTTTATCTAATACTAAAATTAAATTTGCATCTTTAATCGTACTTAAACGGTGTGCAATCGCAATAGTAGTACGACCTTTACGCATTTTCTGTAAACTATTTTGAATATGCATTTCAGTTTCAGTATCAATATTAGCCGTTGCCTCGTCCAAAATCAGTAATTTAGGATTACGTGCCATTGTTCGAGCAAAAGAAATTAATTGACGTTGACCACTCGAGTAACTTGCACCACGTTCAATCACTTTCTTTTGATACCCTTGCGGTTGACTCTCGATAAATGTATCAGCATTAACAAAACGTGCTGCTTCTTTGACTTGACGGTCACTAATCGACTGGTCTAATAAACGGATGTTTCGAGCAACATCACCATAAAATAAAAATGAATCTTGTAATACTAATCCTATTTGTTCACGCAGACGATCATAACTAAAATGTCGTAAACTATGTCCGTCTATTAGGACATCACCAGAGTGATATTCATAAAAACGCATTAGCACATTAATAATCGAGCTTTTCCCACTACCAGTATGCCCTACTAATGCTACCGTTTCTCCTGGATTTACGGTAAAAGAAATATCTTTCAATACATCATGTTTGCCGTCGTATGAAAATGATACATTTTTAAATTCAACTTTGGCATCTGAAATCATCGCTTGGTCATCTACATCTTGCTCTGGAATAATCTCTTGATGATTCATTACACGTAAAATACGTGAACTCGATACCACACCGTCTTGTAGCTGACTTAAACTTTCCATCATCATTCCCATTGGTCTAAAGAATGTTGTACTATATTGCGTAAAAGCGTACACCATACCCACTTCCAACAAACCGTCAAAAAATTGATTTCCTAACACATAAAACACCAGTGCTAGTGAAATATTTTCCAGTAAATTAATAAAAGGATTCAACATCAAGGCATGCATATGAATCATTGTCCGTCTACCACGATACTGTTCTTCATTATCAACATCAAATTCAGCAATCATACGCTCTTCTTGTCGGAAATGTTGTACTACTGACATACCTGTAATGTTTTCATTTAATTTTGTATTTAACTTACTTAAATTTTCACGCATTGTCCGATAAACTCGTGAACTATATAATTGATAATACCAAATAATCCCAAACATGATTGGAATAAATATTAAGAATAACAATGCCATTTTAGCATTTAACACATACATTCCAATAAATACCGAAACAGAAGTCACTATCCCCTCAAACAATGAGAAAAACACATTCCAAAAATCTTTTAATGTTTCCGTATCATTGGTGATACGAGATACAATCGAACCAGCTGGTGTTTGGTCAAAGTAACGCATTCCCAGTCCATTCACCTTAGTATAAATTTGGTTACGGATTGACTCCACTGTTTTTTCAGATGCCATACGGAATAAATAGTTTGAAAAATAATTACTCACAGCTTGTAGTAAAATTAACACTAAGTAAATTCCAGCAAAGAGCAAGGCAATTTGAATGGTAGCTGACGCATTACCTAAGTATTGGTCAATATATGTTTGTATAATACGAGGCATAATAACCGTGATAAATGACGATACGGCACTAAATAGCATCGAAACAATAAATAGCCACTTAAATGGTAAGGTATAGCGAGTAATTTTCGTTGTCACTTCAACTTGTTCTTTAATCGGCATTTTTTCAGCCCATTCTGATTTCGTCACTGGTTGTGAACTCATTTCGCTACCTCCTCTTCTAATTCAGCTTCTAATTGTTGTTTGTCAAACATTTCTTTGTACCAACCATTTTGAGCAATTAATTCATCATGTGTCCCACGCTCAGCAATCGTACCATTATCAAGTACAATTATTTCATCAGCATGCATAATACTACTCAATCGGTGTGCCGAAATAATTGTCGATTTATTCGCACGATATGATTTTACTGCATTTAAAATTGCTTCTTCCGTACGTGCATCCACTGCAGAAAGTGAATCATCTAAAATCAATAATTCTGGGTTCAAAATCATCGCTCTCGCAATTGAAATACGCTGCTTTTGTCCACCAGAAAGTGCTACCCCACGCTCCCCAACTAAAGTATCGTATCCATAACTAAATCCTTGAATATCATCATGGACACTTGTTAAACGAGCAGCTGCCTCAACATCTTCTTGCGTCGCACTTGGTACGGCAAAACGAATATTATCACGCACCGTTGTCGAAAATAGAAAATTATCTTGCGGCACGTAACCGATATTACTTAATAAAGCATTTAAACTATATTTTTCAATCTGATGATGATTAAACTGAATACTACCACGATAATCATCATAATCACGTAATAATAGTTTGAACAAAGTTGACTTTCCAGCACCTGTTTTCCCTACAACACCTAAGGTTTGCCCTTGTTTAAGCTTAAAGTGAACATTTGTCAAAGTAGGCTGCTCGTCTTTCGGATAAGTAAACGAATCAATATTAAATTCAATATCCCCAGCAATACTATCGTGTAAAGCATTTTTGTCTTCCACGATATGACTGGTCGTTTTCAATAATGATTCAATACGGTCATAACTAACAGAACCACGCTCTAAAATATTAAATAAATGTCCAATCGCAATCATTGGCCATCCCATACGTGTAACATAATTTAAAAAGGCTACTAAAAGCCCTACTGTTATTTCACCCTGAGAAACTAAATAACCACCATAAAACAATGAAATTACAGATGATAGCCCCATAACCGTTTGAATACTCGGCCTGAAAAAGGAATCAAAACGGTAGGCTAATTTATTTTTCTTCACGACATTTTCAGTCATCTTTTTAAAGTCTTCAATATCACGTTCTTCTTCACCGAACGTTTTAATGACTTTCATACCACTCATACTTTCTTGCACTTTATCATTCATTGATGAAAAGGCTTCTTGAGCAAAGCGGAAATAATAATGGACACGTTTTCCATTAAAACGGATAATAATAGCTAACAAAGGTAAAGGTACAACCGCTGCTAAGGCAAGTCGCCAATCGACTGCCACAAACATCATAAAAATCGTCATCAACCCTTGTGATAATGCATCAACCAAGGTTAGAATACCCCCACCAGCAACCATACGAACAGTCGTCACATCATTAGTTGCATGTGCCATTAAATCACCTGTTCGATTTTCTTGAAAGAATATAGCGTCCATTTTCGTAAAATGAACGAATAAACGGCGACGTAATATCATCTCTAATTTAGCTGAAGTCCCAAAAATACTCATACGCCAATAATAACGCATAATATATTGTGCAATTCCAATCAATAATATGACAATAATCCATTGCCACATCGCTTGACGTGTTAATGTCCCATTAGTCATACCGTCAATAATTGTTCCAATAATCATCGGTACAATCGCTGCTAATAAACTGACAATGAACAATAGCGAAACACCAATAAAATAGGCTTTCTTCTCTTGCCTAAAAAACCAACCTAATTTTGAAAAAATATCCAAAATTTAAACACTCCCCTCATATTAATCTTAGATAACAAAACTTACTATCATCAATTGATAATTATTCATTAGTTTAACAGAGAATAGTTTACCATTCTATTATAATAAGTCAAATATTTAACCTTGTTAATGGTAATAGGAAAATGAATTGTCCAAATGAAAGTATGGCTGGGAATTCGGTGATTCAAAACGAAGTAAGTGCCTACCTCTAAAATTGATTCTTTCGATGACATTATCATTGGCAAAAACCACACGAGTTTCAATTAGAAACTCATGTGGTAATGACATGAATAATTTGTGGCTAGCAATGATTAATTTTCTTTTCGACGTGTTGAAACTAAACCAACGCCTGCAATTATAGACAATGCTGCTGCGCTAAAGATTAAATAAGCATCATTTTCACCAGTCTCTGGAAGACGTTCTGATGACATTTCCATTTTGTTCATTGTTGAAGTTGTCATACTTGGTTGTTGTTCTTCACGACTAGTATTTACTTTATTATCTTCTGATTTTTCTGTATTCATTGCACTTGATGAATTAGGCATTTCTGGTTTCATTGTGCTATTTTCTGTACTCATTGTATTTGATGAATCAGTATTGTTTGGTTTAATTACGTTTGTTGAACTTGGATCCCCTGTATTCATTACATTAGATGAACCTGTACTGTCTGCGTTCATTGTGTTTGATGTATCAGAATTTTCTATGTTCGATGTACTTATTGAACCAGTAGTTACTGTATTTGTTGCACTTGTTGAACCAGTAGTTACTGTGTTTGTTGCACTTGTTGAACTAGCAGTTCCTGTGTTTGTTGCACTTGTTGAACTAGCAGTTCCTGTAGTCGTTGTACCTGACTGTGTTCCATTTTGCTCAGTTTGAGCACCATATACTACAGCATAGTAACTGAAATGAGTTACTTTAAATCGAACAGCATTATCAAGCAAGTCATACGGTAAACTTTCTGCCATACCAGTGGTTGCAACATAGTATACTCCAGAAACTTCTTTAGCTACATCTCTTGGAAGAGTGACCACAGCTTCAGATTTAATTTGTGTCACTTCACCCTGAGCATTTTCAAAATGAATATCGTACAAATCAAATTCTTTACCTTTTAAGTGTTCATCCAACGAATTACCTAATGGATTATTTTGTAAACGCCCCACAACTAGGTGTAATCCTCGACCAACATCTTCACCTGTTAATTCAACACTGATATTTGTGGCAGCATCAACATGTAGTTCCGTCTTATTTGTTTGACTTTCGCCACTTTCCATGTGATTTACAAGTTTGTCCAACTTATCTTTATTTAGTAAGTCTTTGTTGATGATTGGTGTTTCTTCTTCACCTGGTTTTACTAAAGTTGTATCTTCACCTTTGTCTGTTTTATTGAATTTATCTAATTTGTCTGAATTCAATAAATCTTTATTAATAATCGGTGTTCCGTCTTCTTCACTTGGTTTTACTAGTGTTTCGTCTTCACCTTTGTCGGGTTTATTAAATCCTTCTAATTTATCTGAATTCAATAAATCCTTATTGATAATCGGTGCTTCTACTCCTTCACTTGGTTTTACTGAAGTTGTATCTTCACCTTTGTCTGTTTTATTAAATCCTTCTAATTTGTCTGAATTCAATAAGTCTTTATTGATAATCGGTGTTCCGTCTTCTTCACTTGGTTTTACTGAAGTTGTATCTTCACCTTTGTCTGTTTTATTAAATTCTTCTAATTTATCTGAATTCAATAAGTCTTCATTGATAATCGGTGTTCCGTCTTCTTCACTTGGTTTTACTGAAGTGGTATCTTCATCTTTGTCTGCTTTATTAAATCCATCTAATTTGTCTGAATTCAATAAATCTTTATTGATAATCGGTGCTTCTACCTCTCCACTCGGTTGCGTTGGGGTTTCTACTCCTTCACTTGGTTGTGTTGGTGGTTCTACCTCTTCACTCGGTTGCGTTGGTTTTTCCACCTCTTCGCTTGGTTGTGTTGGGGTTTCCACCTCTTCACTCGGTGGTGTTGGTGGTTCTACTCCTTCACTTGGTTGTGTTGGGGCTTCTACTCCTTCACTTGGTTGTGTTGGGGCTTCTACTCCTTCACTTGGTTGTGTTGGGGTTTCTACTCCTTCACTCGGTTGTGTTGGAGTTTCCACCTCTTCACTCGGTGGTGTTGGGATTTCCACTTCTTCACTTGGTTGTGTTGGTGGTTCTACTCCTTCACTTGGTTGTGTTGGGGTTTCTACTCCTTCACTTGGTTGTGTTGGTGGTTCTACTTCTTCACTCGGTGGTGTTGGGATTTCCACTTCTTCACTTGGTTGTGTTGGTGGTTCTACTCCTTCACTTGGTTGTGTTGGGGTTTCTACTCCTTCACTTGGTTGTGTTGGTGGTTCTACTTCTTCACTCGGTTGTGTTGGGGCTTCTACTTCTTCGCTCGGTTGTGTTGGGGTTTCTACTCCTTCACTTGGTTGTGTTGGTGGTTCTACTCCTTCACTTGGTTGTGTTGGGGTTTCTACTCCTTCACTTGGTTGTGTTGGAGTTTCCACCTCTTCACTCGGTGGTGTTGGGATTTCCACTTCTTCACTTGGTTGTGTTGGAGTTTCTACTCCTTCACTTGGTTGTGTTGGGGTTTCTACTTCTTCACTCGGTTGTGTTGGGGCTTCTACTCCTTCACTTGGTTGTGTTGGGGTTTCTACTCCTTCACTCGGTTGTGTTGGAGTTTCCACCTCTTCACTCGGTTGTGTTGGAGTTTCTACTCCTTCACTTGGTTGTGTTGGAGTTTCTACTTCTTCACTTGGTTGTGTTGGGGTTTCTACTTCTTCACTCGGTTGTACTGGTTTTTCTACTTCTTCACTCGGTTGTGTTGGGGTTTCTACTTCTTCACTCGGTTGTGCTGGTGTTTCCACTTCTTCACTCGGTTGTGTTGGTGTTTCCACTTCATCGCTTGGTTGCGTTGGCGTTTCTACCTCTTCTTCAATACGATATGAACTAGTTTTTAAGACATTGATAATCGGTCTATCTGTTCGTTGAACACTAACTGACACATCATAATTTTTACCTTTATCTAGACTGTCAAGGCTAAGTGTTCCAGTATCGCCTGTTACTGTAAATGTTTTGCCACTTTCTTTATCTATTGCTGTCATCGTTACTTTCTTAAATGGAGAAGTTAAATCCTGCTTCAAGGTATCTATTGAAAGAGAAATTGCTCCATTTTCTGCAGTAACACTTGGTACGACGTCGCTATCTTGTTTTTCGATTGGCATCTTATAATACAAGTTAGTAATTGGGCTATCATCTGTCCAAATTCCTAAACCTTTGATAAATTCTCTTGCCATAAGAACATGACCATTTGCTCCAGGATGAAGTGGGAAATTATCAGTAATGATTGAATAAGCTGGTTTCCATAGATATGGATAGCTTGTCAATAAATCATTAAATGGTGTGTACTGATCAATCAGAATAATTTCTGGATTTTCTGCTGCCACTTCTTTCATTTTTTCCACAAAACGTGGAATTTTCGGACCATGACTTGCCAAAGTTGTTGGTGTCGGTGTACGTAAAATAATTGGAACATTTTTAGCTTTCGCAAGATTTACCAAATTTGTAAGTTGTGCTTTATATTCTTCTGCTGTAACAGTACCAGCATCGTTAGTTCCTAACATAATAGATATAACGTCTGGATTATAATGATTTAGACGATGTGCAATTTCAGTTAAAGTGTCTTGAACTGTTGCACCAGATACAGCTGTGTTTATTACAGTATCTCCCTTTCTACCAAGGGTAGTATATAGATATTTTTCAAATAATTGAGTGATACCATCATATCCCTTAGTCCAAAGAGCGCCGTGAGTAATAGAATCACCCATAAATAACCAAGTAAGTGGTTGCTTATCTTCTACAAGTTGACGAATTCTTTCTTGTTTTTCTGACAGTGTTTGGTCTTTTAGAGAACTTTCGTTTGCTTCTACAGTTTGCCCTACAACTGTACGTAACTGAACCGTTCCGTCTGCACTACGTAGAGTTAGCGTATAAGCTTGATTATCTGGTAATCCTGTAATTGTAAAGTTATTAGACGTTTCATTACCAGCAATAACTTTGTTGCCTACGGCTACTTCATAATGCCAATTAGTGAGCGTTGGACCTTCTTTTGACAGTTTCACTTCTGGAATTACTACTGCTAGGCCTGCTGTGCTGTATGTTGCAGTTGGTTCTTCTGTTGCAAAATATTGAACTTTTGATTCATTTTCAAGATTTAGCCTTACGTCTGTTCCTGGGAACTTATCAGTAGTTTTAATTGTCGCAGCAGCGAGTTGTTTTCCAATTTCTAAATGCCCCTTAGCATTGAGTGCCACATCATAAACTAAGCCATGTTCTAAAAACTCTGTTTTATTAGTTTGTGCGTAATGGTCAACAAAAACAATATTATTCCACGCGTCTGTGCCTGCGTATGTTTGAGCCACTTGCTTCATAGCATCAATATAAGCTTCAATCTTAGCGTTGACAGCATTATCTGCTGTTGCAGAAGATGTTTGTAAAACTACTTTACCATGATTATTATTAAGGGCAAGTGAGCTATCTATAAATGATTTCAAGCTAGTTTTAAAGGCTTCTATACCGTCATTACCTGCTTCGCAATCTTCTAATCCTAACATATAAGCTGCAGCTTTTGGTGCGAATCTACCAACGTATGTATCAAAGTTTTCAGCAATAGTGTTAATTGTTGTTCCAGCTTTTGCAGTATTAATTACATAACGCTGAAGTCCTGCATTGGTATTTCCTGATTTTGTCCAACGGATATATTCTTCAAATTGACCAACATAGTTACGAATACCCTCTGTAAAGGCTGAACCACCTTGAACATTTAGACCACCAGTAAATACCCATGTATTGTCGTGGTCAGTGTTAAACATTTCAGAAATGTTAGCTCCTGCTGTACTTAAATCTGCACTAGGGTGTTCTAGATTTTCATCTGTAACACTCGGCGACTCGTTCTCATTTTTAAAGCGTTCTGGATAAGCAACTCGATCTAAATCTTCTAAGGTAAATCTTGCTCCTAAAATGGACGCAGTCCAAGTAATACTAGGCTGAACATTAGTAGGACGAGTGCGAGCGTCTTCTGGATAAAAGACTCCGTATGAGTCGGTTACAATTGTTCCGTCATTTAAAGCTACAACACCAGCATAACCAGTATCACCAGACTTAGCATTTGGCGTAAAATCCTCACCTAAACGAACTCGATACTCACCGTCATTCCCTTTTTCCAAATCTTCAAACGTTCCAACCCAACCAATCCAGTCTCCTGCCATCCAATCATTATTCTCTAAGCGACCATTATTGTTAAAATCTTGAATAATTTCTCGGAAAGTAATGAATAATCTTCCGGAAACTGGGTCATAAGTATATTTATGTCTTTCACCTAATAGTGACGCAGGCATAAAGCGTGGTTTCGTCCATGTATTTCCTTCATCTTCTGAGAATGAAATCATTGATAAACCTTTATGAGCCTGAGTACGACCTAAAGCTGCAATTTTTGTTTTATCAGGTGATCGAATCAGCGACACTTCACAAATTTGATTCTCTAATTCAACTTGTCGATGTGCATTTAAATATGGTTCTGGTGCAGACCATTGTTGATGACCTTCAGAATCAAAGGTCAAGTAAGTTTTGTAATTGACATAATTCCAATCATGGAAAACACCCATCCATTTATCAATCGGTTTACCATTTTCATAGACTTGAATCAATGAAGCCAAACCTACCAAGACTGCTTGATCTTTATAAAATTCTTGCAATCCACTCCATGTTTTACCTTTATCTTTGGAAATAGACGTTGTAAAGCCTCCAGTTCCGTCACCCCAACCTGCTGCTTTAGGTCCACCATAAATCATCATGACTTCTTGTCTACCGTCGGTAAAATCAAGTGTATACAATGTAGGAGTTTCTTTTGAACCTTTCCATGACTCATCTGGTAGAATACGATCTGACCATGTTTTACCACCGTCCTCAGAAATTCGCATTACAATTTCACCATGACCATGACCTTTAGGATAAACCGTAATCAATGTCTTATCATCATTTAATTTCACCATATCCGGTTGTCCTAAATATTCGGCATGTTTACGATCCATTACAAATGTTTTCTCTTTAGGTATATCAAATTGAGGTAGTTGATTTCTGAGCGCATGTATTTTATCTACTGTCACTTGAATATTTTTCGTAAATTTACCATCTGCTGTTGAAACCGTTACATTAGTTGTTCCAAATTTCAATCCTGTTGCAACACCATTCTCATCAATGGATAAGATTTCTGGGTGCTCAATTTCATAAGTCAATGGACTAATCGTACCAATAACTTGAATTGGTAACGCATCTGGTTTATCAATATTGACCATTAACTCAGATTGGGCATTAATACCTGGCACAAAACTTAATTGCTTGATTTCTTGATTGGTTAATACACGGTCAACGACAAGTATTTCATCCAATTCACCTTCAAAATTACGACCACCAATATGTTCAAATGGAATTTTAACATCACGTCCCCAAGCAATATTACCGATTTCTTCACCATTGACATAAAGTACGATACCTTGCTGTGATTTAGTAAATGCATAATGATTCCAACCTTCCAATACATTTTTGTATTTAAAGGTCAAATAACCTTCTGGTACATGCCAGCCCATATTTGGTGAAGCGTCTCCTTGACCAATTGTTGAATCAATAGAAGTACTATTTTTCGCACCAGCTAATGCTTTACCATTCCAAAAGATTGAACGAACTTCATTACCATTATTCGTTGGCACTTGTTTCATCCAAAATGCCAGTGAATAATTATTGGTTAAATCAAGACCTTGAGTTTGCAATGAGCTAGCTTTTGGAATTCGAACCGCTTTACCATCGATACCCTCTACGTATTCAAATTCTGTACCATTCAAGGTTAACCCATTTTTTTCATCATTAAGATTATCTTCAAATTTAAGATGAGTCACAATATGTTCACCGAGTTCTTTCAAAATATCAACTGGCTGAACTCTAACAATAACTTCTTTCTTAATTTCTGGATTTGCTTTAGAAGAAACAATAATTTTTGTTACACCATTACCTGTAGCTTGAATTCGACCTGATGAATCAACAGTTGCTAAAAATCGGTTAGTAGTTTCATAATTAATACGATTATCAATCACTTTACCTTGAATTAACGCATCAATTTGTGCAGACTCGCCGACAACTAATTCAATCTCCTCATGGCCGATTTCAATATCCGTCACTTCATTGGTAGCATTTGCTTTGTAATCAATATATTTATCCGTTAATTCACTTAATGCTCGTTTAAATGTAGATAAATCTGTACCAATCAATTGACGCATTTCTGCATTTGGCTCACGAGAAATTTGTCTACCACCAGCACGACTAGCCGTAACCTTACTTTCATAATCATCTTTTAGCGTATCCAATAATGCTTGCACATCTTTTGCTAAGCTCGGCACTTCATCTCGAATTTGGTACAATTTATTAATATCTCTTACAGCTTCCGCCATTTTTTCTAAACGAACACTAGCTTGACTTCTTGGCGTAACAGCATTTTTATCATCTGGATAAATTAATTGCGTGTCGCCTGATTCAAATGCCCAATGTGATAAATCATTTAATGGATCTTTAACCCAAGCATCATACGCCCAACGAAGAAATCCATCTGTGTTAAACTTAGCACCATACATAACAGAGAAATAACTTTCTCCAGGCAAACTGAATAATAAACTATTCGGATATTCTTCCGTTGCTGTATAAAGAGTTGTTTTTAACCCCTTCGCTTTCCGTTCTTCTACAAATTGTTTAAACGCCTCTGTTTGCCCTCGCATATGAGGTGTTCCAATACTCAAATGATCAACACGATTAGCAGTAGATTTAAATGCACCTGAAAAATGATTTGCTGCTGCTGCTTTTTTCAATGACTTACCATTTTTATTTTTCACACTGTCAATAACATCAAATGCTCGATCCATATTTGGACGCTCATCAATGCCGACATAAAAACTATCAAACCATTCTTTTTCATCTAAATGTGCTACCAATTTTTTCAAGAATGGTGTCCAATATTGTGCGTATCGACTATCTGTCACTGGTATCGTTACATATTCGACATTACCTGTTGCACGATTGGTATAAGTAATACGATTACCCCATGGAATCATCGAATAACCAACAATTTTATCACCTAAACCTAATTCTTGGTTAAAGGATACCCATTTATCGAAATCAGTAAAATCATAGGTAAATGTTCCGTCAGCTTCTTTAAACCACTTAATCATTGACGGCACACGTACATTACCCTCAGCATAAGTTTGACCACCCCACGCTTCTTCTACGATAGAAGTAGTAATACCATTACCACCGATTGCTTTATATTTTTCAAGATGTGGTCGTAAAATAGCTAAATGTTTTTCAGAAAAAGGCTCTACTCCATAGTATTCAGCACTTCGATAAGGATATTGCCATAATTCAATATCAAACTTCGATTTATTTTGAAGCGTTACATCTTGAACTGTTACATTCACTTGAAATTCTAAAGGTTGCTCTAATTCATCACTCAACACTTTAACTGTAGTAACATACTCACCTGATTCAACATTTTCAGGGATTTTAGCATTTAACCAAATATTTTTTAATTTGCCTTCCTCGATATTAACTGTTTCAGCATTACTTAATAAATCTGGTCGGTGGATGCTCGGTTCAGTTCGAATAGTCAATTTATCACTACTATGATAACCTGCATTATAGCGGAATCCTGAAAGTTCATTGATAAAATTACTAGATAAATGCTCTTTGCTAATAATACTTCCAGTTTTCTTATTCACTAAATCTGATAATTCAACACGGACATTGGTTAAATTGCCTTCTTTTGCAACAACAGCAATTTGAGTATTTACTTCATCATTTTTCCAAGCACTAATTGATTGTTCATGATTATTGGCAGCTAAAACTTCGTCCACTTCATCATTTGTATAATGCAAATTATTATCTACGAATGTACTGTGAGCTACTTCTTCTTTTTCAGACTCAACTTCTGTTTCTTCATGAGTACTCTCTGTGGGTTCATTAGTTGCATTATCAGATTCACCATTAGGGTTAACGCTTTCATTTCCGGATGCAGCAGTGTCCCCCAAATTATTTTCTTCACCATTATTTACAGTGGCGTCCATTTCACTGGTATTAGTGTTGATTACTTCTACTCCATTTTCCTCATCTACAGGATTATTATTTTCATTAACTGGAGTGGGCTGTGCGTCACTTTCTTCAGCAGCAATAATTGGTGGTGTTAATTCTTCTGCATTGACAGCAGTTGTTTGGTTCATAACACCAAAACCTACTAAGGCAGAAACAACACCCGTACTTAATTTTAATATTTTATATCTGCAACGTGTTTCCATGCAACGAAAAGCTCGACTTTTATATTTCATATTACATTTCCTTTCTCTCTCCATTATTAAATGAATAAATGCAACACTTATTTTAATAATTTGTTAATATTGTGCTTTTTTACATTCCACTGGGGAATCCCCCTACTTTTAGTATCTATCACTACATTCTGTGCTTTTCTTTTCAAAAATATTACTTAAATAATTTTTATCATTGCACACTCCTTCAAATAATTTTTCCACTATCTATCAATCCTTTAAATTGGATAGGCGATTCCCTCGCCTATCCAACTTAAAATTAATTCTTAGGCATCTTCTCGTTTACCGGTAACTAATCCTAATCCAACTAAAATTGATAATGCTGCTGTACCAAAAATTAAGTAAGCATCACTTTCACCAGTCTCTGGTAGATGTTCTGATGACATTTCCATTTTGTTCATTGTTGAAGTTGTCATATTTTGTTGTTGTTCTTCACGACTAGTATTTACTTTAGTATCTTCTGCTTTTTCTGTATCCATTGCACTTGATGAGTCAGACATTTCTGGTGTCATTGTGCTATTTTCTGTACTCATTGTATTTGATGAATCAGTATTGTTTGGTTTAATTACGTTTGTTGAACTTGGAACCCCTGTATTCATCACATCAGATGAACCTGTATTGTCTGAGTTCATTGTGTTTGATGTGTCAGAGTTTTCTGTGTTCGTTGTACTTATTAAACCAGTAGCTCCTGTATTTGTTGTACTTGTTGAACCAGTAGTTACTGTGTTTGTTGCACTTGTTGAACTAGCAGTTCCTGTAGTCGTTGTACCTGACTGTGTTCCATTTTGCTCAGTTTGAGCACCATATACTACAGCATAGTAACTGAAATGACTTACTTTAAAACGAACTGTATTATCAAGTAATTTATACGGTAAACTCTCTGCCATACCAGTGGTTGCGACATAGTATACTCCAGAAACTTCTTTAGCTACATCTCTTGGAAGAGTGACCACAGCTTCAGATTTAATTTGTGTCACTTCACCCTGAGCATTTTCAAAGTGAATATCGTACAAATCAAATTCTTTGCCTTTTAATTGTGAATCCAGCGAATCACCTAATGGATTATTTTGTAAACGTCCAACAACTAGGTGCATTCCTCGACCAACATCTTCACCTGTTAATTCAACACTGATATTTGTGGCAGCGTCAACATGTAGTTCTGTCTTATTCGTTTGACTTTCGCCACTTTCAATGTGATTTACAAGTTTGTCTAACTTATCTTTATTAATTACCGATGTTTCTACTTCATCTACTTTATTTAATTTATCTAGTTTATCTGAATTTAATAAGTCTTTGTTGATGATTGGTGTTCCATCTTCTTCACCTGGTTTGACTAAAGTTGTATCTTCACCTTTGTCTGTTTTATTAAATCCTTCTAATTTATCTGAATTCAATAAGTCTTTATTGATAATCGGTGCTTCTTCTTCACTTGGTTTTACTGAAGTTGTATCTTCACCTTTGTCTGTTTTATTGAATTTATCTAATTTGTCTGAATTCAATAAATCTTTATTGATAATCGGTGCTTCTACTCCTTCACTTGGTTTTACTGAAGTTGTATCTTCACCTTTGTCTATTTTATTAAATCCTTCTAATTTATCTGAATTCAATAGGTCTTCATTGATAATCGGTGTTTCTTCTTCACTTGGTTTTACTGAAGTTGTATCTTCACCTTTGTCTGTTTTATTAAATCCTTCTAATTTGTCTGAATTCAATAAATCTTTATTGATAATCGGTGTTCCGTCTTCTTCACTTGGTTTTACTGAAGTTGTATCTTCACCTTTGTCTGTTTTATTAAATCCTTCTAATTTATCTGAATTCAATAAGTCTTTATTGATAATCGGTGCTTCCACTTCTTCACTCGGTTGCGTTGGAGTTTCCACCTCTTCACTTGGTTGTGTTGGGGTTTCTACTCCTTCACTTGGTTGTGTTGGAGTTTCTACTCCTTCACTCGGTTGTGTTGGAGTTTCCACTTCTTCGCTCGGTTGTGCTGGTTTTTCCACTTCTTCGCTTGGTTGTGTTGGAGTTTCTACTTCTTCACTCGGTTGTGTTGGAGTTTCCACCTCTTCGCTTGGTTGTGCTGGTTTTTCCACTTCTTCGCTTGGTTGTGTTGGAGTTTCTACTTCTTCACTTGGTTGTGTTGGAGTTTCCACCTCTTCGCTCGGT
This sequence comes from Aerococcaceae bacterium zg-252, assembly GCA_016237705.1. Taxonomy (NCBI): domain Bacteria; kingdom Bacillati; phylum Bacillota; class Bacilli; order Lactobacillales; family Aerococcaceae; genus Tuanshanicoccus; species Tuanshanicoccus yangjingiae. The sequence goes on from CP066204.1 coordinate 1,139,424, forward strand.
TGCGTTGGGGTTTCTACTCCTTCACTCGGTTGTGTTGGAGTTTCCACCTCTTCACTCGGTTGTGTTGGGATTTCCACTTCTTCACTTGGTTGTGTTGGAGTTTCCACCTCTTCGCTCGGTTGCGTTGGAGTTTCTACTTCTTCACTCGGTTGTGTTGGGATTTCCACCTCTTCGCTTGGTTGTGTTGGAGTTTCCACCTCTTCACTCGGTTGTGTTGGTTTTTCCACTTCTTCGCTTGGTTGTGTTGGAGTTTCTACTTCTTCACTTGGTTGTGTTGGGGTTTCTACTCCTTCACTTGGTTGTGTTGAGGTTTCTACTCCTTCACTCGGTTGTGTTGGGGTTTCTACTCCTTCACTCGGTTGTGTTGGAGTTTCCACCTCTTCACTCGGTTGTGTTGGGGTTTCCACTTCTTCGCTTGGTTGTGTTGGAGGTTCTACTTCTTCACTTGGTTGTGTTGGAGGTTCCACCTCTTCACTCGGTTGTGTTGGTATTTCCACTTCTTCGCTTGGTTGCGTTGGGGTTTCTACTCCTTCACTCGGTTGTGTTGGCGTTGTTTCTCCTCCTTGATGCTCCTCCGTTGTATCTGCCCCGTCTGTGGTTTCAGCTCCATTTTCATCTGGATTATTTGACTCTACTTCTTTTTCTGCATAAACATAGATAACATGTGTTGTTCCCTCTAACACTGCTCCCTCATCTAATGGTGAGAAGTAGACTTTTTCTTCATTTCCTGTCGTTACGATTGTATTTTCGCCAACTATTTCTGATGTTGAAACAACTTTAAATACATACGTTTTATCATTATATGTAAGCTCGGTTGGTTTTGTTTCTTCTGTTGCTTCAACAGTGAAACGAGTTCCTGGTGCAGCATCTGTTAATGCTGTGTACGCTGGTTTAATTTCTACACCTGCTTCATTGACATAATGGACAATGACTGAACCTTTTGGTTCTTCCTCAACTTCTCTTACTAATCGATAAACAGTTGATTGACTACCATCTTCAGATTTGACAAGAATTTTATATTCTTTATCAGAAACCGGAACTAAAGTAGCTGAACCATTTTCTTTTACTTTCAAATCAAGTTTTAAATCATGATCTGTTGTGTATGTAAAAGTTTTGCTTTCATCAAAATCAATGACTTCATCTTCTAATTTTGCTGATGCTAATTCAGCAACACTATTTTTAACTCTTTCTTCCACATGACTTAGCACTTCTATTTCAGTCAATCCAACAGATTTTCCTGGAGCTGATTGTTTCATCCAAATACGTAATTTATTAGTCGTCACTGGAGAAAGCAAACCATAAGGTGTTTCTCCTTGTAGGTAACTTACTTGCGTAATATTCGAAGCTTCTTGCTCTTTCCAAGTAGAAGTTGCTTCATCCCAATATTCAAAGCGAACATTACGGTCTCCTGGAACACGACTAAACTGATTATCAGTAAAATGCCATAAATTAATATTTGCAAATGTATGGCTATTTTGCCAATCCACTTCTACGTAGAATTCTTCTATATCACTTTGATTACGCAATCTCCAATTTGTCCAACGTTCTGCTTCAATAGTTCCATTCGTTTTAACTCCGTTATTTAAGCGACCTAAACTATCACTTATTGATGCAGGAAGCTCGGTGATAGTATCACCAATGCGATAACCATTTTTAAATGTTGGCATATCAGCAGCTAAACGTGCTAAATTCTCTGATTGTTTCGTTTCACCATTGACAGTAATAATCGCTTGAACTTTCACTTCTTTACCGAATAATGTTGTTTTACCTTCTACAACAACATCGCCGTCATGACTTAGGTCTAGTGACTCTGTATTCCACGTAATCGGTACATCCATGACTTTTTCAACATTACTATCATAAGCAGGTAAAACATCTGGTAATTTTGGCACGACACCACGAGTAGTTGTAACAGCGTAATTTTCAACTGCTACAATTGGATTAATAATTGTTACTTTCACAACAATTGGTGTTGTTTGACCCTCAATAGTACCTGAAACTTCATAAGTACCTGGCTTATTTAATTGCTCTTCAGAAAGTGATGTCCATGTAATTGGAGTTGTTTGTTTCTCACCATTATTCATTGTGAGCGTCACTTCACTCGGTAAATCTAAGGCTTGTCCACGTGTTAACGTATAATTTTTAACAATATTAACGCTTTCAGCGAATGATGTTTGATCTGATGCAACACGTGTTACAGCAATTTCTTGTGTTGCAGCGGTTAATCCCTCAGCAGTTGCTGTTACAGAGATTGTACCTGGTTCACGATCTGCTTGAACAATGACTAATGCTTTACCATGGAAAGCATTACGATTATCGGCTTTATATGAACTGTAATCAGCCGGGTTTCCATTATCTACCCCAACAATTCTACCAGGGCCACTAATATCAAATTTAATATTCTTATCACTACCTGTGACAATGTTACCATTTTGGTCAACAACATCAACTTCAATATATGATAAAGAAGTACCGTCTGCTTTAATTTCACTATGTTTAGTCGTTGTTCTTAAAGCAACAGCTTCATGTGAAGTAGAGACAGATTTTCTACCTTTAGCCTCAGCAGTAATTTCATGACCATCTTCATCAAATCCACGGACACTCAAGGTGCCTTCTTGCCAGTCTACCATAAAGGTTGGGTATGGTTTACCTGATGCAAAACGATTATAAACATGCCCAGCAGGTGTCGCACGTTTCGTAGCAGTCGCATCACCTATTTTTTGATCATTCAAATAAAGCTCTACACGATGTGCATTAGTAAATACATCAACTTGAACTTTACCATTTTGTTTAGCAATTTCATCATTATTCCACGTGGACATTAAGCTTAAAGTATAGTCATCTTCTTTCCACATGCTTCGATATAACCAATAAGTATCTTTCGGGAAACCAGCAGTATCGATAATACCAAAATAACTTGAATTTGGTGCAACGCCTTGGTCAGATGCAGCACCTGGACTTACTTTATTCCATGGTGTTGGCTCACCGATATAATCAAAACCAGTCCAAACGAATATACCACCATTCCAATCGTTCTCTACGACCCATTTCCACGCTTGACTAGCTGATGCTCCCCATCCAACTTTGGCATAATTATTATCATATTCTGATAATTGTAATGTTGAATGATTACGATTTATTGTGCCATACTCTCCACGACTGTGAATAGCACTCGTTGTTTCAGATGAATAAACTTTCCAATCTTGGTGCCGAATCAATTGATTTCTTATTGTACTTGCATCTTTATAGTTAAATCCAACAACCCCACCTGCATCAATGATTGCTTGATTGACCGCATCCAATTCTCCAATTCGATTATTACCGATAGTCACTAATCTTGTAGAATCTGTTTCTTTTACCCATTGAATTAATTGTTTGGCTAATTGTCCAAAGTGAGAAGCATTTCCAGATGCTCCCTCTGTTATTTCATTACCTAATGACCACATGATAATGGACGGGTCATTTTTACCACGATTAATCATCGATTTTAGTGAATATTCTGCCCATGTCATATCAGCTGTTGCATTCGCTAATGTTTTAGCATTTTGTTCACCTAGTCTTGTATTAAAGAATCTAGCAAAATCTTTTGTATTTCCATTTTTATATAAATCCCAACCGTCAAATGCTTCTTCCATAATTAAAAATCCTTGACGATTCGCTTCATCTAATAAAGCTCGTGACGTTGGATTATGTGACGTACGAATAGCATTAGCTCCCATTTCTTTTAAGATTTCTAATTGCCGTTTAATCGCATCTTTATTAGCAACTGCCCCTAACGCCCCATTATCATGATGCTGATTGACACCTTTTAATTTAATATTTTTCCCGTTTAATGAGAAACCATGACTACGGTCATAATCAAAGTAACGGAAACCATAAGTTGACTCATACGTGTCTTTTACTTCGTCACCTACAGAAATAAGCGTTTTCACTTTGTACAAATATGGATTCTCAATAGACCATAAAGTAGGGGTATGAACCATTAAATCGCTCATCACATCTTGCTTTGTTTTCGCTGCTAATGTCACGATTTTAGCCGTACTTGTTGCGACTGTTTCCCCGGACGCATTAATTAATTCATTGACAACTGATACCAATTGGTCGCTATCCGTATTATTGGACACATTCGTTTTAACATTGACCGTTACATCAGATGTTGCTTGTTCTTTCAAATCTGGTGATGTAATCGTTACACCATTGTGTGAAACGTGGACTTTATCCGTCACCACTAAATTAACATCACGGAAAATCCCACTACCAGAATACCAACGACTACTTGGTATTTCATTCGTAACTTTAATAGCGATTTTATTTTCAGTCTTACCGTCTTTGTGCAAGTATTCTGTTAAATTCATATTAAATGGCGAATAACCATTTTTATGGTCACCAATTTTTTGTCCATTGACATACACTTCAGTTACCATATAAGAGCCGTCAAATGAAAGTGATAACTCTTTATCTAAATACTCATCTGTCAAGACAAAGTTTTTACGATACCACTGTACTCCTCCAGGATAAAATCCACTTTCAGCTTCATAACGTGTAGACGGTTCTTTTTCAATTGAAAAATCATTTGGTAAATCAATTAATCGCCAACTACTAACATCTAAATCAACATCTTCACCACCAGTAACATCACCACTTGAAATACGCCAGTTACGATTAAAGCTTGTCTCACGTTGCCCTTTAGCGATTAAGTTTAATTGAACATCTTCTGCCTCTGTATTGGTAACGCCTTCAAATTTTGGCACTTCAACAGCAACTGTATCTTTAAAGCTTTCTGTCGGAATCGCATCATGTTCTTCTGCTGTACGTTTTGGTTGACTTCCCTCAGACAGATGCACTTCACCATCAGTATGAGCCTCATCAGCTATAGTAGTGTTGTGCTCCGTTTCAGCTATCTCAGCGTTATCATCGTCATCTTCAATACCAACTTCTTCTGCACCACTAGCCGGCTGTACATTGTCACTTGGCTGTACTACTCCTGCATTGAAGTTATCATTATCCATTACCGAACTATTATCGCTATCTTCAATGTCAACTTCGTCTGTATCATCAGCTGGTTGTTCAGCTCCAATTTCTGAACCAATTGGTGCTGCCTCTTCCGCATGAACATTTCCTGCTCCTAATAAAAACGAACCGATAACTACCGAACAAGTCCCAATAGTCAATTTTCGAATGGAAAAATGATTGCGTTTATCAAAAAAACTTTTACTTGATTTTCTCATTTTGTACCTCCAAATATTACTCTAAAAATGTTAACGCTTCCGATACTATTTTACCTGTAATATTCCCGTAAAAAAATACACATTCTTGCGAATATATTACATAATGTTGTTAATATCTTTACAAGAACATATCTATGCCACTGCTAGATAAAAAAAACAACACTCAACTATTGTTGTTCACATAATCACTATAAAATAAATGCATCTAAAAAAGATAAAACAAAAATTCAAAAACACCACGACATATCCAATAATACATCGCAGTGTTTCATTAAAATTGTCTAAAACGTTGATACTTCTTCTTCATTCGTTCTTCTTTTGAAAGTGCCGAACAATCAGTAAAATATTGTTTGATTTCGGCTACTAATTCTAACAATAATACTTCTTGTTCAATTGGTAACCCGGCATCATCAACTTCATTTATTATTTTATCAATAACATTTAATTCAAGTAAATCCTTAGCCGTCATCTTCATCACTTCAGCAGCTTGTGGAGCTAATTTAGCGTCTTTCCATAAAATAGATGCAAATCCCTCAGGCGAAAGTATTGAATAAATACTATGCTCTAACATCCATACTTCATCTGTCAAAGCTAATGCAATAGCACCCCCACTACCACCCTCACCTAAAATAATCGCTAATGTAGGAACGCTCAAACGGCTCATCATTCGTAAGGTTTGTGCAATTGCTTCGCCAATACCATTTTCTTCCGATTCCGGAGCACAAAATGCCCCCGCCGTATTAATGAGTGTGAGCACTGGTCGATTAAACTTTTCTGCCTGTTCCATTAATCGTTGTGCTTTACGATAACCCGATGGGCCAGCTGAACCAAAATTCCGGCGAATATTGGATTTCACATTCCTTCCTTTTTGCAAACCGATAATGGTTATCGGATTTCCGTCCATTAGCCCAACACCACCGATAATCGCACGATCGTCTTTCATCAAACGGTCACCATGACATTCAATGAACTCTGTACAAAGAGCTCCAATAATTTCTCGTGTTGAAATTCTCGAAGTTAACCTTGCTTTTTGAACAATTTGATAGGCGTCCATGCTATTCACCTACCTTTTGATGAATTTTTAATAATAAAGTTAACACTTGCTTTTGTAGCGGGCGTTCCACAATACTATCAATAAATCCATATTCTAATACTTTTTCGGCCGATTGAAAATCTTCAGGCAAACTCGCCTTAATCGTTTGTTCAATAACACGCTTGCCAGCAAATCCCACAGTTGCGTATGGCTCTGACAAAATCATATCTCCTTGCATAGCAAAACTTGCTGTCACCCCACCAGTTGTCGGATTAGTTAAAACGACAGTATAAAACAATCCCATTTGATGATGTTGTTCCACTGCTTGCGAAATTTTAGCCATTTGCATCAAAGACAAAATCCCCTCTTGCATTCGAGCGCCACCAGACGCTGTAAATAAGATAATTGGCAATTGATTGGCTGTCGCATACTCAAATAAATGCGTAATCTTCTCACCCACAATCGTTCCCATACTCGCCATCATAAAACGACTATCCATGACACCAATCGCAAATGGAATCTGATTTAAGGTTGCTTTTCCAATAATGACCGCCTCATTTAAACCACTAGCCTGTTGAGCAATATGAAGTTTATCCTCATAATTCGGAAAATCCAAAGGATTACCTGTTACTAATTCAGCAAGAAATTCTTCAAAGCTGTCTTCATCTACAAACCATTCAATTCGTTTTCTTGCCGGAAATTGAAGTGGCTTTTTACAATGATAGCACTGATAATCAGCTGGTATTTGCGACTGAACTAAACCTCTATTGCAATGTGGACATTTTGTTAAAAAATCATCCGGCACTTGATTTTTTTTCATTTCGACAAGCGACTGCGGCCGAGCATTCAAAGGAATAGTTTTCTTATTTTTAAATAATCGCAACCCCTACACCTCCTCTGTACGTGCTCTAAAATTCTGTAAAAATTCTTCTTCTAACCATTTCGTATGAAATTGGTTTGCACGAACATTTTCATCATCAATTAATGCTTGTAACAAATCAATATTAGTCGTCAAGCCCTCTACAACAACTTCAACTAAAGCTCTATCCATAATTTTAAATGCTTCTTCAACCTGTTGATGATGTACAATCACTTTAGCAATCATCGAATCATAAAAAGGTGGCAATAAATAATGTGGATACACACCTGATTCAATGCGAACATTATTGCCTGCTGGTAAAATCATACGCTCAATATAGCCACTAGACGGTCTAAAGTTTGCTCTTACATCTTCAGCATTCAAACGACATTCAATGGCTAATCCGTTCAATGAAATATCGGATTGTTGATATTGAAGTGGCAAGCCCATAGCAATCCGAATTTGTTCTTTCACAATATCGACACCTGTGACCATTTCAGTAATAGGATGCTCCACTTGTAATCGAGTATTCATTTCCATGAAATAAAAATTTTGTGCCTCATCGACTAAAAATTCAATCGTCCCAGCATTAGTATAGCCAATCGCTTGCGCTGCTTTAACGGCTGTTTGGCATAATGCCTCTCGCACTTCCGGAGAAAGTGATAAGGCTGGTGCTATTTCAATTACTTTTTGATTATTCCGTTGCAATGAACAATCACGTTCACCTAAGTGAATGATATTACCATGTGAATCGCCCAATAACTGCACTTCAATATGGCGTGCCGGATAAATGATTTTTTCAATATATAAATCTTGATTGCCATAAACATTTAGTGTTTCAATCTGTGCTTGCTCGAATAACATTTCAAATTGGTCAGCTGATTCTACACGCCGCATTCCTTTACCACCACCACCGTCAGCAGCTTTAATCATTAAAGGAAAACCAATCCGTTCAGCAATAAGTTTCGCCTCATCTAACGAATGCACTAAGCCCGCACTACCTGGAGTAATCGGTACACCAGCATCACGCATCGTATCTCGTGCATTTTGCTTATTCCCCATGGATTCGATAATATCACTATTCGGCCCAATAAATGTCATTCCCACTTCTTCGCACATTGCCACAAAATCACTACGTTCAGATAAAAAGCCATATCCTGGGTGAATGGCATCGCAACCAGTAACGATTGCAGCCGATAATACAGCCATTGGATTTTGATAGCTATCTAACCCTTTTGCTGGTCCAATACAAATCGCTTCATCTGCTAATTGTGTATGCATTGCCTGCTCATCAGCAGTACTATAAATTGCGACCGACAAAATCCCCATTTCTCTTAATGCTCGAATAATCCGAATCGCAATTTCGCCACGATTGGCGACTAATACTTTTGTAAACATTCAAAAGACCCCTCTTTAATCTAATAGAGCCTACTTTTACTGCTCTATCGTCTTCTCATTTGATAAAATTATTTTGCTCCGATAATAAAAGTCATCTCTGCCTCAGCCACTTTTTTATCTCCTACAAAGGCTTGACCAAAACCAATACCTGCATTTTTCTTTAATTTAACGATGTCTACTTGTAAACGTAAAACATCACCTGGCACGACTTTTTGACGGAATTTCACTTTGTTTAATCCACCTAAATAGGCTGTTTTTCCCTCAAAATCCGGTAATTGTAATAATGGAATTGACCCAGCTTGTGCTAAGGCTTCACAGATGAGAACACCAGGCATAACAGGTTCACCTGGAAAATGCCCTTGGAAAAACTGTTCATTAATCGTCACATTTTTACGGCAAACTATTTTCTCACCTGGGATTAATTCATCTACACCGTCAATAAAGAAAATTGGGTAACGATTCGGAATAATGTCCATTACTTGTTGTGCAGTTAATAAAGTCATTTTGATACACTCCTATTCTGGCTCGTTCGGCTTGGCTTGACCTCCACTTCAGAAATCTCTTATGTGCGATACTCGCACTCCAGTGATTTCTTCCAGTGTTTCAAGCCAGAGCACCCTCACTCGCACTATATTTCTATTTCGTATTTATTTTGAATAATGGTTGATTAAATTCTACAACCGTTTCATTTTCGATTAATATTTCAGATACGATACCGTCAAATGGTGATACAATATCATTCATTAATTTCATCGCTTCTACAATACATAACACTTGTCCTTTTTTCACAGTGTCACCTATTTTGACAAATGTTTCAGCATCTGGTTTTGGTTGTAAATAAGCAATCCCTACTAAAGGAGATAAAACAGCTTCTCCAACATCTACTGATTCAACAGGACTACTTATTTCTTGATTCATCGGCTGATTGCTTGGTGTTACTACATTCGATGTTGTAGACTTCGGTTTATTCACAACGTCTTCTCGTGTCACTTGATTCGGATTCTCTTTAGCAAGGACAACCCGATTTTCACCTTGATTAAATTCAACATAAGCCACTGTCGATTTGTCTAATTTGTCAATCAAATTAAGTAATTCTTGATAATTCATTATTCACCGTCCCAACGTTTAAAACACAATACTGCATTATGTCCACCGAATCCCAATGAGTTCGTCAACGCATATTGAATCGCTTGTTTGCGACCACTACCTGGAACATAATCTAAATCACAGGCTTCTTCTGGATTTTGTAAGCCTAATGTAGCTGGTATAAAACCGTCATGTAGTGCTTTAACCACTGCAATAGCTTCTACCCCACCGGCTGCTCCTAATAAATGTCCAAAATGACCTTTTGAACTTGAAATCGCCACTTTATAGGCAGCCTCTCCAAAAGCATATTTAATCGCCTTGGTTTCAGCACTATCATTTGTAGGAGTTGACGTACCATGTGCATTGATATAGTCAATATCTTCTGGTGTGACTCCAGCTTGTTGCATTGCCATTTTCATCGCTTCTCCAGCCCCACTACCGTCTTCTGACGGAGCTGTCATGTGGTATGCGTCAGAATTTGCACCATAACCAACTAATTCTGCTAAAATCGTTGCACCACGTTTTTTAGCTGACGAAAGTGATTCTAAAAATAAAATACCGGCACCCTCTCCCATTACGAAACCGTCACGTTCTTTATCAAATGGTCGTGACGCTGTTTTAGGGTCAGAATTAGTCGATAAAGCCGTCAAAGCTGCAAAACCACCAATGCCAATTTCATTAATCGTTCCTTCACACCCCCCAGCGATACACGCATCTAAAAATCCCATTTTAATTTTCAAAAAGGCTTCACCTATTGAATTAGTGGCACTAGCACAAGCCGTCACAATATCTAAACTAATCCCTTTCGCTCCTAATTTCATCGAAATATTACCGGCAGCCATATTGCCAATGGTCAATGGTACAAATAATGGCGGAATGCGCTTTGCACCTTTATCAATCATTTTTCGGATACCATTTTCAATTTCAACTAAACCACCAATTCCAGAACTCACTAAAGTTCCCACTCGATGAGCATTTGCAGCAATATCATATCCGCTCATATTGACAGCTTCTACAGCTGCTGCTACTCCATATTGCGAAAAATAATCCATACGTCGTACTTCTTTACGCTCTATCACAGTAGTTGGATCAAAATCTTTTACTTCTGCTGCTACACTCACTCCGGTCGCAGTCGCATCAAATTTGGTGATTGGTGCAATACCAGAATTTCCCTCTTTCATATTTTGCCAAAAATCATGTACATTATTTCCAATGGGTGATATAGTTCCAATACCTGTCACAACGACTCTTTCCATTTTAAACCTCCAATTCTAGTTTGCTTAGGCTGGCTCTTTAAGTACTTTATTCAATCTGTCGCACTAAGCAGTCTACATATTCATTCCGCCGTTAATTTCCAGTACTTGACCAGTGATATAACGATTATTAATTAAAAAGTTCACACATGATGCAATTTCATCTACTTTGCCAAAGCGTTTTAAAGGGATTTGATTTAACATTCCCTCTTTATTTCGGTCAGATAACGCATCCGTCATATCGGTCTCAATGAAACCAGGTGCAATCGCATTTACCGTAATTGAACGTGGTGCTACTTCACGTGCCAATGCCTTTGTTAGTCCAATTAATCCAGCCTTACTAGCAGCATAATTCACTTGGCCAGCATTTCCAGTTATCCCAACCACACTCGTCATATTGATAATCGTTCCTGTCCGTTTTTTTAGCATTAATGGCACAATGTGTCGGCACATATTAAACGCACCTTTTAAATTGGTTTGTAAAACAGCGTCATAATCTTCTTCTGACATACGCATTAACAAGCCGTCTTTGGTAATACCTGCATTGTTTATGAGTACATCGACTTGTCCATATTGTTCCTTAATTTCTTGAACCATTCGTTCAGCATCTTGAAAATCTCCAATATTGCCAATTACTGTTCCAACTGGTTGGTCAAAATCTTTAAATTGCGTTAATACTTCTTCCTGTATCGGACTACGACTATTCAAAATCACTTGATGTCCTTGGCTTGCTAAATTTTTTGCAATCGCTAAACCAATTCCTCTTGAACTACCTGTTACTAAACATACTAAACTCATGACTACCTCCTGTTCTACTATGATAAAAATTCTTTTAATTGATCTACATCTTCAACATAATTTATAATTTGGCACTTCACTTGTGAGTGTTGACCTGCTAATAATTTTGCCAAAGTATCTCCTGGCCCAATTTGAATCACATGCGTTAGTCCGTCTTTAACCCATTTGTCAATCGTTTGATACCAATAAACAGGCTCTACTAAGTGCTTCACTAAATTTTCTTTAATCGTTTCTAATTGGTGTGGCTGCACCGTCACATTACTCCAAACTGAAATGTCACTAGAATTAAATGCCACTGCTTGTAATACATTCGCAAAAGGGGCTTGCACTTCACGCATTAAAGGAGAGTGGAAAGGTCCTTCTACTTTCAAAGGTAAAACCTTTTTATAGCCCAATTCTTTTGCAGCTTGTTTAAACGTTTGTATCGCTTGACTTGTCCCAGCAATAACGATTTGATTAGGTGAATTATAATTAGCAATATACAATGGCAAGTAGCTCGCAATTTTAGTGACCAAAGTTTCGATTTCATCAATCGGCATTCCAATGACAGCTGCCATTTGTGCATCATCAATGAACTCGCAATGAGCTGACATCAAGCGTCCACGCTCTTTTAATAATGCCAATCCCTCTGCTTGACTCAGCATTCCACTTGCGATTAAGGCACTATATTCACCTAAACTCAATCCCCCCATAAACTCAATTGACGGCAATTCAGTTTCAATGGCTCGATAAATAGCTAAGCTTGTTGTAGCAATCGCAACTTGTGCATTTTCTGTTTTAGCTAATTGATTAATATCTTCTCGTATCCATTGTTCGATTGGATAATTTGTTATTTCAGTCGCTTCATCAAATACTGCTTTTGCAGCTGTGAAATTATCTTTAAAATCCAATCCCATATTCGCAAAATGAGCACCTTGCCCATTATATATTACGGCTAATTTCATGTATCCTCCTTATTCGGACTGCCTCGACGTCCACTTCACATAACTCTCAACTTAATCAAAATAAGATTGTTTCGCAGCAAAAACAGCTTTTGCTTGATTAACATAGTCTTGAATAATGTCGTGACATGATTGTTCTTCTTTAATCAATCCGGCAATCTGACCAGCCATCATAGAGCCAGTTTCAGTATCACCCTCCACAACTGCACGACGTAATGCTCCACGTCCCATAATTTCTAATCGTGAAATATCGGGTGTTTCATCACTCGTAATTGCTTTTTCAACTGCTAAATATTCATTCGTCAATTTATTTCTCAATACACGGACAGGGTGTCCTGTAATTTGTCCTGTTACTACTGTATCAATATCACTTGCTTTAATAATCGCTTTTTTAAAGTTATCATGTGCATTCGATTCTGTTGCAACAACAAAACGTGTTCCCACTTGAATTGCCTCACACCCCAACATAAAGGCAGCTGCCATAGAGCGACCGTCACCAAAACCACCAGCAGCGATTACTGGAACAGATACAGCATCAACAACTTGAGGCACTAAAGCTAAAGTCGTTTGCTTACCGATATGTCCCCCTGCTTCCATGCCTTCAACAACGACAGCGGCAGCACCAATACGTTCCATGCGTTTTGCTAAAGCAACTGATGCAACGACTGGAATAAAAATAATTCCTGCCTCTTTAAATCTTGGAACATATTTACCAGGATTACCTGCTCCTGTCGTAATAATTTTCACACCCGATTCAACTAAATAGTCAACAACTTCTTCGACATGTGGATTTAAGAGCATAATATTGACGGCAAAAGGCTTATTTGTTTTAGAGCGAATCGCCTCTACTTTTTGTTTCACGACTTCGACCGGGTCATGCCCCGTTCCAATGACACCTAAGCCACCAGCATTCGATACTGCACTCGCTAAGTCAGCATCTGCAACCCATGCCATTGCTCCTTGAATAATCGGATAGTCGATATTTAATAATGTGGTAATTGCTGTTTTCATTTTTATGATTCTCTTCCTTTGTATCAGAATTTGTATAAAATGATGACCTCATAAGTCATATAAGCATAGAATACACTTCTCGCTTCGTTTACTTATAAGGTCATGTAGTTGTTCAATCGTTCTTATTATAAGCTTTCGATATAATTAACTAAGTCACCAACTGTTTTTAGATTTTTGTCTGTATCAATAGTAATATCTAATTCATCTTCAATTTCACTAATAATTTGAAAAACATCTAAAGAATCAGCTTTTAAATCTTGCTCAAAATCCGTTGTTAATGTAACCTCTTCTGCTTCAATTCCTAATTGATCAACAATAATTGCTTGAATTTTTTCAAATACCATATTTATTTCCTCCATTTATTTCGAATAATTTATACTGTTAAACTAATATTTCCCCATGCTAGACCGCCGCCAAATGCACAGAGCGTAATATGTTGTGTTCCGTCAAAACGTAATCGATGTTCTGTATTTAATTGATGCATTAAAACTGGAATACTAGCTGCCGATAAATTTGCCACTTGAGCAATATTTGACGGCACTATTTCGGGATTGACCGATAATTTTTTAATCACTAAATCAATTAATCGTTGATTCGCTTGATGACAAATAATCAATTCGCTTGCTTGTTCATCTGTCTCGATAAATGTTTTTAACGAACGAATCACATTGCGACTGACAAAATTAAACACGTCTCGACCTTTCATCGACATCAGTTCATCTGTCTGTCTATTCAGTTCAATCGCACCCATTGTATCGCCGATTGCATAAAGCTCACTACGATAATGAGTAAACGATGATGCGTCATTATGAATTAAAATTGCACCTGCTCCGTCTCCAAACAAGACACAAGAACTTCGGTCAGTAAAGTCTAAAATATCACTCATTTTTTCAACACCGATTAGAAGTGTGTAAGTATCTTCATAAACACGTGCAAATTTTTCAGCAATATCTATTCCTTTAACAAAGGCTGCACAAGCACCATTAATATCAAATCCCCAAGCATTATTCGCCTGAATTGCAGCTTGAACTTGATTTGCAACACTTGGTGTTGGCAGTTTAGATGACATGGACGCCACAATGATAAGTCCTATTTTATTGATGATTGATGCATCACAATCCTTTAAAAGATTTTGTGCTGCCTTTATCGCCATATTAGCGACTGTTTCCTCTTCATCTGAAAAATAACGCTGCTTAATTCCAGTTCGTTGTTGAATCCATTCATCACTTGAGTCTAGTTGATATTGATTGATTAATTGATGATTATTAAGCGAATTATTGGGTAAATAACTACTTACTTTTATAATTTGACTCATCAGCTCATCCTTCATTCATCCTGTTTTTGACATTGTCTAAGAACTGATTTAGATTGCGTAATCCTTTAATCAGTACTTGTGCTTCTTCTCTTTCAAGACCTGTCAACGTGTCTTTTACCATATCCGTATGGAATTTATGATGCAAACGATAAACAAGACGCCCTTTTTTAGTTAAATTCAATCGTACAACACGACGGTCATTCGGCTGATTTAATCTTTCGACATATCCTTTTTTAACCAAGTTTTGAATCGAAACAGATAAAGTACCTGCTGTAACGCTAAGTTTTTTCGCTACTTCATTCGATGTCGGTAGATCTACTAAACCAATCGCTTCAATCGTGTGCATTTCTTTAATTGTTAAATCCATGAATGCACTATTTCGCAACGACTCTTCTTCGATTTGCATAATCTCATTAAATATTCTGACTAAATATCCATTGACTTCATTAATGGTCTCAAAATCCAAAATATTCACCTCTTTCATTTAGTTTGATGTTCAAACTATTTGATAATCAAAATTCTAGCTTAATACTTTAGATTTGTCAAATGTTTTTTCATAAAAAATTTTTTCACGAGTTTGCCAAATATCAAAAAGACTATTCAGAACGCAAAAAAACACTTGAACCGAAGTCCAAGTGTCTTACCTTATTTAATGGCACCTAATGCCATTTTCTTTAATTTATCTACTTCAAATGCCGTTAATTCTCGTGAATCTCCAGGGTTTAAATGACGTAAATCTAAAAATGAATAGCGTTCACGCTTCAATTTCATCACAGGGTGTCCAACTGCTTCAAACATGCGTTTTACTTGATGATTCCAACCCTCATGAATCGTCAACTCCACAATCGCTGTTTGAGTTTGAATATTTTGTGACAATAATTTTGCTCGTGCCTTACTCGTTTTTCTTCCGTCCAAAATAATCCCACGTTCAAGACGACGTAATGCTTGAATATTTGGAATACCTTTCACTTTCGCAACATAAACTTTATCCATTTGATGTCTTGGGTGCATTAACAGATTTGCAAATTCACCGTCATTCGTTAATAAAATCAAACCACTCGTATCATAATCCAAGCGTCCAACAGGATAAATACGTTCTGCATATTGCGGTAAATAATCCAAAAGTACTGCTCGTCCTTTATCATCGGACACAGCACTGATAACTTGTTTTGGCTTATACAATAATACATAGACTGGATGCTCACGATAAATAGGGACACCGTCTACTTCAACGACATCATGTGAACTCACTTTTGCACCTAATTCTTGTACAACTTTACCATTTACAGATACTCTGCCCTCTAAAATTAACGCTTCACATTTACGTCGACTATCTACTCCGGCATGCGCCATTACTTTTTGTAATCGTTCCATCTTAGTCTACCACCTCTTCTTCATCAAATAAGTTTATTTCCCACTGCTTAGTTGAAAACAGTGCTTCATTAACAGGTTCTGCTTTCAATAATAATGGCTCTAAATCTGGTAAATCATCTAATGATGTTAACCCAAAATAATCCATAAAATACGGTGTAATCCCATATAATACCGGTCTACCCGGTGCTTCCACACGACCAACCTCTTTAATTAAATCACGTAATAATAACTTTTGCAGCATCCCACTTGAAGATACACCACGAATTTCATCAATGCCAATTCGTGTAATCGGTTGACGATAGGCAATAATTGCTAAAGTTTCAATGGCTGCACGAGATAATTGTTGTGTATATGGAGATTGAGCAAATTGCTCCACATCATGTTCTAACTCTTTTTTAGTAATTAAACGATACTGTTGGTTGAAATTCACTAGTTCAATCGGTGACTCTTCATCATGCAACAAATCCAATTGTAACTGTGCTAGTACATCATTGACTTCATTTAAAGACACTGCTAAAGAATTCGCCAACTGCTCACGACTTACACCTTCACTCCCAGCAACAAATAAGATACCGAATACACGTTTTTTTAATGATAATTGCAAGTATATCCTCCTATTCTAATTCATGCCGCTTGATTTCAATGGGAGCTAAGGCACTTGCTTGATAAAATACTAGCGTCTGTTTTCTAACCATTTCTAAAATCGCCATAAAGGTGGTAATAATTTCGTTGCGTGAACCAATTTTCAATAAATCTTGAAAAGCAATTCGTCGATTCGTATTTTCAATCAACAACTGAATTTCATTAATCTTATCTGATACAGACAATGGCTCATATTCTACTTCTCTTTGCCTTGGCTCACGGTCTTGTTGTCGTTGCAAAGCTTGCGACATCAACAATGCTAACTGCTCTAATGACACAGCACCAGCCTCTAATGGTATCGCCTTTTCAAACTGTGATAAATCTTCTGCTGGACGCATATATAATTTCGCACGCTTAGCTTCATTTATCTCGAGTGCAGTCGCCACATCTTGAAATTGTTGATATAGCAACAATTGTTGTACTAAAAATTCACGTGGGTCTTCTTCATAATCACTCTCTAACTCACCACTCGGTTCAATCGGCAATAACATGCGTGCTTTAATTTCCAATAATGTTGCAGCCATTACTAAATACTCGCCGGCAATATCCAATTGCAATTCCTGCATACTGGATAAATAATACATATACTGCTCCGTAATTTCACGCATCGGAATATCATTAATATCCACTTTTAATTCTTTAATTAAATGCAAAAGCAAATCGAAAGGCCCTTGAAATGCTTCTAGTTCGAGTTTAAGAATTTCTTTAGCCATTTCGATTGCTCTCCTTTTGAAAATTAATTAGTTTCTTCCAACGATTCATGATATTTTATAGACCAATTTTTAACAATCTCACTCATCATAATCGAGCCTTGGAAAGATGCAGTAGGATATAATGCTCGCAATTCTAAATACATCTGATAACCGATTCCCTCATTGCGATATGACGGCAGCACTGCTAAACGATGGATGACAATAATATCTCCGACTTCTTCAGAAATAGCCGGTTGTTCTTCAATCACCATAGCACCGATAAAATTATCCTGTTCTTCCTTACGGAATAAAAAGATTTCAAATGCTTCCTCTTCACGAAATGTATTCAATAACTGTCTTTGGTCATTCGAAGAAATAGATTCATCAAATGTATAAGACATTAGCCCCCATACAATTTTTTCATTTTTATGTTTTGAACGAATTAACATCTTAATCCTCTTCCTTAATTAAAAATTGGGTTCAATCAAATAGCTAGTCACTTAATTTTTCTCAATAATATAAAGCTATCGACTATATCCACAAAGAAAAACAACACCGACCATACTATCATTCTTTATTTAAAAAAGCAAATTCTATTATAATCTTGAAATCAAGCCACGTAATAATTTCTTAAATTGTGGTTTAGCTTTTTGAGAATATTCCATAACTTCTTCGTGATTTAAACTTACTTGCATACCGGCTGCTAAGTTCGTAATACATGAAATACCAATCACTTCCATACCAGCGTGTTTAGCAACAATCGCTTCAGGAACTGTTGACATTCCGACTGCATCTCCACCGATAGCACGTGCATATCGAATTTCTGCCGGTGTTTCATAAGTAGGCCCTGTAAACCATGTATAAACACCCTCTTGCAAGTTAACATTAATATCAGCTGCCACTTCTTTTAATAATTGTTGTCCACGTTTACTATATGTTTCGGTCATATCAACAAATCGTGGGCCATGCTCTTCAATATTAGCACCAATTAATGGATTTTCTCCTGTAATATTCAAGTGGTCAGTAATAATCATCAAATCCCCCGGTGAAAATTTCTCGTTCACACCCCCAGCTGCATTGGTTACAACAACAGTTTGTACTCCTAATTCTTTAAAAATACGAACTGGATACGTCACTGTTTGTAAATCGTATCCCTCATAATAATGGAAACGACCTTGTAAAGCGATAACTTTTTTACCTTCTAATGTACCGTAAATTAATTTTCCGGCGTGACCCGCTACGGTTGATACTGGAAAATTCGGAATTTCTTCATAAGGAATTGCAATCGGTGATTCAATTTCATCTGCTAATTCACCTAAACCAGAACCTAAAATCAATGCGATTTGTGGTGCTTCAATACCACGTCCAATTAAATATTGAGTTGTAACGTTAAACATATTTGCCTCCTATTCTACTTCAGTTGTGCTAAGAATGATTGTCCTAATCCTGTTGATGTCACTTCAAAATTATCAGCAATCGTTGCTGCAATATCAGCGAAATGAGTTGCTTCTAATTCTTTTGGCTCTTTGAACAAAGGACTATAAATTAAGATTGGTACATATTCACGAGTATGATCTGTTCCAGTAAAAGTTGGGTCATTTCCATGGTCTGCTGTAATAATTAATAAATCGTCTTCTTTCATCGCTTGATAAATTTCTGGTAAGCGTGCATCAAATGCTTCTAGCGCATCAGCATATCCTTGTGGATTGCGGCGATGTCCGTATACTGCATCAAAATCAACTAAGTTCGTAAAACTTAACCCATGAAAATCTTGTGCCATAACCGTCAATAATTTATCGACACCGTCCATATTATCTTTTGTACGATTTGATGCCGTAATTCCTTGTTCATTGAAAATATCTGAAATTTTCCCAATCGAAATGACATCTTTACCAGCATCTTTTAACGCATCTAAAGTAGTTGGCTCAAATGGGCTTAACGCATAGTCATGACGATTTGATGTGCGTTGGAAATTACCAGGTTCACCAACATAAGGGCGAGCGATAATACGACCTAACATATACGGTTCTTCTAAAGTAATAGAACGACAATATTCACAGATACGATATAATTCTTCTAATGGAATAATCTCTTCATGTGCTGCTATTTGTAAAACAGAGTCGGCAGAAGTATAAACGATTAAATCGCCAGTTTCCATTTGATGTTTACCATAATCATCTAATACTTCCGTACCAGAATATGGTAAATTACATACAATTTTACGTCCTGAAAAAGCCTCGATTTTGTCTAATAATTCTTTTGGAAAGCCCTCTGGAAACACACGAAATGGTTGTTCAATTTTAAGCCCCATAATTTCCCAATGGCCTGTCATTGTGTCCTTACCAGCCGACACTTCTTCTAATTTTGTCCAGTAACCAGTTGGCTGTTCAACAGGTGACATACCGGCTAATGGTTCGATATTTACCAAACCTAATGCTGTCATATTCGGTAATTTTAATCCCGCTGTTTTAGCAATATTACCTAATGTATGCGAACCTACATCACCAAAATCAGCAGCATCTGGTGCTTCTCCAATTCCTACGGAATCCATTACGATTAAATGAACACGATTAAATGTTGCCATATTTTTCTTCCTTTCATCATCACTTATTGTAATTTTCTATGCTCTTGGAAATGACTTGCGATACACTTCCTGCATTCTCACTTTTGAAATATGCGTATAAATTTGCGTTGTTGAAATATCCGTATGCCCTAATAGCTCTTGCACAAATCTCAAATCAACACCATTTTCAAGTAAATGCGTTGCAAATGAATGACGTAACACATGGGGAGATACCGAATCACTATCCATTCCAGCTATTTGAACATATTTTTTAATTGTTTTCCAAATGCCTTGACGTGTAAACTGCTTACCACGCTCCGTAATAAATAACGATTCTTCCACACGTCCCTTTACTTCAAAACTATATCTCACTTCTTGTAAATATTTATCAATCCAAAAAGCTGCCTCTTCTCCCATTGGGATTATCCGCTCTTTATTTCCTTTTCCAATCGTTTGAATAAAACCGAGCGACAAGTGGCAATCACGCATTTTCAAATGCGTTAACTCACTAACCCTCAGTCCAGTCGCATACATTAATTCTAATATCGCTCGGTCACGAATACCCCAAGTTGTTTCAGTATCGGGAGCTGCTAACAGTGCATCAATTTCCTGTAATGTAATTGCTTTAGGTAGGCTTTTTTGCTTTTTAGCTCCTTGTATTAACGTCATCGGTGAATGTTCAATTACTTTTTCGATAACTAAAAAATTAAAAAATTGTTTTAAACTCGATAACATACGATTGGTCGAACTAACGGAATAGTTGACCAATTTCAAATGAGCCAAAAATAATTGAATCGTTGTTTTATCAACGTCTTTCATCGATGTGATGTTCTTTTCTTCTAAAAAATCATTAAACTTCACTAAATCTCTGGCATAACTTTCAATTGTATTTTGCGAACGATTATGGTCAATCAATAAATAACGCTTAAAATTTTCAATTTCCGTCTGTATCATTCAACTAAATATATCCCATTATTTTTTTCTTGACGAATTTTACCTTGTTTCAACAATTGACCAACTGCACGCTTAAATTGAGCTTTGCTAATGCCTAATTGAGACTGAATCATATCAGGATTAGACTTGTCGTGTAAGCCTAAATATTTAGTTGGTGATTTTTCTAAAATCGCCATTAACATTTGCGCATCATCACCAATCGCCTCATGCGCACGTGGTTTCATTGAGGCATTTAATGAGCCGTCACGAGCCACATTAATCACTCGCACCGATAATTGTTCCCCTAAGCGAATCGCTTGTGTCAATTCCGACTCATGAATAAAGACACGATACCCCTGTTCAGTAATCGCTAGAGCACCTGCTAATTTCACTTGAAAAACCGTTACTTCAATGGTTTGGTTCATCATGCCTTTAGGTGCTTTTTTAAATAAACGTGCAATCGTTTCATAATCGGCTAATTTCGCCCACATACGCTCTTTAGCATCAACTTCGTACGTTACATACAATTTATCTTGCTTTTTCGGCCATAATTGGCGATTTTCCGGTAAATCATCGAGCGATAGCACGACTTCTTTATCTTGCAAGCCAATGTCCACAAACACTCCTAAATCTTTTCGTGAACTATTCACAACACCCCAACCATAATAACCAGGTCTAATATCTGGCAACTCCGTCTGCATGACACGCTTGCCAAATCGATTCTCATAAATTAAGCCCTCTACTTGCTCACCAATCGCAAATGTTTCATCAGTGCATTCTTTAGCAACACCATAAGTCACACCCTCATATTGCACAAAATAATGCGATTCATTTTCATCAATTACTTTTCCTATAACGATTTGTCCGTATTTCAACTTAATTCACCTACTTTCCTTGAAAAATTTTTACTCTGCTGTCATTTTATCATATTTTTCGTACTGATGAAATGGACTTGTGATTGAATCACGATTATTCATTCGCTAAATACGCTTGAATTACTTGGATAAACTGCTCACTATACTTCATCGCTTTGACTGCTCCAACACCCTCAACTTCAAGAAAACTGTCATAATCTGTCGGCATTTTGCGTGCCATATCTTCCAATGTTCGATTGGAGAAAATGATATAAGCTGGCAATTGAGCTTGTTGAGCGAGTGTAAATCGCATATCTCGTAAACGATTATATAGGGCAATATCTATTTCAGAACTATCAGCCATACTATTTGAGAGTTTCTTCTCCACCTTAGTCTTTTGCTTTTTCATCGTTAATTGTTGCTCGCCTAATAATATTTGTCGTGCTAAGGGTGTCAACATTAACCCTTTATGCTCTGTTACAGCTAAATATTGATTCGCAACTAATAAGGAAATCATATCTTTAATTTGGCCTAACGAATATTCTTTCATCAACCCATAAGTCGATAACTGGTTTAAGTTATTCTCTACGATTTTTTTATCCCGACTACCTTTTACGACATTCGCTACCATTGTCATACCAAATGCGTATTTTAATCGTGCGACAGTCGATAAAATAATTTGTGCTTCTTTCGTAATATCCTGTACATCAAACTCACTTAAACAACTCGAGCAATTTTGACAGGGCTTAGATGCTTCACCAAAATAATTCAAAATAAATTGCCGTAGACAAGTCGTTTGATTCGCATATTGAATCATCGTTTCCAATCGTGGCAGTCGGTTCGTGTCTTGCCCATTTTCAATCATAAACTTCGCCGTCACAATATCTTGCTTAGCAAATAGTAAAATCGCCTCGGCTGCTAATCCGTCACGTCCTGCACGACCAGCCTCTTGATAGTAACCTTCCAAATCGGTCGGTAAATTATAATGAATCACTTTACGAACATCTGTTTTATCAATTCCCATACCAAAGGCATTCGTTGCCACAATAATGTTTTTCTTATCATAAATAAATTCTTCTTGTGCTTGATGTCGTTCTTGATTGGATAAACCAGCATGATATTTTGTTGCCTTATACCCTAATTGCACCAATTTTTCAGCAATGCGTTCCACATTTTTTCGTGTTTGAGCATAAATAATAATCGACTCATCATGGGATAAATAACTCACTAATGTACGCATTTTATCCGTTGGCTCTAGCACCGTTAATTTAATATTCGGACGGTCAAAAGTATTGCCTACCACTTTTGGTTGCTTTAATCCAAGCTGTAAAATAATATCTTGTTGCACCTTTTGCGTTGCTGTCGCCGTAAAAGCCGTAATTACCGGTCGTTGCTCCAATCGGTCAATAAATTGCCGTATTTCCACATAACTCGGTCTAAAATCATGCCCCCACTGCGACACACAGTGTGCCTCATCAATTGCGATTTGACTGATTGTCGTATTGTTTAACACCGAAAGAATTGAATCTGTCATTAAACGTTCCGGTGCAATATAGAGCAACTTAATGCTACCCTGTCTTAATTGTGCCATGACTTCAAAATATTCTTCTGTCGATAAGCCGGAATGCAAAGTAGCTGCTGGAATATTGTGCAATAATAATGTATCAATTTGGTCTTTCATCAACGAAATTAAAGGTGAAATCACAAGCGTTAAACCATTCATCAAGACTGCTGGCAATTGATAACAAATTGATTTCCCTCCACCAGTCGGCAATATCGCTAAAATATCTTGTTTAGCTAAAATTGTTTGGACGATTTCTGCTTGATTGTAACGAAACTTAGGGTAGCCAAAATAATGTTGTAATGCTGTTTCTGCGTTCAATCAGTCACCTCATTTCTCTCCCTATAACGCTTAAAACTTATCTCGCAAATCACGCAATTGTTTGAAAGCTTCTACCGTAGTGGCTTGTAAAAATAAATTAATGGCTCTTTCTTTACCAATAGTAGTTGGCAAAGTCGGCTGATTTTCTGCTCGTAATTGTTGAGCTTGTGCAAGTGCAGTAGCGATTGCTTGGTTCATCGGCTCTTGCTCATTTGCAAAACGTAAATTCGTTACCGTATATTCATGCCCAGCATACACTTCAATCGCATCTTCTAATTGAGATATTTTTTGTAAAGCTGCAAACTGTTCCGCATAATCTTTTGTAAACACTCGACCACAGCCAGCTGAAAACAAAGCATCGCCACAAAATAGCTTTTTATCCACAATAAAGGAAATATGTTCACTCGTATGCCCTGCTGTTTTAATAATCTCAACAGTATTTCCCCATAACTCAAATTGGTCACTCTCTTTGACCACTTGCGTTGCCAAATGAACTACTTCAATCGGAGCTTTAACAAATAAACTAGGATACTTTTCCAATATCGCCGTTACACCAGCAATATGGTCATCATGCCCATGCGTAATGAAAATACCAATGGGTTCAAGCTGATTGACTTCCAAATAATGCAAGACACTGTGGGATTCACCAGGGTCAACTATCACAACTTGCTGTCCCTGTTTAACGAGCCAAATATAGTTATCTCTTAGAGCAGGTAATCCAATAACTTCCATTCTAACCACTCACTTTCCTATAATTGATTTAATTTTAATTGCTTAATACCATTAAAATAGGTAATTGCCGTCACAACAATAGCACTAGCATCTGCAAAAGGTGCAGCGTATATGACCCCATTCAAGCCCCATAAATGCGAGAAAATAATGATAGCTGGCAGTAAGAAAATGATTTGACGTGTTAAAGTTAAAAACATTGCTTTTTTCGAATGCCCAATCGCTTGGAAGAAATTAGCCCCTAAAATTTGAAAGCCGATTAATGGCATACAGAGTAGCCATGCGTTTAATCCCCTTTGCGTAAATGCCATTAATTCTGGGTCATTGTTAAAAACACCAATAATTTGTTGTGGAAACAGACGGGTTAATAGCCAACCTATCGTCAATAAAATCGTTGCAGCACCAATTGCTAATTTTTCGGCTTCAATAATACGGGCATATTTTTTAGCACCGAAATTAAAACTAATAATCGGTTGAACCCCTTGATTAATACCTAGTATCGGCATTACGATAAAAGTGATGATACTGTTGATAATCCCCATACCCGATACTGCAATGTCGCCACCATATTGCAAGAGTGTGCGATTTAATGTTAAGTTCAATATACTACTACCGATTTGCGTCAAGAAATTGGGCATTCCAAGTTTTACAATTGCTCCTATTTCTGCAAAATCAAAACGCAGACGCTCAAAACGAATATGGTGCTCATTTTGGCGATTAAAGAAATAAGCTAAAGTCCACACCATTGAAATAAATTGCGATAAAATCGTTGCCCAAGCAGCTCCAGCCATGCCCCAGCCTAGTACATAAATAAAGATAGCATCTAACACAATATTCGTTCCTGCACCAAAAAACATCGTCATCATCGCTAACTTAGGTTGTCCGTCAGCTCGTAAAAAATTATTCATCGTCATGCTGACAATTTGAAACACAGAACCTAAGAAGATAACACGCATATAGGCCGCTGAATACGGTAAAATTGTCGGACTGGCACCAAACCATTTTAAGATAGTATTTAAAAATAAATGACCTAGTACCATGAACAATAAACCACTCGTCACAGCCAGTAAAAAGGAAGTATTTAACGCATGGGTAGCCTCATTCTCTTTCTTTTGCCCAAGACGGATTGAAAAGAGTGTTGCCCCGCCTACTCCAAATAAAATTCCGATTGAAGTCTGAAGAATCATAATTGGAAAGCCAATCGTAATCCCTGCTAGTCCATTTGCACCAAGTCCAGGTGCATTTCCAATAAAAATTCGGTCTACAATGTTATATAAAGCATTGATTACCATTCCAATAATTGCTGGTACTGAAAATTTAATTAATAATTCTCGTATCGGCGATGTTCCTAAAATATTGCGATTTTCTTGCATCGTATCTTCCTATCTATTTCATTCTTTATACCACGATTTTATTATAAATAACCCTTAATGTCAGCACAATTCATTTCCCACTCAAAATTGATCCTTTGAATAGAAAAATCGGCAGCATTAAACCTTAATGTGCCGATTTAATTTTGACTATGCGTTTAAATCTTCTTCTGAAATACTGTCTAAATAAGTATCTACTTTAGCTACAACACCACTCAAGCTACCTGGTTCAAATGGTGATTTCAAATTAGCACTAGCTACAATTTGTTTAAATGATTGCGTACCACCAATACGGCAAATCGTTAAGTAATCTTGCCATGCAGTTGGGTCTTGATCCACTTGATTTCTTTCCCAGAATTGCAAAGCACAAACTTGAGCCAGTGTGTAGTCAATATAGTAGAATGGTGCACCGAAAATATGTGCTTGTGAGAACCAACGTGCTCCTGTTTCTAAGAATGTAATACCCTCATTATCTTTCCAAGGATTATATTGGGCCTCTAAACGACGCCATGTATCACGACGTTGTTCAGGTGTCATCTCTGGATTTTGATATACTTCATGTTGGAAATGGTCAACCAAGACACCATAAGGTAAGAATGATACCGTACTAAATAAGTGGCTGTATTTATATTTTAAGGTTTGCTCTTCAAAGAATAATTCCATCCAAGGATATGCAAAGAATTCCATACTCATTGAATGAATTTCGCATGACTCGTATGTTGGCCATACTGATTCAGGTGTTTGAATCCAACGAGATTGATACACTTGGAATGCATGCCCTGCCTCATGGGTCAAGACATCAATATCTCCAGATGTTCCGTTGAAGTTAGAGAAAATAAATGGCGATTCATAATTAGGAATATAATCACAATAGCCACCACCCTGTTTACCAGGTTTTGTCACTAAGTCTAATAAATTACGTTCCACCATGAAATCAATAAACTCGCCTGTTTCATTCGATAATTCATGATACATTTTCACACCATTCGCCACAATTTCTTCCGGTGTGCCTTTTGGTTTCGCATTCCCCGATTCAAATTCTAGTTCCAAGTCATAAACTTTCAAAGCATCTAATCCTAAACGCTCTTTTTGACGATTGAATAATTTTTCAGCCAATGGCACAACATGTTTCAATACTTCTTGACGATAAATTTCCACATCTTGACGGTCATAGTCTAAACGATTCATTCGTAAATAGCCGACTTCCACAAAATCTTTAAAGCCTAATTCAAGTGCGATTTGATGACGTGTTTTCACTAATTCATCATAGATACGGTCAAATTCAGCTAGATTTTTTTCAAAGAACTGACTAATCGCAGTCAGAGCTGTCTTACGTTCTTGACGGTCAGTGGATTGCGTAAAGACTTTCATACCAGGTAAATTATAAATCTCACCATTATGCTCAATTTCAGCAGACGCAATTAACTTATCATATTCTGAAGCTAATTTATTTTCAGTCTGTAATAAAGGAATAATACTCACATCAAAGATTCGCAAACCATTTTCTGCAATTTTAAAGAATGTTTCTGGCAATAATTCGTTTAATTCATTACGGAATGGTGAGTTTAATACGGCTTTATAATAGGTCGTTTCCCATTCACTAATAACAGGCCCAGATTCATTCCAAAATTCTTGTTCTTCATCATAAAATGTATCACGAGTATCAATCGAATGACGTATCGTCACCAATTTTGATAAAGTTAAAATATTATTTTGTAATGCTTGAATCCCTTTGATTGCTGCTGCTACTTCATCGACAGTTGTTGCTGATTCAATTTGTGCAACAAAACCTAAAAATTCTTCTTTTAGCGACTCTAAATTTGGTCGTTCATAGTGATAATCTTCAAATTTCATGTTATCCCTCATTTCATTTCAGTTACTGAATAGTATACCATAAAAAACAAGCAGGTGACTATCAGATTATTCGCATAACATTTGTGAATACGATATAATATAAAACGATTGAAAGGACGTGACAACCAATGGAAATGCGTAACACCATACGTGAACAAATCGAACAAAAATTAGCTCTATTGCCCGACTTACCTGGTTGTTACTTAATGAAAAATGCAGATAATCAGATAATTTATGTCGGCAAAGCAAAAAATTTAAAAAATCGTGTGCGTTCATATTTTCGTGGTGCTCACGATACTAAGACGACCAAACTTGTTTCGGAAATACATCACTTTGAAACGATTATTACCAATAGTAATAAAGAAGCCTTGATTTTAGAAATTAATCTCATTCAGCAGTACAAGCCGATTTATAATATTCGTCTAAAAGAAGGAACGATGTATCCTTACTTAAAAATAACAAATGAGCGTCACCCACAATTAATTATCTCCAATATTGTCGGTAAAGACGGAGCTCACTATTTTGGCCCTTTTCCAAATGTCGGTGCTGCAACACAAACTCAGCAATTATTACATCGTGTCTACCCTTTAAGACGCTGTAATAAAAACGAAAAACGTGCGTGTTTCTATTATCATTTAGGACAATGTATTGGCCCTTGCGACCATGAAGTATCTAGAGAAGAATACCAGCAACAAATTCAACGCATTAAGCAATTCTTTAATGGGAATGTCAGTGACATTAAACAAGCCTTAAAACAAAAAATGAATGATGCGGCTGAAAAACTAGAATTTGAACAAGCAGCTGATTATCGCAATCAACTGCAATATATCGAAACAACCATTGAAAAGCAGACAGTTATGAGCCAAGACTATGATAATACCGATGTCTTCGGCTATACCTATGACAAAGGCTGGCTATCCATTCAAGTATTCATGCTACGACAAGGCTCTATTTTAAAACGTGAAGCAGCCATTTATCCTACCTTAAATGAACCGGAAGACGAAGTGACTACTTTTATCGCTCGTTTTTACTTAGAGCAAACTCAAATGAAGCCCAAAGCAATTCTCGTGCCAAGTGATATTGATAAAGAGACTTTACAAGAATTATTGTCAGTGGAGATTCATACCCCTGTCCGTGGTAAAAAACGTAGCATGCTAGAACTTTGTGAGAAAAATAGTAAAATTGCACTCGATGAAAAGTTTCGTCTAGTTGAAATGCAAACACTTAAAACAACCGGTGCTGTCGAAGCATTAGCGAAAGCCTTACATATTCCACAAGCCTATACCATTGAAGCATTTGACCACTCGAATATTCTCGGTACGAACGCTGTTACTGGAATGGTGGTCTATAAGGACGGAAAACCGGATAGGAAAAATTATCGTAAGTATAAGATTAAAACCGTAGAAGGCAGCAATGAATTTGCATCAACACAAGAAGTAATCCGACGACGCTATACTCGACTTTTACGAGAAAACTCACCACTCCCCGACTTAATCTTAATGGACGGTGGCAAAATTCAAATTCGTGCTGCACGAGATGTCATTGAAAATGAATTAGGATTAGCCATTCCAGTCGCCGGTATGGTTAAAAATGACAAACATAAAACGGCTGCCTTAATGGACGGCTATTCAGAAGAATTGGTCGATATTGACCCACGCAGTCAACTATTCCATTTCTTGCAACGTGTTCAAGAAGAAGTTCATCGCTATGCGATTAGTTATCATCGACAAGTACGAAGTAAAAATCAACTTGGTTCTCAATTAGATGTCATTGCAGGTGTCGGCCCAGCGACTCGTCAAAAATTATTAAAACATTTTAAATCGCTTGACCGAATCCGAGATGCAGCCATTGAAGATATTAAACAGTTAGGAATTCCTTTAAAAACTGCTGAACGCATTAAAGAAACATTAGCAACCTATCAACAGACGGCTCAATCAGAAACAAATTAAACACAATTAAAAAGAAAGTTGGAACAATATGTTATATTTTCAAAGTGATTATGTATTAGGGGCACACCCTTTAGTATTAGATGCCTTAATCAAAACCAATCTCGAAGCATTAACAGGTTATGGGACGGATACTTATACTGCCTTAGCCAGTGAAAAAATTAAACAAGCCTGTCAACAAGAACAGGCACAAGTTTACTTATTAACCGGTGGTACTCAGACTAATAAAATTATCATCGACACTATGCTAGCAGCCTATCAAGGTGTCATCGCAGCCGATACAGGACACATTGCTGCTCACGAAGCTGGTGCTATTGAATCCGCTGGGCATAAAGTACTAACGATTCCACATACACAAGGGAAAATTCAAGCAAAAGATGTTCAACAATTAATTGGAACTTTTTATGCTGACGCTAACCATGAACATATGGTCTATCCAGGTATGGTCTATATTTCTCACCCAACAGAATACGGAACATTATATACAAAAGAAGAATTATCTGCATTAGCTAACCTTTGCCGTCAATATGAGATTCCATTATTTTTAGACGGTGCACGACTTGCCTATGGTTTAGCTGCAACCGATACAGATGTTACACTCGCTGATATTGCAGAATTGTGCGATGTCTTTTACATCGGTGGTACTAAAGTTGGGGCACTCTGTGGTGAAGCGGTTGTCTTTACGAAACAAAATCAACCTAAGCATTTTGTAACGCTAGTCAAACAGCATGGGGCACTTTTGGCAAAAGGTCGCCTACTAGGTGTTCAATTTGATGCTCTCTTTACAGATGATTTATATTTTAAAATGGGACAACATGCCATTAGTAAAGCTGAAGAGTTAAAACACCTTTTAAAAGATAAAGGCTATCGATTCTACTTAGAGTCACCAACCAACCAACAATTTGTCATTGTTACGAATCAACAGTATCAAACACTATCAGAAATTGTGATGACAGGTTTCTGGGAAACTTACGATGACCAACATGTCGTCATTCGCTTTGCAACAAGCTGGTCAACTACTGATGAAGATATGAACCAATTAGCCGAGCAATTACCAGTGGCTGTGTACTAATTAAAATAGATTAAGGCTGAACAAAAGTCTAATACTAGCAATAATTTGCTCTAACTTGAACCACAATTTGTTGCAGTGTTGAACTTTTGTTCAGCCTTATTTTAATTTTCATACTGTCAATATCATTATCTTCTTCTCGGTTTCAAAGCTGACATTCCATGTGCCTTAACTGTCTGCATTAGATACGGCCATGCATTTTGACTAATTCTAACCGATTTTCCTTTGGCTAGTCGTTTCATTTGAGATTCATAATAACTAACCCCGATAATCGGGCCAAGTGTCTTATCTAAATTTTGTATTCCTGTTGTTAAGCGTGGTGTCATTACTTGAAAATCTCCAAAATTAGCATAGTCCTTTACCAAATGTGGACGAAGAACAAAAGGTCTAGCCAACCCAATCATCGCTACTCCGTCTTCAATAGCATCTTCCATTTGAGCAACTTTTCGGAATCCACCTGTCGATACGATTGGAACGGAAGTAATATTCGATAGAGCAACCGCATAATTAACAAATCCAGCACCATTTTCGTATTCACTACCAAAAACAGGAGTCTCATAATTGCCACCAGAAATTTCAATCAAATCAATTCCTAAATCAGACATTTTCTGAACAACTAACTTACAATCTTCAAACCCAAAACCTTTCTCCTTAAAATCCGAAGCATTTAATTTCAATGCTATCGTAAACGAAGAACCTACTTTTTCACGCAAACCTTGATAAATTTCA
Source organism: Aerococcaceae bacterium zg-252 (assembly GCA_016237705.1). Taxonomy (NCBI): domain Bacteria; kingdom Bacillati; phylum Bacillota; class Bacilli; order Lactobacillales; family Aerococcaceae; genus Tuanshanicoccus; species Tuanshanicoccus yangjingiae. The sequence goes on from CP066204.1 coordinate 1,170,983, forward strand.
ACAAGGAATCGCATTCTATTTTCTAAACTTCCCCCATAGCTATCTGTTCGTTGATTATCAGCAGGTGAAAGAAATTGATTAATAAGATAACCATGAGCAGCATGCAATTGAACACCATTAAAACCAGCTTTTTGGGCTAAAACACCAGCTAAAATAAATTTTTCTATTGTTTCTTCGATATCAGATAAAGTCATCTCTCTTGGCGTTCGAAAAGCTGACGCAGCAGCACCAGAAATCGGTATAGCACTTGGTGCAATCGGTGTTTCATTAATAGAACGATACATTTGTTTGCCAGGATGATTCAATTGTATCCAAATCGGAACACCCTGTTGTTGCCCAACCGCTGCCCATTTTTGAAACAAATCTAAATATTCATCTGAGTCTAGAACAACATTCCCTGGTTCACCAAGATAGCGACTGTCCACCATAACATTACCTGTTACTAAAACTCCCATTTTTTGTTTTGCCCAATACTCATAAAGCTTTATAAGCTCATGAGTTGGAGCGTGTTGACTATCTGCCATTGTTTCACTCATTGCTGATTTAAAAAAGCGATTAGCCAACACTTGACCATTTGGCAGTCTCAGTGGCCTTAGTAAATTTTTATTCATCAATTCTAGCTCCCCTATTAAATTGATTTAGTTTAGCCTCACAGTAGTTCATTAAAGCTTTCCCTTTTAATGCGTTATAACCTTTTAAATTAACTCTTGCTAATTTATTATTAGAAAAATATCTTCCAGAAATATTTGCTACATCAGATGAATTTATAAGATAGTATCCTGTTTCAATCCCTTTATCTAAGTCTTTTGAAAAAGGTTTCATCAATGTAGTCAATAGCGTACTTCTTAAATTACGTTTCACATTATCATTTCCTAAATTTGTTGAAATTAGTCCCGGATGATAAGCATTAACTGTCACATTGAGTTTTTGTTGTGCAAATAATTTTGCCTGTTCCATAGCTAACCAAATAGTAAATAATTTTGAATTATTATAAGCCATAGCTGCTGAATATCTCTGCTCAAGCCCAAAATCTAAATCTTTTATTTGAGCAAAATGATGCATGAAAGAAGAAGTATGAATCACTCTGCCCAACTCTGCTTGTTTTAACAATGGCAATAATTCAGTTGTTAAAATATACGGTACTTGAACAGATAACATAAAGGTCATCTCAATATTTTCTGCCGTTGCAACACGAGCATCCCCAAAATAAGCACCTGCATTGTTCAATAAAACATCAATTTTTTCGAAATCTCTTTGTATTTCTTGTGCAAAACGATAGACCTCTTCCATTTTTGAAAAATCAGCCAAGTATCCATGAATGCGTTTATTACCTGTTTTTAATTCAATATCACTGCGAGTTGCTCGCAATTTTTCTTGATTGCGACCATGCAAGATAATTTCATGTCCTTCACTGGCTAACTTCATTGCTAAATGTTTTCCAATACCGTCCGTAGAACCTGTAATGATGATTGTTTTTACCATATTAGTTCTCCAAAAACTCAATCAATTCTTTTGCAAATTCATCAGCAAACTGAAAGATAGAGCCATGTCCTGCTTTAGGATAAATAATCAGTCTACTATCGACTATTTTTTCATGCATATCATACGAATTTTGTGTTGGAACTTGCATATCTTTATCCCCATTAACAATTAATGTAGGTTGTGTAATATAGCTTAAATCATCTTGAGCAGCTTTGCCCCAACGTTTAATAGCTTTCAATTGGGTTAAGAATCCTGGAACACGCATCTCTTTATCTGCATAAGCAGCCTGTCTTGTTCCCATGCGTCCTAAAACTTTATTTGCCTCAACTTTCCCCTCTTCATCGTGATTGTAGAAAATATAACGTTTAGGGTCAATTCGCTCAATGGCTGCTTTCAGCATATAACGGAATGTTTTACCGGTTACTTTATCAATTTCTTTACCACCACGTGGGCCTGTACCCGCTAATATTAAACGATTAACTAAACTCGGCTTAATGCGTACTATTTCTTGAGCAATCATTCCACCCATGGATAAACCTAGTAGATTGATATGCTCATATCCCATAGTATTAATAATCTCAATCGCTTGTTCAGCCATTCCTGGAATCGTTGCTGCAACCTTACCTTGACTACCACCTACTCCGGGTAAATCTAACACAATCACATGATGTTTCACTGCAATTAAATCTAATAGTTTAGGATCCCAATTATCCAAAGTAGCTGCTAAATGGACAAGCATCACTAAAGGTAAAGCTGACTTTCCTTTACCTAATTCACGATAGGCAATTTGATTTCCTGCAACATTAATATATTGATTTTTAGTTATGATATATGACATTACTTCCTCCATACTCTCGCTCATTATATTAGAAACTCAAAACAGTTTTTCCACGAGAACGACCATTCGCTACCTTATCGAGTGCAGCATTCACTTCTTCAAATGGATAAACAGTATCAATTGACGGCTTGATTTGACGTTCACTAAAGATATCAGCTACTTCTTGTAATTGTTTTCCATTACTTGTTACAAAGATAAAATGATAATGAACCCCATATTTTGCTGCCATTTGGTCAAATTTTAACCCAGCAGTTCCAAATAGAATCTGCTTATGAAGTGGCATGTTCATTCGTTTAGCAAATTCACCATTCGGCATCGCACGTAGTGACACTAAATGACCACCTTTTTTCATAATCGTCATTTGTTTTTCCGTTTCATTACCACCAAGTGTATCTAAAACATAATCCACATCACTTACAGTCTGCGTATAATCTTCTGTTTTGTAGTCAATAAATCGGTCTGCTCCTAATGCTAAGACACGTTCAGCATTAGCACCGTCACCATTAGTAATAACTGTCAGACCCTTTGCTTTCGCAATCGGAATCGCCATACCACCGACACCACCAGTACCACCTGAAATAAAAATCGTTTTACCTGATTGTGCTTGCATTAAATCAAGTGCTTGCATAATTGTCAATGCAGTAAGTGGAATCGCTGCTGCTTCAACATCGGTTAAATAATCCGGTACTTTTGCCAAAGCACTTGCATCTACTGCTACATATTCAGCAAATGCTCCAATACTGTCTAGCGGTAAACGTCCAAAAACACGCTCTCCAATTTCAAAATTGGTAACGGCTGCTCCAACTTCTTCGACTAAACCAACTAATTCATTTCCGGCTGTTTGTGGTAATTTATAAGGGACAATCATCTTAACTTCACCACGAGAAATCATATTATCTAAAGGATTGACACCTGCTGCTGTCACTTTAACCAAAACTTGCTTACTCGTAATTTGTGGTTTTGCTATATCTGTTACCGTTAATTGAATATTATTTTTATTATAAGTTGTGTGTTGTGCTGCTTTCATATTATCTCTTCCTTTTCTTATTTGGGTTCGCTCAGCTTGACTTGACGTCCACTTCAGAAAATCCCTTTGTGCGTTCCACGCACTCCGGTATTTTCCTCCAGTGGTTCAAGTCTAAGCAGCTTCGCTCACACCATATTTTGTATTTGTATCAATTACAAGTCTATGTTGTTTGTAAGAAAATCTCCTTGTGACATCGTATAATCAAATCAATACTTGTAGAAACTATATTCAAGTCACGTCTGGAGACTTATCATTATTTATATATTTTTAATTACCTAAATATTTAATATAAATTTGGCAAGGATTCCATTCATCCCATAAGGTTGGAAAGACTTCTAACTCCTTATAACCTACCGAAGTATAAAAACTATTTGTTATATCATATTCTTTATAGTGCCCAGATTGAACTGTTTTTACTTGGGAATAGGTATATCCCAAATCCTTAGCTAATTTTTCGTACTCTTCATTTAATTGTGTTGCTGCACCTTGTCGATGAAATTTCTTTTTTATTCCCATTACAAATATATCCGCACAGTCTGGACTTGTAGTATTTAAAACTATAAATCCTACAATCTCATCTTGATAAAAAGATGCCAAGAAAGGTTTGTCTTGTGAATCAGTGATATATTCTTCTGTGCTTTCTGGCATACCAAACCATTCTGGAAGATCATAAAGAACTTCCTTAGAAATCTTTTCCTTTACTTCTTTATCTTTTATTTCTTTAACAGTAAACTCCATTTTTTCTCTCCAATTCTATATTTGGCAAAAAAATTACAAAGCTAGCTTTCATCGTTACTATCTATCATTGCCATAATACCCGATTGTAAGGTCAGATTCGTGTTTTATTAGCAATTTGATAAAGATTCGCAATGACCTGTTCCAAGGTCTGATTAGCTAATTCATCTTCTAAATGTTTTTCTACATTCGTAAAAATAGGAATCATCGCTTTTTCAATATGTTTCCCAACAGGGCATTTTTTGTTGGCATTTTGATGAATTTGAAAAAGACTGATATGATTCACTTCCTGTGTGGCAAAATAAATCTCAAGTAATGAAATCTCATTGGGCGATTTACTCAACTGATACCCAGTACGTCCTTGCTGAGACGAAATAATACCAGCATTCTTAAGCAATGCAATGACCTTTCGGATATAGCTGGCATTCGTACCTACGCTCTCTGCCAATACTTGCGAACTCAAGACGTCTTTACTCTCGCTAATCATCGCTAAGATGTGTAGTGCCACTGAAAATTTTGTATCCATACGTTCTCCTTTTGTTGTTGTATCAGTTACAAGAACAAGTTTAACACATTCAATAATCAATCACAAGTCTTTTACTGCCAATTTGAAAAATTATAGCGAAATTCGTTTCCCGTTTTCAACAAATGTTAAAGTCTTTTCAATTTGATAAGCATGAACGGCTGATGCATAAGTAACAATCTTCGTATTGAGTATCGGTGCAATATTTTGGTAAAAATTCTCTCTCACTTCTTCATTAGCAAAACCAATAATGACTGATGCGTGAAGTTGTTGCGATTTCGGATTATCGTGTGCCACATTCGGAGTATTCCAAGTCGCTTTATGCCATGGCATATACACTTGTGTTCTGACTTCTGTCACTCCAGCCACTTCGGTAATTTCTGCTGCCAAACTGTCATTAATAAACTTTTTAAAATCGCTACTACCTACACCGTCTTTTCTACGCACATACAAAACATCTCTTAATTGCGTTTCATTATTTTCAGCCATTGAAAACCAACGTGAAGAAAACGGAAATCCCATGTGCATCAATGTTCTACGAAAAACATTTACTTCATCTTTGAATGCTAAAGCAGTTTGTTTTCGTCCAGCGATTGGTGCTAAAAGATTTTCAAACGTTACTTCTGCAATGCCGTCAATTCGACGGTCAACCGGAATGTTTGTTTCCAATTCTGATACACTTGGCCAAAAACTATGTTCTGTTTCACTTAGATGTTGTTGGCGATATTCTAAAAGACCAGGTGAAGATGCAATAATTTGTGAATGTGGGCCACTCCAGTAGTTCATTCCCTCTTGACGTGCTTTATCCTGTCTCATCCAAAGTAAAATTGATACTGAAAATTTCTTGTTATATTTTTTTGTCATAAATTTCTCCTTTAATTAAGTTGTACCTGTATCTGATACAAGGATATCAAAGCATCTTTCCTTTTGCAAGTATTTTTTTCAAAAAAATAGAGCTTACCCCCAATATAGCTGAAATCACTTATTTAATAGCATTTATCAATTATATTGGTTGCAAGTCTTAACTTAATTATTGCCTACTTTACATTAGGATTTTGCTGAACTAACTTTTGATAACCTTCAATACCTAACACTTCACGAGATTCTGCATGAGCAGCACCCTTAACGATTAAGACCTTATCATCACTTCCATTAGCTTGGGATAATTTTTCACTATTATCCGGTGTAATAAATACATCATCTGCACCATGAATAAACGTGACTGGAATCGAATGATTGTGTCCAACTGCGTCAATCGCACTCGTTAATTTCATGTCAACACCGTAAATATATTTCGTCACCAAATTGACACCTGACATTAGAAAACGCACATGATTCGCATCATAACCAGCGTCAATCAAATCATACAGATTAGTAAAACCACAATCCGCCACAATAAAACGAATATTAGGATTATAGTTCAAGGCATTAAGCGAAATGGAACTGCCCATTGACTCACCTTGCAATCCTAAATAAATATCCGAACCATAACGTTGATAAGTATCATCAATCAATTTCATCAAGTCCTGTGACTCTATCTGCCCTAATGTGACAGTAACCGGAGTATTCTTCCCATGCCCACGAACATCATAAATAATACAATTGTATCCTAAGGCTCGATAAACAGGCACATATTTAACTGCACCATTACGATTGGAACGAAAACCATGCGTAATAATAACATATTTATTGCTAGCTGGATTTTCTGCCTTAACCAATGCTGCGTGCAATTGATAATCGTCTACACCTTGCACACTGTATTCTTCCACATCATATTGGTCAAAATCATTCCACATACCATGCTCTTTTTCCCACTGTTCTTCTTGCTCCAATGTCATTGGAATTGGTTTAACAATACTTCTCGCAAGATAGACCGACACACCACTATAAGCTAGCACCAACAAGAATAATAAGACTAGGAATAATAGTTTTAACCACTTCATTAATTTGTTCCTTTATTTTTCATATAATCATAAAGAAGACTAAGTGTTGCTAAAAGTGGCATACTGCCTTGTTTGAAGAAAATACTAATGTCGCTTGTAAAACCACCATAAAGTGCGACAACTAAAATATAAACTAATGTCACTAGCAATAACTCAAACTTGTTTTTACTAATAATAAGGGTATAAATCAATATTACAGCAATCATTAAATTATAAACACCTTGATTTTGGAACAATAGTGAAACCGTATCAGTTTTTAATACTTCCACTGGAATCGCAAATACTTGTGATGTCTTTTCAGAAACGGTAATAATCGTTTCTAAATAAAAGATATACAGAAACTCCAATGCTACTAACCCACTCAATACTTTTGTTCTAATTCCTACATTCATTCTACATAAAACTCCTTTTTAATTTTGGTTCAGCTCGGCTTGGCTTGAACCATGTTAATCATAATATCACTGTTAAAACTTATATTAGTGCTTGCAAATAACAAGTATCCTTTTACAAATTTTAATCGTGCACGATTATTTTAATTGGGATACAATCTTTTGTCAATTAAAAAACTTTGTGCTATGCTAGAATCAATCGCAAACGATTGGAGAACTGACATGAACGATTTACTATCGCATCAACTCTGCTATTCTTTTTATACGGTAGAGCGACTGTTTCGGCAATTTTATAAGAAAAATTTACAGAAATACGATTTAACTTACACTCAATATCTCGTCCTTGTCATTTTGTGGGAAGAAAAAATGTTATCTTTAAAAGAAATTGGCCAACGACTTGAATTATCCAGTAACACTTTAACTCCATTGCTCAAACGTTTAGAAGATAAGAATTACTTGCTCCGAATAAGACCTGATGAAGACAAACGTCAACTATATGTGCAACTAACAGAAGACGGCATGGCACTCCAACAAGACATTAAAGCACACTTAGCTGAATGCTTTTGGCAAATTGACGGTCTAACCCGTGAAAATGCTGATAACTTGATTCATGAAAATAATCAACTGATTCAAGCAATCAAAAATAGTTTGTAGATGCGTCTTGTGTGAGCAAGGACATCATCATTGAGGCTACAAAAATAAGGAGCTAGGTCAGAAATGCTATTGATTAGAATTTCTGACCTTTTTACCTAGCCCCTTATATTTTAATAACTGCCACTATTACTCATCTTTTTTGAATACCATTTTCACTTCAGCACCATTTCCGTCATCATCATAATTATTCAGCAGCAATTGCCCTTTATTAGCGTCTAATATTTTAGTAACGATTGAAAGTCCTAATCCATGCACATGATTATCGTCCACTTTCTTTGATACAAATTTACCTTTTACATCATAAAGAATTTCATTATTAAATCCAGCACCTTGGTCTCTAACAATAATAGTATAATCATTGATATTATCGTAAAAACCAATAAATATAGTGGAATCTACCGAAGAATTTTCAATCGCATTATTAACTAAATTTTGTATCGCTACGGAAACTGCATTTTTGTCTAATTTTATAGCACTTACATCATATCCAAGAATAGATAAGTTAAAACCTTTAAGTTTACAAATACTCGTGGCAATTCTTATCCAATGGTCTAAAACTTCTTTTGATACTACTTCCTTGGGTTCTTCCATTAAAACTGAAAATGTATTGAGTTTTTTTAGGAAAGACTCCAATCTCTCCACTCCATTTAAAACATCTTCTGCTCTTTCTAAAACATTTTCTTGATTTTCTTTTAATAATTCGATATTTCCCTTGATAAGTGTGATTGGAGTTCTTACATCATGTGTAATCGATTCTATCATCTCTTTTTGTGTCATCTGCATACTCCACTGCTTTTCTAACGATGCCTTTAAATTGCTTGCCATACTATCTATCGAATCAAGTACCCCTGAAATTTCTGTATATTCAGAATATTCCCTTTCAAATTCTAATTCCAATTTTTCAATACTCTCATTAGCCTTAGATATTTTGCTAATTTCACACCTTAACACTGTTGTCAAATGACTAATGAAATAAACAAAACCAACTAACCACATACTAAATATGCTGACAAAAAATACTAATTCAAAATTCCCAATGACTTTATATACACTTGAATTAGCCAGCATAGCACCAATTTTATACTTTATTATTAACGCTCGATTTCTATTTTTGAATGCCTTAAATACATCTGACCCTATCATTTGATCCGTTGAAGATTGTCCTTTTTGTAATGCCTCATTTATTTTTTGAGTATACTTTTCATCAATTGTACTTTCTAAAATTTTCCCATTTTCTCTTAGTTGATAGTCATAATAAAAGGGAATGTTGTCAGTTTGCCAATCAGATTTTAGAAACGCTTCTTTCACAGTATCAGAATTCATTTCAGCGTAATTTGCAGGATATACTAATCCTGTATTGATTAAGACCTTTAAAAGCGTATAAGAAAATAAAATCATAAATATTGTAAAAAGCAATTCTAATATCGCAAATTTACTAATTAAATAGGTTAAATTTTTTTTACTTCCCATTGATAGCCTACTCCCCAAATCGTTTTGATTGGATCCACATTGAATCCACCAAATTTTTCTCTAATTTTTTTAATTCTCTCGGTGATAGAAGTCGAACTATTTCCCTCTGCATCATAACCATAAATTGTTGTGTAGATTTTTTCTTTAGTAAAAACTTGATTTCTATTTTTTAAAAGCAATTCGCAGATTTCATACTCACTTTTAGTAAGCATTATTTCAGTATTCTCAAAGTAAATTTTTTTTGCTAATAAATCACAGGATACTGGATAATCAATGATTCTACTGTGCTTTTCTCTATTCTCTCTTCGAATATGTGCTGCTACTCTAGCTCTAATTTCCGATATAGAAAATGGCTTAGTAACATAATCATCTGCACCTAAAGCAAAACCCTCTATCTTATCTTTTTCAAAATCCTTTGCAGTCAATAATATAATGGGGGCGTCAATCAATTCTCTATACCGTGATAAAAACTCAAAGCCATCCATATCATCCATCATCACATCAAGAATAATCAAATCATATTTTGTAAGCTGTTCAGGAACAATATTTTTAGCTAAAGCACAAAGTTCAACATTGTAATCTTTCTTAAAAGTCAACTCTAAAAGTTTCAATAAATCTTTATCATCATCTATAATTAATAAATTCATCCTACTCCTCCATTCGATTCATACCATCCCATTTATTATACCAACTTGAAAACACTCCTATAAAAAAGGCAGTAATGATGACAGATACGATTAAAAATATCAAAACAAAATAATCGCTGATGTCCCGCTTTGTATAAGCAAAAACAAGTTTTATTGGCCACACAAAGGGAAACAAATACCAAATGATTTTCCCTAAATCGGTTGTACCTAACAATATTCCTGAAAGTGTAAGAAAAGTTCCAACAAGTATGCTGCCAGAAAAACCAAATTTTAAACTCAAGCATTGATACATTGGAATCATTGGAAATAGCATAACTAGCCCAATCATAAAATAAATAATCATACGGATATATTCCATGTTAACTCTACTAAATACCAACAATCCCATTATAAAGACAGCTATCAATTCAATTATAAATAGTAAGATAGAGATATAAAAGAATTTCGATAAAAATATTTTTGTTCTGCTTAACCCACATCGTAAATCCTTCGCATAATTGCCAGCACTCTTATCAATCTCATATACTGTGGGGATAAAAAAACTAATTGAAAAATTCGCTAAAATGGTGTAGATACAAAAAAAGACGTCGAATTCTTTTCCAACTAATCCGTTTGTGCTTATCGCATAAATACCATAAACAAGTGAAAATATAAGTGGACATAAAATTATCATTAGTCTTACTGGTGTTCTTTTACTTCGCAACCAATAGGATAATATTATATTATACATTTCTTTCACCCCTTTTACTTTTAATTAATAAATTTAATATTAATATCAATACATAAACAACTATACTCAAACAAAGTCCTAAGTAGGTCATCTTCATATTCATCAATTCAGAACTCTTATCAAGAAACGTTCCATTTGGATGTACTCCTACAACTGGGCTAAGCATTCGTAAGCTATATGACCATGGAAAGAGAATCCAATTATTTGTTATAGCTATCACTGGTGATGGGAATGACAATATAAAATTTAATAATATCAGTACGGCTTTCTTTTTTACTAGCCCATAAATCAAAAATGATACAGCGATTATCGGTAAACTTCCGATAAATAGACAACCAGTAGCCAAAACTAATTGAGCTAATACTATGTTTTCACCTGAAAACAATGTAACAAATATAAAGATTAAAAATGATGATACAACTAGAATAGTAAATAGCTCCATTAAAATGACAATATTTTTAGCCAATTCTATTTTTGCAAAACTTACATTCATACTTTTTTGAAAAACAATATGCTCTATCTTTTCTTTACTACTGATATTCAAAACTAATAAACTTAAAATAATTGGTAATATTAAAAGCGGATACCAATTAAAAGAAGTTGCCATTATATAACTTTTCCCTTTTGGGCTTTCTCCCATTAAGCTAACCATGGCTATATTTAATAATACAAAAATTATTGGAACAATCATTCCCAATTTTAAATTTGTCCCTCTTTTTTCTTTCATTAATTCTGTTTTAATAAAATTCATCATTTTATTTCGCATCCTTTTTTATCATTTCTAAAAATAGTTTTTCTAAATCTATCTCTTTTGAGTTATTTCCCTCATAGATTAGATGCCCATTATTAATAATCCCGATTTTATCAGCTACCTGCTGAATCTCACTTAAAATATGACTTGAGATAATGACGGTAATTCCTTTTTCTGAAAAATCTTTTATTAACTCTCTTAATTCTTGAATTCCCATAGGGTCTAATCCATTTGTCGGTTCATCCAGTATTAATAATTTTGGACTATTTATCAATGTCATTGCAATGCCAAGTCTTTGTTTCATTCCCAATGAAAAATTTTTCGCTAGTTTTTTACCAGTATTTTCTAAACCAACGATTTTTAACACATCATCAATTCTTCTTTTATCAATATTTAGTAATGTAGTTAAAACTTCTAGATTTTCATTTGCAGTTAAATTAGGATAAATAGCTGGTTGTTCGATAATAGCTCCCACATTTTTTAAATCTTCTGCGCACATACTTTTTCCTTCAAATAAAATATCCCCTGATGTACAATGCATGACTTTGGTGATTAATTTTAATAATGTCGATTTACCAGCACCATTCGGTCCTAATAGTCCGTATATTTTTCCTTTTTCAACTTTAATCGATACGTTTTCTAATATCATTTGCTCTTTTACTTTTTTTGTTAAATTTCTTGTTTCAAGCATCATATCCATTTGATATTCCTCCATTTCTTCTGTTATCAATTCTAATAAATAAAAATAACTAAATTATAATTTTGGCACAGAAAAAATAAAAAAGTTCACTCCCCCATTTTTACAGGGTGTGAACTTCCTTTTTAAATTTCCTATATGTATTTTCATAGCTAATTTTTACGAACTCTCATTTTCTTTAGTATTCTATATGAAATAAAACAGCAACTGATATTTACGATTATACTAATCATCAATTCCATAACTGATGTTTCATATAGTCCTGATAAAACAAATACAGATGATATTGGATATATGGCTCTTACAACTTCCTTCGATGCTAAGAAAATCCCTATAAAAGAATATATTTCAGCGATAATCAGAGCTATCCAATAACTCCTTTTTACAAGTCCAACAAATGCAATAATTGGAGATATTGCCATAAAAACACCAATTCCAGTTAATACATATACAACAAAATAATGAATTACTTCACTCATATTTACCGCATTTAAATGTAATACCGCTTCTATTATTAAAGATACTATAAACAATATTAGATAAATAAAAATGCTACCCAAAAGAGTAATTATCATTTTGGCAGTAATCATCCTACTCTCATCTACCGGTATTAGTTTTAATGATTTAAGTACATCTTCTTGTTCCTCACGACAAATAATATATCCTCCAAACAACGCTATCAAACTTGGCAACACAAAATATGTTGTTAAAGAATGCACCTGTAAAATATACCAACCAAATGTATCTATATACTTTTTTCCACCAAATGAAAATTGTCCTTGAAGAAATACAACTCCCAAAGTCATCATGAGTACAAATACAAGCAAAAATATCAATTTTGATCTGTGAAGTTTTTTATATTCAACTAATAAAAGTATCTTCATTTACCATTCTCTCCTTTTTAATAATAATTTTATAACTATTGTAAATACAACTACCCATCCTCCTATACAAAGAAGAGAATAAACTATATTGATATCTTGGTTTAATACTATTCCCGGAATATCTCTCACAACAATTGCTGTAGTGCTCGATAATGGATGTGCATACATATTAACGGTCAAAATTAGAAATCCCGAAAAAGCATAAATAATCGTCAAACAAATAGGTAAAATATATTTTTTGGTCAAAAATGCGATAGATAAAATGGGAAACATAGAAACTGATAAAAGTCCACTAATCTCAAAACACTTTCTAATAAGATAAATACACAATAAATAATCTATCTCTATGTGATGAATCAATTTCCCCCAAAAAAGCGTAACTAAAATTGACAAACTCATAAATACTAAGGTAAAAATAAGCATCATTATAAATTTGCTAATCAAAAGTTTCATCTTTTGTATCGGAACAATCCACAACGTCTTAAAAGTATCATTCTCATACTCTACTGACACAATCATTGTGGAAAATATCCCTAATATAATTGGTAAAATCAGCCATAAATTATAACTAAAAATCGTCCATTTGAAATATTTCATTGCATTGTCTGAAAGGTCTATATTCCCAAAATATATAGTGGCAAGCATTGGCATTAAGAGTGTCGCCAAAAACATCATCGAAACAATCTTTTTCCTTTTCAATTTAAGAAACTCTACTTTAACTAAATTAAGCAATGCCCTCTCCTCCAGTTATTTTCTTGAAGTAATCTTCCAAAGAATCATTGCATGTTTGTGATGAAATCACTGATATTTCATTCATAACCAACGACTTGTTAATTTTTGCCATATCTAATCCATAACTATATATCTTCACATGATTATTATCTTCAACAGAATAGTTGGTTATTCCAAACTCTTTTTCCAACACAATAGTCGCCTTTGATACATCAGATACTTCCAACATAATATACTTTCTATTTTTTTTATTTAATTCTTCCATGCTACTTTCTTCTAATAGAATCCCTTTATCTATAATGCCTACCGTATCAGCGAGAAGTGTTATTTCAGATAAAATATGACTAGAAATTAAAATTGTCTTTCCTTTTTTTACACTTAAATCTTTTATAAAATTTCTAACTTCTGCTATTCCAATGGGATCTAAGCCATTTGTCGGCTCATCTAAAATTAAAATCTCTGGATCATGTAAAATTGCATTAGCAATCGCAAGTCTTTGCTTCATTCCTAAAGAGTAATTCCCAAATAACTTCTTGTCTTTATATGGTAAGCCAACTACTTCTAAAGCATTTTTTACCGCATTAGGGAAAGCCGTTCCTCTAAGCAGTGCAAATATTTCCAAATTCTCCGTCCCTGTCAGATTAGGATAAAATCCTGGAGTTTCAATAATTGCACCAATTCTTGGATAAATCTTTTTCTCGTTACCTTTTATATTTTGATTAAAAACACTTACTTCACCATTCGAAATATCCGTAAGCCCCAATATCATCTTCATAATAGTTGTTTTACCTGCTCCATTTCGTCCTAACAACCCGTATATAGTACCTTTTTCAATATGTAAATTTACTGAATTTACAGCCTTTTGTTCTCCATACACTTTTGTTAAATTCTTTGTTTCAATAATATAGTTTTTCATTTTATTTTTTTCTCCTTTAATAATTTTGTCTTTTCATAGATTTTACAGAGAACACAAAAAATAGTGTGCCAATTGTTAAAATAGATACCAAGCAACTAAACTGCGATACATTTAACGAATATCCACCGATACTGTTTTCTACCATTTCTTTAGCAGCCGATGATACATTTTGATAAACCCCTAATAAACTTGCAAGCGGATGTATAGGAACTAATATCGAAACTCCAAATAACCCAATTCCTAAATAAAGCAAGCACATAGAAATAGGCAAAACATAACTCTTAGAAAAAGTAGCAATGTAAATCACCGGAAGCATTGCAATTGGAATTAATAACGCTGCAACCCCATATAATAGTGCTGCCTCTTTTAATGTAATTAAATTAAAATCGATAAAGCCTCCACTTATTACTGCACCCAATACAGATGATATATATGTTAATATCATTAAAAAGATAGTTAATAACTCAAGCAGAACAAATTTCACTAAAAATACTTCAAATCTACTAACCGAAGTTATTAGTACATTCTTTAAAGTATCATTCTTTTTTTCATCGAAAAATAACATAGTGGAAATTATCCCAATTACGATTGGCAAGAATACAAAGGTTATATTTTTAAATGCTAAACAATATAAATCTCCAAAACTATCCATGATAGGACTTTTTCTTGATATTGAAAATGCTCTTTCGATTGCAAATAAATTTAAGATGATAGTTAATATAATAATACCTGTCAAAATTCTACTTCTCTTCCATTTTTTAATTTCAGCTTTTATTAAATGCATATCGCACCTCCTTACAATACATATTATAAATTATTAACCTTGCCATAATCTTGCGACACTCTTGTTTTTATCTTACTACAATAAAAAAAGCCCCAAAAGGCTTTCTAAATCAGCAACTTATATTGCAAACTCTACAATAAAAACAGTTTTTATATTAGGCACACTACTTACGCTTATGTTAGCATTATTCACTCGCAACAATTCTTTAGCAATTGATAATCCAAGTCCTGACCCTTTGGTTAATCTTGAACTATCTGCTTGATACATTCTATCAAATATATATGGTAAGTCCTTTTCACTTATACCATTTCCATTATCTGAAATCGTCAAAGTAACTTTTGTATCCGATTTTTCTAATTTCAAATGTACTCTATCACAATTACTGTGAACAATAATATTGTTAATAATATTGTTTAAACTTCTAAAATAAGCATTTTCATCTATCCTTATATTACATTCCCGTTCTGGAATTTCAATTTCATAACTTATATGTTTTTCTTCAAAAATAGGAATCCAATCACTTACCACATGTCTTGTTAATTCATTTAAGTCTTTAACCGCAAAAGAAAACTTCCATTCTCCCGAATCTAATTTTACCCAATCAAAGAGTTTTTCTACAAAATCTTTTAAGTAATGTGCTTTACTTAAGGAAACTTTTATATAGTCGTCTTTTTCATCTCCTGTAACAAGTCCTTCTTGCACTGCTTCCAAATATCCAACCATAGATGCTAAAGGAGTTTTTACATCATGAGATAAACTTGTCATAAGTGATTTATATGCCTGCTCTGATTGTTTTTGCTCTATTAGTTTATTTTGACTTTGTAGAGTTATCTCATTTATATCATGACAGAGCTTTTCTGTAATATCATTTTTATTAATTAAAATTCTACGATTATAATCGCCATTTTTAATATCAATAAGTACCTCTTGAATCCTATCTATTTCCTTTTTTATATGCATAATCTTTCTTACTAAAGATAAAATCACAAATAAAAATATCACGATGATAATGTTTTTTATATCCATACATTACTCCCCCTTACTAAAACGATACCCTACGCCTCTCACTGTCAAAATATAAGTTGGTTCTTCAGGGTTAGGTTCTATTTTTTTGCGAAGTTTACTGATAAAGGACATGATATTGCTATCATCAAAAAGGTAATCTTCTTCCCATACATTTGTATATATTTGTTTTTTTGTAAAAATTCTTCCCTTATTAGATGCTAGAAAATATAACAAGTCAAATTCTTTACTTGTTAATTCGATATTATGATTTCCTATTTTTACAGTTCTATTCTCTTTATCTATTCTCATATCTTCTATTATGATTTCTTTAAACTGGTCTGTGCTTTTCTGATTAAAGTCTGTGAATCTTCTAACCATAGCTTCAACTCTTGCTTTAAGTTCGTTGATATTAAACGGCTTCGTTAGATAATCATCTGCACCTTGTTTAAGTCCATAAATTTTTGAATCATCATCAGACTTCGCAGTCAACATTAAAACCGGAACAGTGTATTCTTCCCTTATCATCTCCAAAACTTGAAACCCATCAAAATCAGGGAGCATAATATCTAGTAAAATCAGACACAAATTATTTGCATTTCGTATTTTCTTATACCCGTCTAATCCATTATTCGCAATATCAACAGAATATCCCTCAGTACTTAAACACTTTTTAATTAAATTACATAATGCAATATCATCATCAATAATTATTATCTCTCTCATATCTCATAACTCCATACTTCTTATTCAATATAATTATTATCAAAGGAAAATACATCAATTTGCGTACAATCTCTCTAAAGACTTACATTTTTTCTAAGTTCTCAAGATAATTATATCCTACATTTTGTGTTATATTCAATTTTTATTTGATTTTGTATTTAGGCTAACTCAATAAAAAGAAGAATACCCTCATAAAAGAGTATTCTTCCTAAAAAGCCACAATGGACATTTTTATAAAATAGGTAAATCTATGGAATTTATATAAGATAACCTTAATTTTTACTTCAAATCATCCCAATTAAAATCGGGAATTTGAAATGATTCGATTGTTTCATTCGATTGGACTGACGATTGTTGTTGACGGTTTACTTTCGCTTGATTGTACTGTTCAATATCTCGTTTCGCCTCTTCAACGGTACGAATATTTTTCTTTTTCCAACCTAGTAAAATACGGTCAATATATTTCAAACTAATTGCTTGGTTCAAAACAGCTTGTTTTAATGCCAAAATAATCAAATCGTCTTCAAACGCATCGCCTGTTTTCCAATCAGCAATTTGCATTAATTCAATTTGTGTTAACGGACGACCAAATTCGCCCTCAAATGTCGGTACTAATTCTAATTTTTGTTCCAATGATACTATCGGTGCAGTTGGCTCATTCATCTTCGGTTGCATCGTTTGCTCCAACCATTCATAAAATGGCTCAAGTGACAAGACATCATATTTTTTCCCTTGTGCGTCCGTCTCCATATCAAAACGAATATACTCTGCCATTAATAGTTCTGAGAAATGCTCATACACTTCTTTTTCTTGCCAACCTAATTGAACAGCCACCTTTTTTAATGGTGCTTCATGCTGCAATTCTCGCTGGTGGTCAATTAAATAAATCAACAAAATAAAGGCATTCGGCGAAATATTTAAGTCTTTATAGGCATGAATCATTTTTCGTGGTAAGACGGTGACACCCTCTGAAAATATTTGATACATTAAGGACATTTTGACAGCTCCACTTCTATTATCTTGTACTTTAAAAGAAGTGAGCATAAAAATCTAATAACTAGATTGCTATGCCCAACTTCAAAAACTTATTATGGATAAATACGGTTTAATAAACGTGGGAATGGTGATGTTTCACGAATATGCTCAATACCACTAATCCAAGCAACTGCACGTTCCAATCCAATTCCGAAACCAGAATGTGGAACTGAACCATATTTACGTAAATCTAAATACCACGCATACGCATCTAAATCTAATCCGAATGCTTTGATATTTTCTTCTAATGTTGCATAATCCACTTCACGCTCTGAACCACCGATAATTTCACCATAACCCTCTGGTGCAATCATATCGGCACATAATACAGTACGTGGATCTTCTGGGTTAATTTTCATATAGAATGGCTTGATTGATTTTGGATAATTCACAATAAAGATTGGTTGCTCATATTGGCTCGCAATAAATGTTTCGTGTGGTGAACCAAAATCATCGCCCCATGTAATATCATCAAATCCATTGTCATTCAATAATTGAATCGCATCTGTATAAGAAATACGTGGATAAGGTGTGACCGTATATTTGCGTAATAACTCTACATCACGACCCAATGTTTTTAATGCTAATTCGCAATTATCAATTACTGATTGAACTAAGTAAGCAACATATTTCTCTTGAACTTGTAAACTTTCTTCATGCTCAACAAATGCCATTTCTGGTTCCATCATCCAAAATTCAATTAAGTGACGACGAGTTTTAGATTTTTCAGCACGGAAAGTTGGACCGAATGAGAATACTTTACCAAATGCCATGGCTGCAGCTTCCATGTATAATTGACCACTTTGTGATAAAAACGCATCTTCATCAAAATACTTCGTATGGAATAATTCAGTTGTTCCCTCAGGTGCACTACCAGTTAAGATAGGTGGATCGACTTTAATAAAGCCTTCTTTAGCCATAAATTCATACGTTGCACGAATTAACTCATTACGAATTGTTAAAATCGCATGTTGTTTAGATGAACGTAACCATAAATGACGGTGATCCATTAAGAAGTCCGTTCCATGCTCTTTTGGTGTAATTGGATATTCATGACTTTCGCCAATTAAGTGAATTTCTTTTACTAATAATTCATAACCTAAAGCAGAACGTGTATCTTCTTGCATCACACCGACTACTTGAATACTTGATTCTTGTCCTAATGATTTCGCTAATTCAAATGTTTCTTCTGAAACATCTGCTTTTACTACAATCCCTTGAAAATATGCGACTCCGTCACGTAATTGTAAGAATGCAATCTTCCCACTACTTCTCTTGTTCGTAACCCACGCATTCATTTTAACTTCTTTGCCGACAAATTCTTTTGCCTGACGCATTGTAATTACTTCCATAAATCCTCCTAGAATCTTTTATTATAAATTTTCAATCGTTTGTATCCAACTACCGTCTTTTGCATTAATCGTATAATAGGTTAGCGTTCCATTTTCATTTTTAATAGTTGCCTCCCATACGGGTTGGTCATTAAATAAAGATAAACGCATTTGTAAAATGCGAAACGGTTTAACATCATTCAACGTGATTGCTTTCGCATCTTCTTCACTGATAATATCATTCGGTGTAAAATATTGGGTTTCGCCACCGTCTTGTGCAATTAATGCATAATGTTGCTGCTTATCCTTATCTGTAAAATCTAAACCAAAATAAGTTTTATCGAGCGTACTCCAATAAAATTTATTCACTTTTTTCACTTCATAATCATATGAAACTAATTGAATTGCCTCATCTTCTGCACGATAAATTCGGTCTTGTGTTCGAATAAATAATGCTAGAAAACTGATGAGTAATATCAAAAATAGAATGGTTAGAAAAGATATTAATTTTTTACTCAATTCACATTCTCCTAAATTTCTTTACTTATCGTTATGGAACACCAGCATTATGGACTTCACTAACCCCGACCATTCGCTAAACGGATTCCATACTGTTTCTACTTTCTCTAACATGATAAGCATACCATTTTTTTAGTTATCTGTCAGTCTATAATTTCAAAATTTAGCCATTGTTCAAAAAAAAGACGGCAGTCATTCGAATAATACTTAGTATATAGACGTTCATCAAACAAATAAAAGTCTTTTACTTGAACACGTTGATTAATGCACTGAATAAGTGAAGTAAAATCATCTTTCATCTTATCTAACAAATAATAATTGAATAATTCCATATCCGACCACTGATAATAATGAGCGACACGTTGTGCCTCAATATAGTTGGAATGCGTAAACGGTAAGGTCTGTATTAAAACATCCGTTTCTTCGCCACTAATCATACTAAACTCATTGGTAAAAGAAGTTTGACTCACGATTAAAATGGTTTTATCTTCTTCTTGGAAATTTTTACTCACTCGCTTTAATTTACCATGAATACCCTCAGCATTCACTTTATAGTGTTCTCGAATCGCCTTATTCGTCAATAATTGATAAGTACGCTCGACTGCTTGCTTATTCGGCGTCAAAATGAGCAGACGATTATGCAAGACGTCAAGCTGTTCTGCAATAAATTCTCCCATTTGCAAAATGGCTTTTTCTTGAGAAATCGACACAACTCCAGGCTGAATTTCAATCTGCTCTGGTAAATAGCCCAATGGAACATACATCGTTTGCTTTGGCACATAGAGTGACGGCAATTGAATTGTCGTCATTTGATTCAATTGTGGTACTTCATACCATTGTTGTGACACATGCCCCTGTTGAAACATCATCATACCTTTTAATGTCGGTAATACTTGTAAGTATCTCGAATTTAATTGTATCGGACGCTTTTCGATTTTTATTTGATAAAAATGCTCATTAAAGTGCATTGCTGATAAAATAATTTCTCCGTCTTGAGATGCTTTATAAAAAATCGTTTCTAAACGCTCGTAAAAATCGCTAAAGGGGAACACATTAATTTTTTTATCGCCCCATTTGGAAACAATTTTATAGAGTGGCTGCAACATACTACCAATGGTCGACTTCAAATTCTCTACTTCACTAGCAGATAGCACCAATTGCTCTTCGATTTGTTGTTTGCTCTCTTGTGGAAAATGCTGATTTAATTGCTCTAATAGTTGTTGCATTAGTTGACTAAATTGCTTTTGTAAGTTTATCACTGTTTTTAAAAACGGACTTATATCTATGCCTTTTGTCACATATTGCCGATAATCAATATACGATTGCAGTGTCGTGAAATATTCACTAATCGGCACTGTTATCGTATCCATATAACTCAATTGTTGCAGCAACTTCGTCTGATTATCAATCAACAAATGATAGTGACGTTTAGTATTCTGCTGCGTAATCGACAATACCATCAACCACGTCAGTATTGATGCTAATTGATAATATGGCACAACAATCACTTTAGCACTCTTTAATCGTTTCCAATATTTTTGATAAAAATAGGTATCGTCTTTAGGTATCGTCTTTAATTTTTCAAACAAAGCTGTCGGCTGATTTTCATTATTCAATTCCTTAAATAATCCAGTTTTCGTTGTATGCGACCAAATGGATATTGCCATTAACTGCCCAACTTCTGTCTGCGACAAAGTATATTCATCGACATTTTCCTGCATTGCCAATAAAACATTTCGATTAAGAAATGCCGAAGATGTCTGCCATTCAATAAAGTGGTCCGGCATGCTTGGTAATGGATTGGAACAAACTAAGATAGTTGGTTGCTGTAACTGTTGTGCTACTTCCACCAATAATGATTCTTCAATCGGCATCGCTGCATTGGTCACCTTAATCAACCGTTGCCCCTCATTCAATTGTAAATACTGTTCCAATAACCACGAACCCAGTGCCTTGTGTTGCGATTGCAATGAAGTGGGTTGATTCAACATGATTAGTTCGTGATAACTAGAGCCTACAATTTGAAAGTTTTGATATTCATTAAAAAAGAGCGATTCATCTTTTCGCAATTTCGTACTTAATTTAGCTAAAAATGCTTGCGTCTGATTCGGCAATAATTGATAGTGACGGCTCATTTGATCTAAAATATAAGCCGTTGTCCGAGCGTCATGTAACGCATCATGAGCATTATCAAACGGAATCTCCAATAAAGACGCCAAATCTGATACCGTATAACCTGTTGCCGTTGGAAAAATAATCTTAGCCAATGTCAACGTGTCAATCAATGCCTTAGGCTGCCACTCAATCTGACATAATTCAAAAGATTGCTGCAAAAATGTATAATCAAATGCCAAATTATGAGCCACAAAAATACAATCTCGCAAACGATTTTCCCATAAAGATGCCACTTTTTCAAAGGTTGGTGCAATGTCTACTTGCTCTTGAGTAATCCCCGTTAAATGAGAAATATGAGTCGGAATGACCATTTCAGGATTAATTATCATTGAATGTTCAGCTACGATTGAGCCATTTTCAATAATAATGGCTGCTAATTGAATCATACGGTCGCCCTCTGCAAAATTGGTACCTGTCGCCTCAATATCAACAATCGCAATTCTCTCTGCCTGCATTGTCACCCTCCTATCTCATACTCATTGATTTAACTGCTGATAAATAAATGTTTCAATGACATCTTTTTCATTTGCCAACTCATTCATCACAACGGCACGCTCAATTTGGTGCAATAATTGCCCCACTTGAGCATTCCCTTTTTCTAATCCTAAAAGTGTTAATAAATCCTTACCATTCACGACAATTTCTTTTTTATCATAAACAGGTAATGCATCATATAATGTTCTTGCATTGCTCATAATTGGTTGCGACTGTTGTTTTAAAAATACTTCAAGCAACTCAATTAATTCAATCGGATAATAATAAACTTCCCAATTAGTTAAAGGTCGCTGCAATAAAATAGTATACAGTTGATGTAACCATGTCACTTCCTGTATAAATTGATTGCTATGTGTCCATTTTCTTAAAAAAGCCTGTAATGCTTTTTCATCTAACCCTAAACCCCTCGTAAAAAGAAACCACGCTAATCGTTCATCTTGCAATACTTGATGATTCAAAGCCTTGACCATAAATTCAAGTGCATCTTTAACAGGGAGTGCCTTTAAGATGTCGATATGACTAGCAATCTCACTTTCCACCAACAATAAGGCATTCTTTTCAAAATAATTGCCTAAAAAGAATTTAGACAGTTCAACACGAATGCGTTCAATCGCAATATTAGGCAATAGATGCCCCAATGTTTGAATCGCATCATACGTCTTAGGCTCAATATCAAAACCTAACTGACTTGCAAAGCGGATTGCTCTGACAATACGCAGTGCATCTTCAGTAAAACGCTCATGCGGTACGCCAACTGCACGAATCAGTTGCTGCTCTAAATCTTCCAATCCATGATGATAATCGTATAAGTTACCCTCTCGGTCAAATGCTAAGGCATTAATTGTAAAATCTCGTCGTAATGTATCTTCACGTAAATCACGAACAAAATCAACAAAATCTGGATGTCTAAAATCACTATATTCTCCCTCAGTACGAAAAGTCGTAATTTCATAATGCACTCGATTTTCAACTACAATAATCGTTCCATGTTCTTTACCAATATCAATGGTCAAATGAAAAATACGCTCAATTTCTTCTGGTCTCGCACTGGTCGCAATATCAATATCATGAATCGCATGACCTAATAATGTATCACGCACACAACCACCAACAAAATAAGCCTCATAGCCATGAGACTCAAGTCTTTGCATAATCGGCTGAGCAGAAACAAATAAGGAATCCTTTAATTTAATCTTCACCTTTGTTTCCCCCTCGCTTTTTCAATCAATTGCAAGTAATACTCCACTTGCTCATAATTATGTTGTGCTAATCCCTCATCAATTAATTCTTGCCAATTTTTAATTTGTGCAGCACTCGTCAATTGATTTAAGACTTGCTCCACTTCATCAATCTTGGCTTGTTCAATCGGTAAATACGGATTTTCTTCAAAAATATCAAATTCATATAAGACGGCATAGACTTTCGGAATATCAATTTCAATATAAAATTGTTCACGTGCCATTTGCACATTTAAGCGAAAATCATGAAAAGCTTGCTCACATTTAGTAAATGCCTTATTTTGCTTATAGTAAACAAATGGTTTATCCGTATGCGTTAAATAAGAAATATAAATACCACGTGGCGAATAATCACAAGCTTCGGTAAATGACACATATTGAATACAATTCGGCTCTGTCATCAAAAATTGTAAAAAGTGATTCACTACTGGATTTTGATGTTTAAAATGATGTAATAACCATTGTAAAAATTGCCGTTTGCGTTGATTACGATTCACCATTTCCCTCGCCCCATTTCTTTCTTAATTCTTTTAAGCGTTCGTGGTCATAGTAGGTATCTTTATAGTCATTCATCAATTGAATGGCTTTATCCTTTTGATTTTCTTCAAGATACAATTCAACTAAATCAATCACTAATGTATCAATATTTAATGCTAATTCCAGTGCATCTCCGTAGTAATCCATTGCCGTTTCAACATCACCTAACAACTGATACACTTTAGCATAGCCATAACTTAAATAAGCAGGTTCTTCCAATTCTTCTGCCCACGAATCTAATAAGTTAAGTAAATAATCTGCCTCACCCAAGGACACATAATAGTGTGTAATCATATTGATTAACTCAAACTGTTCATCGAGCGTAGCTAAATAAACATATTGCTCTGCTTTTTTAATTAAGCTATCCGACAAGCAATTGTGTAAATATGCTACTTGCATCACTTCTACCAGCGATTCATGGTCAATCGGTAATGCCTCAGCCAGCCATTGAACACTTGACTGAACACGTGCACCGTCACCCAATCGTGAAACTATATCTAATTTCAACAAATTCGCATCAATAAAATCATTATCCAACTCCCAAGCAACCGTCACATACTCTAGTGCCGTTGCATATTGTTGTATTAAATAATAGGCTTTTGCCACATAATAAAATTCTTCTGCCGTTGAAATCACAGGTAGCATCTCATGTTGAATCAATTTTTCAATCTCTTCTACCGAAAGCACTTCATTTTTTGTAAGTAGCTCCAATAAATAATTTCGTGCTGGTAATGCCCATTCACTCTTTGAAAAATATTCTAATATGACATTAAAATATGTTTTAGCTTGTTTATAATTTCCATTATCTAACTGCAATTTTCCTAGCAAAAAATAGGCTTGTGCTGTTTGTGGATAGTCTTTGATAATTGATTCTAACACCTTTTTAGCATGTTGGGTATTTTGTAATTTACTTGCTACTTGATACTCCAATAAAAGATTATTAGCAGACTCTGGAAATTGCTTTAATTGCATTAACCATTGTAATGCTAAGTCAATCTCTTCCATTGCTAAAAATAATTGTGTAAGCTCATAACAAATTTTTTCTTTAGGTTCTACCGCCCATAGTTCTTCTAGTACCAAGCGTTTATTTTCTACATAGCCCGATTTGCCAAAGCGTTCTGCTAATGCCAACAAGGCTTTATAATAATGCTTATCTTCGTACGCTAAATCAATATAATAAGCTAATTCTTGACGTAATATAACGGGGTCAACAATGGATTGAAATCGCTCAAACAATTCCTCACTCAACATTTCCCATACCCCTCTCGTAAAATTTCATTTCTTATTATATCATGATTTTAGAGAATATTGAAATGGTAGCTGATTTTATAAGGTAAATTCCTGTCATTATATCATCATATAACTTGGTATTATTGGTTACTACCACCTTATTGCACCAAAAAAGTGCCCCATTCTCTAGGACAAAAAAAACACATAAACCAAGTCCATGTGTTTTTGTCTGCCTAAAGCAATAGCATAACTACCTAGTCTTATAATACAAACTATAATTTATAAACTTAATAGCTAATATTGCGATGTTTCTATATCATCAAAATGAATTTTATTCATAATCATCTAATGTCCATTCATCATGCCAATCAATAAATACTTTCTCACCTTCGAAGCGAATTGGCAGCCAAACATAGTCAGCAATAGATGTATTTTCGACAGGATAATCTCCCATTTTGGAAAAATCAAATTCATCTTCTCGTCCTTGAAAAATCTTTTCGAACATTTCTTTATAAACATCATACGATCTATGCATCTCATTAGGAAGCCAACGATCTGCACAAGCAATATATAAATCTTTTTTTCCTTCAACTTTGAATACAGAAGAAATTTGAGAATAAAACGATGTATTACTTTCATCACCTACATGAGGATTTCCTTGAACAGTATAAGGACCATGCCAAGTATCTGAAATCGCTATTTCAGAGGGATTAGGTAAATACCCTGTTGTTCCTGATGTCAATAAATAATGTTTACCATTTCTATAAAAATGAGCAGTTGCTTCTCTAACATAAGGAGGATGAATACGAGGAAAATGCGTTGAATAATATCCTGTAACATCCGTATAATCATCCGTTAAATCAGCACAAATTGTTTCACTGTGAACTCGTTCAAAATAATAATAAGCTTTACCGTCAGGTGCTACTGCTAAATCAAAATCTCCAGCATTCATACCTAATGGCTTTAATCCCTCTTTTACTTTAATATAGGGACCCAATATATGGTCTGCTATTAAAATAGTTTCCGTCTGCTCATTAAAACTATTCATAATTTTTAACCAACAAACATATTTTTTTGTTTTTTTATTATAAATAATATGCGGTCGATCCATACATGCTGTCGGATGCAAACTAGAGTTTTCATCTTCTAATTCAGGAGGAATAATAATCCCTTCATCTTTCCAATTATATAAATCAGTTGAACTATAGCATCTTACACCCCAATGCCATATACCGTTTTTTCCATCTGTTTTTTCTTTATTTTCCCCATACCAATAATAAATACCTTCAATATGTATTACTGACCCACCATGAGCTTGAATTCGATTTCCATTGGTATCTAACCATACTTTACCTGGTTTAAAAGAATTATTTTTCATTTCATTACTCCTTTATTTCAAATTATTTTTTATGATTATCTATAGAATGATCACGAATTAAGGCTTTCATTGCAGCAATATCTTCTCTATACTTATTTACTGGATTGAAGCGAAGTGCAATTAACATTACAAGTCCAATTACAACCGGAGCCCCTGACTTCAAAAAATTAAGAGCAAAAAGTGTGGCTGCATTTTGTTCACCAACAGCATTCGCAATATAGCCTGTCAATCCTAAAATGAAAAGTATGCCCGAGTTTGTAATTGTTCCACCACATTTTTGTGCAAATCCTTTAATTGAAGAAATCAGACCATTAGCTGAAATCCCCTCGGTAAACTGTATGTAGTCAATGGCATCATTTACTAAAACATTTACAAGTGCATTTTGCATTGTAGCAAATAATGATGCACCAAAGCTCAATATACATAGTAAGATAAAACTACTTTTTCCAAAGAAAAACATGAATACATAAAAGAAACTTGATGTTAATACTGAAAAAGTAATTGCTTTTTCAGCAGTTTTAAAGAATTTTAACGTCAATGGCATAATCAGCATCATAGATAATAGTCCAGCTGGTGAAGCAACTAACATAAAAGCACTAACAAGATCTGGACGCTGGAAATAATAAATCATATAATACACGGAAGAAGCAAATGATAACCCATAGCCAACAGAAACTAATACCCAAACAATAATAAATGGTATCAGCTCTTTATGCTTCAATATACGTTTCAAATCTTGAGTTAATGGTCGATCGGGTAACGGCTCAATATATTTTTCTTGTGATGTAGCAAAAAGACCCCAAAATGAGATACATGACAATAAACCTAAAATCAGCATCAACGGAATCCAACCATTTGAAATCCCAAAAGTATTTTCAAAAAATGATTTTAAATCTAAACCAAAAGAAGTTCCTATAGTAAACATTAAAGCTGATGAAATAGCTCCAAATGTAATAATTTTATTTCGAAGTTCATCATTTTTTACATGTGCTGGTAAAATTGACATTTGTGGCATTGTATACATGGTAACAGTCATACCAAATCCTATTTGCATGATTAACGCCCACCAAAACTTGCCATTCTGTGATAACGAAGGATTTTGCCACATTAAAGTTCCAAATATAGTTAAAAGGATAGGAGCCGGTACAAAATATGGACGATAACGACCCCAGCGTGATTTAGTTCTATCTGCAATAATACCCATAATTGGATCATTAATCGCATCCCATAAAGAACCAATAAACATTACTAAAGCTGCCATACTTGCAGTAATTCCCATAGTATCTGTCATATAGACACTAAAATATGTCGATATCAGTGCAAGCATCATCATTGCGGTTCCATTTACAGATGTTGCATGAAAAAAAGTAAATTTCTTATCTAATTTTTCTTCAAGTTCTCGTTTTTCCATATGTCATACTCCTCAAAAAAGATATTCTGGTAGAATATGTAACTTTTTCTGTCAAAACTACAATATAGAAACATTTTAAAGTAATCAGTCATAATTCAAATTTATTTTCATATCTACCAGTTACTTATATTTTAATGACAAATATGCTACAATAACATATAAAATATCAACCTACTATTAGTTTAATTACACAGAAAGCGACATTATATGAAAAAGAAAAATAATATATCAAAATTTCCTAGTCCAACTGAAAACACTCGATCCGCTGATAATTTCCCATTGATTGATTTACGTATTCCACTCTCTATGTTTTTCAAACAATCAGTCACAAATGGCTTACTATACACATCCGTTCAACCTCATGAACTAAATTTTATTGTTAGCGATCCTTCCACTGAAATGTATAAATCAAATTCATTCCAATTATTCTACGTTCTTTCAGGTCAAGTTAGAAAATGTATCGAAAATATGGAGTATACTTTTTTAGCAGGTCAAGGATGTATATTAAACCGTTTTATTGCACATAGTGATTTAATCACAAATGGACATCTGCTCATACTAAATATCTCAGAATCATTTATGAAAGATATATTATCATCACTTGACCAAGCTTACAGCCAACAACCAATTTTAAGATATCTTAATCAATTCTTGAATTCTGAACAGGATATACAAAAGAACTTTATTGAATTTTCGTCAAAATTACCCATTGAATCTCACGTATTCCGAACTCTTTTAGATAATATTCAATTAGAATTATCATCTGATACTATTGGAGCAAGTTTTTTTCAAAAAGGTTTAATACTTAGACTTTTATATATACTACAAAATCCAGAACACTTTAATTTAAATATAATTAATATTGACATCAACAAAGAGGATTTTCTTGTCAATCGCCTTACCACTCTCATTGAGGCTAGCCATGGTAATATCTCTCGTGATGAGATTAAGGCAATACTGCATTATCATCCGGAATATCTTAATCGACTACTGAAAAAAAAATACAAACAGTCTATTTCAAATTACTCTAAAACCATACGCATACAAAAAGCTCAACAATTATTAATCGAAACAAACTTAACCATTTCATCTATCGCAGAAGCTTTATTTTTTTCAAGTGAGCAATATTTTTATAACTTCTTCAAAAAAATGACGGGTTACTCCCCTAAGCAATATCGTTTAAAATTTCAAAAGATTGATGTTCCTTCTAAAATTTAAGTAATATTAGTCTTATTATTAAATTCAATTACTATAAGTGATACTTCCGGGAGGTATTCTGTTTTTATATGCGAATGATATAATTACAATTACAATTTTTTACTATTATTATGCTGGAAAAGCATAGCGACTTGAACATCTATAATATAAAATTTAAATCATATAGCATTCAGTTTGTCATGTACTGCATATAATATTTCGTATCTACGTCAGTTACGACCATAGAACGAGATAATACTCTTTGTCAAACATTAACAAATCCTTGTATCTATCTTCCTTCGAATACTCTCTTAAAAATGAGAAAGGACTAGGTAAAAAGTCCACAAATTTTAACAAATGAAATTAAAGATGTTAATTTAACAACATTCTTAACATTCGATTCGTTCCAATTTCTGACTTTTTGCCCAGTCTCTTGAACTGACATATCTTAAATAATCAACTGCACTTATCAATTTTTCTCTCTAAATTTATTTCGTTAAAAACTCCTCAATGGCTGGAAATGCCACTTGATTAAAAGCATTATCTATCCAATGTCTTCCAGCTTCAACTGTTACTAATTTCGAATCTGAAAATAGTTTGTTAGCTTCAACAGCATATTCATACGGTACAACTTCATCCTTAGTCCCATGTATGATTAATACTTGTGCCGAAATTTTTTCTATTTCCTTATTTATATTAATGCCCAGTGCATCTTTTAAGTAAACAGAACCAAGTTGGGCATTTCTATGTGTAATGACCGTAGGAATATTATCAACGGACGCAACACCTAAATTATCAAACGTTTCTTTAACATCATCAAATAAAACATATGCTGGGAAAATCAAAACTAATTTATTGATATTATCTGGATTTTCTGCTGCATACAAGGTAGAAACTACTCCTCCTTGACTAACACCTAAGAGATTAATGTTATCGGTATCTACAAAAGATTCATTTGATAATTGATTTACAACTGCAGATAAGTCTAATTTTTCTGTCAAAACTGACATGGATAGCATATCTGTTCCACCACTTTTAGAATTTCTACTACCACCATAAAAATCAAATCGATAAACTATAAAACCGAGACGTGCAAGAAAATCAGCATATTCATCATACCTTTCCAACGTATTATTAAAACCATGAGCTATAATTATAAGTGGTCGCTTCTCTTCTCTAAATGATTTGGCAGCTGTCAGCACACCGTAGAGCTGAATATCTCCCCGCTGCACCATATAGTTTTCAGAAATAATTTCTTCATCGTTTTGTGATTCCATACCATATGCTGTTACTAATTCTACTTGAAAAAGCTCTGCTACTGTTTGTTTTACTCCAGTGATTACTAATTGTGCATTGATTTTCTGACTAAGCATTAAAATAATTACACTTCCCAATAGAATGAAAATTTTTGTTTTTCTTTTCATTTTCTATTTTCCTCCTTTCGACTCTAATGTGTTGAAATAATATTTCTGAAATTTCCTTCGTGCATTATTCACGTATCCTAGTAATTTCTTCCAGTGGTTCATTTCGAAATATTCATTGTCACACTAAAGTTTTTTAATATTAGCACACTGTACCATTTTATTTCAACTCTAAGCACCACACGCTCTCTGCCATACTATCATCATTATTAATAACGACTTTGCTCAACTAACCAATCTAGCATTTCCTTATTTTGATAAACAATTTCCCATGAGCCATGATATACCTTTTTTAATCCAGCAGCTTCCATTTCTTCATCGCTATAAAGCGTAATTTTATTATGAGTTGCACCCATTTGACGCAAAATCTTTTCCATTATTTCAGCCGTGTAGTAAGTCGTAATTTGGTCATTCTCTGCTTGCACAAACCAAATCGGTACATTAATTAATGCTTTATAATCACTCAAAGTTTGCTGCATTTCATTATATGTATCTTGATACTGCTCTTGCGTAATTTTAAGTTTAGAATTATCTTCGATTTGATAGGCTAAATCATATTTTTTCGAAATAGGAATTACGGTATCTTTGGCACTTACAATTAAAGCTCCTGCAAATAAATCTGGATATTGCATCAGGAATCGTATTGCTCCCCCACCACCCGATGACGCACCGGTAATCGTAATACGATTAGCAGCTACTTTCTCTTCATTTATCAAAGATTGAATCAATTCATATTTCGCATCATTGAATGCCTCCATTAACGATAGTTCTTCCGGAACATCACTAATACCAAACGAATAATTTTCTGGATATTGAACCGATAAAACCAACGCATCATATTGATGTTCTAACCAAGTTGTCGCACCTTGATTTGCCACAAGATTCGCTCCTTCGAATGATAGTGACAATACTTCTCCACCTGTATGTTCCCAAATAATCAATGGTTTCGGTGTTACTGCAATCTCTTTAGGTGTATACAGCCAATAAGTTATTTGTGTTCCTTTACTGTCTGTAAAGATGCTTTTTTCAAATTCATCAGCATATTGTGTTAAAACCGTCATCTGTTCTTTCTCACTATTTTGGTTCAAGCCAAAGCTACCTCGCTTGCACCATATTCTATTCAAACGATTTTTGTCATCTGAGATTTTTATCTCAATAATCGAATCAAACGGTATATCTTCAATATCAATGATTAATTCACCATTATCTTGTATAATCCTTTCAATTTTCAGTTCGAACACAGAAATAACAGCTTCTTTTGTTTTAAAATTCACTTGTTTATTCGTTACAGCAATATGAATATCTGATGCAACAAATATTTCATCACTCGCATCTAATTTATAAATAAATTTATCCAGCATACGTCCTTTTGGGGATACATAAGTACTAGCAATTACTTTATCAGCTTCCATAATGTCACTTCCTAACTCTATATTCAATCCTACTCAACCGTCAAAATAATTCGCTGATACGTTGTCAATGGTGTATCACATTGATTTGATACTTCTAAAATAATATGGAATGTTTCCCCACTTTTCGCATCTTCAGGAATGTTTATTTTTACAGTTGATGTATCTATCCCTTCCATATCAAGTTCCCAATCCTTTTCAATTGTATCTGAATGAATGGACATCACAAACTCCATGCCGCCAAACGCTCTTTTTTCTTCTATCATCTGAACATGACTGAAATCCCAATAAGTCGATACTTCTTCGTAACACCACCACTTATAAACTAAAGGCAAATCATTTAAATCTTTTGCTTGTGCATTCAATATCACTGTTTGACCAGCTAATACAGATTTATCTTCAATAGTTGACACTACAGGATAGTGATTCACTTGATGAAATTGGTCAGTCGTACACCATTTTGCTCGTGCAGCAAAATCAGCTTGAATCGCTTGAATCCAACGAACAAATGAGTATTCAACTTCAAAACGTGATGTTGCAGGATTATAGTCATACGCTCGATTTTGATACGTTTGATTATGGACTTTCTTAAATCGACCGCCCCAACCACCATAGCTCGGAGATTCATACCCACGCAATGCAGTTTGCAACAAATAAAAATATGACGGAGAGTCACCTTCTGAAATAAAATCATATCGCTGACATTCTGGGTGAGCAATCAAATAAGATTCTTGCCCAAACTGATCTGAATCAAGCTCCCCTTTTAAGTAATGACCGTCTCCTATTAATGCATATTTTTCAAGTAATTCCCCTTTACCTACAATATGCTTTAATTGCCATTGACTTTCAAATAATGCTTTACGAGCAGTATCCAAGTTTTTCCAGCCGTAAGAAAAATAGCCAAAATTCATATCATCACTTAAAATCGTTAGATTCCAATTGGGTGCGATATAATCTCGATAGGTTGAGTCTTGTTCTAAAATCATGTACAACACGACTTTCATTTCAACTTTTGCTTTTATTTCAGACCATTGAGCAGTATGCTCGTATCGCTCTTGAATTGTTTTTAAAGCACGAGCAGTCGTATTCGTACCACCCCACGTTTGAATATATAATGGTCGAGTATCGTTATCTAATATTAATTCAGCTAAAAAATTAGAACCCTCTGTTTCCTCAGACATTTCACCTACATCAGAAATATTTCCAATGCGATATACTGATTGTAAGGTTTCGGGAGTCGGATAGTCTACATCATGTCGGATAAGATTTGCATAAACTTTTCCATAATATTGAATCATCTTAGGAATCCAAGTAGTACCAGTCCAACGATAAGGTGGCTTGGTTGAATTTCCACTGTAATGAAACATCGAAGACGTCAAAATAATACCTGCCACTTCCATGTCATTAGCATACATTAATAAGCGAATAAAAGAATTAATATCATCAATTTCACCATCAGTTGTTACAACGGTTCTTAATTTTTTCTTCATCTCAATTACCTCCATATCTATCAACTAAATAAATCTTATATTCATTAGTATAGCCTTAAAAAAGCGTTACCACAGTAGCCGATTAACATGCGTCTTGTGTTTATTTCTTAGATTGATATTTATATCGATTTAGGGTAGTAATTGAAACAATGCAAAAAAGGACTGAACATAAAGTCCTAGAATTACAACAAGTTGATATATCAGAATGCTATGTTATCACATTTCAAATATTGTTGTATTTTTGAACTTTTTGCCCAGTCCTATTGGATATTCGATAGAAACGAATCGCTATAAACTATTCATCTTCTTGTTTTTTACGAACAAGTGCACCTGCCATTAGAAGTAACATTAAAGCTGCTCCAGTAATAAAGTATGGAGTCTCTTTTTCTCCCGTTTCCGGTAAACTCATCACTTTAGATGACTGAACTTTTAATGATTCTGGTGTATCTTCATTAGGTTGACTTGGTTCGTTACCTTTTGGTTCTTCGTCTTTCGGTTCTTCGCCTTTCGGTTCTTCACCTTTTGGCTCTTCGCCTTTCGGTTCTTCGCCTTTCGGTTGCTCGCCTTTTGGTCCTTCGCCTTTCGGTTGCTCATCTTTTGGTTCTTCACCTTTCGGTTCTTCACCTTTTGGCTCTTCACCTTTCGGTTGCTCGCCTTTCGGTTCTTCACCTTTTGGCTCTTCACCTTTCGGTTCTTCGCCTTTCGGTTCTTCATCTTTTGGCTCTTCACCTTTTGGATCTTCGCCTTTTGGCTCTTCACCTTTTGGCTCTTCGCCTTTTGGCTCTTCACCTTTCGGTTGCTCATCTTTTGGTTGCTCATTTTCTGGTTTCAATGGATTATCACAACCGCATTCTCCGTCTTTGCCGTCTCGGCCGTCTACGCCATCACGACCGTCTTTTCCATTTTTCACAAAAGTGCGACTGATTTCTTTACCATTGCCGTCTGTAATAATAATCCAGTAACCCTCGTTACTTTCACTATCTTTTCCGGTTATTGTTTCAATTGTCGGTGTTTTTCCGTCTTTTCCGTCTACACCGTCACTTCCTGGTAATCCGTCGTTACCATCTCGGCCCGGTGCTCCGTCTTCACCTTTGTCTCCTTTTTCACCGTCTGGTATAAAGGTTTCTACTGATTCGCCGTTTCCATTAATGATTGTAACTATTGTACCTTGTTTACCTTCTTTTTCTCCACGTGTTGCCGTTACAGTCGGAGTTTTGCCGTCTTGTCCATCTACACCGTCACGTCCTGGTAATCCGTCATTACCATCTCGGCCCGGTGCTCCGTCTTCACCTTTGTCTCCTTTTTCACCGTCCGGTATAAAGGTTTCTACTGATTCGCCGTTTCCATTAGTGATTGTAACGATTGTACCTTGTTTACCTTCTTTTTCACCACGTGTTGTCGTTATAGTTGGAGTTTTGCCGTCTTGTCCATTCATTCCGTCACGTCCTGGTAATCCGTCTTTTCCGTCCATACCGTTTTGACCTGGTGCCCCGTCTTCACCTTTGTCTCCTTTTTCACCGTCCGGTATAAAGGTTTCTACTTCTTCTCCATCACCATTAGTTATTGTAACAATTGTACCTTGTTTACCTTCTTTTTCACCACGTGTTGCCGTTACAGTTGGAGTTTTGCCGTCCACTCCGTCTCGGCCTGGTGCTCCGTCTTCTCCTTTGTCTCCTTTTTCGCCATCCGGTATAAAGGTTTCAACTGATTCGCCGTTTCCATTAATGATTGTAACTATTGTACCTTGTTTACCTTCTTTTTCTCCACGTGTTGCCGTTACAGTCGGAGTTTTGCCGTCTTTTCCATCTACACCGTCACGTCCTGGTAATCCGTCTTTTCCGTCCATACCATTTTGACCTGGAGCTCCGTCTTCTCCTTTATCACCTTGTGTAATAACTGGTACTGCTGTCGCATTAATAGCATCACTTGGTGTCTTATCCGTTTCAGTTTGTTTAACTGTTACAGATTGTCCTTTTTCAAAGGCTGGCACATTTTCAATCAACCATGTACCGTCTTCACCTACTGTAACTGATTTAATTTCACCATTTGGTAAACGAACTTCAACCGTTGCATTCGGTTGACCTTTACCACTAACAGACGTTTCGCCCTCAATCACTTTATTGATACTTGGGTCTGCTGATTGAACACTATTCGTATTTTCAGGCAATTCAAGAACAGTCAAATCAAATATCACTGATTTTGTCTTCGTTCCACGAGCATTCGTAAGTGTTACTGGAATTTCAAATGTACCACTTACACCTGGTTTACCTGAAAATGTCTTCGTTGTTTCGTCATAAGTTATACCGTCTGGCAACATAGTTTTATCGACAGTTAACGTCGCACCTTCCGTATGCATGATAACAGCATCACGGATACTTGAACCTTTCCATACTGTTTGAATTGGACGACTTAAACTTAAATCAAGCGAATCATCCACAACACTAAAGCTTACGGTTGTTTTCGCTACTGCACCACCCAAATCTTCAGGATTCGCAGCTTGGAAAACAAGATTAAAGTTTCCTAATTTACTTGGTGTACCAAATAAAGTCTTAGTTTTTGGATCATAGTGAATACCATACTCACTAAAGACTGCCGCATCAATATTTTCTTCTGATACGTCACTATATGGTGTCCAAAGCGAAATATTCGCATGCTCACTTGGACTAATTACAATACTTTCCATTGCTGTACCTAAGTCCACTGTTTGCTCTTTAGGAGTAGCATCTACCGTAACCGGTAATGGTGTAACTTTAATGTTGATGTCCTTTGTTACTCTAGTCCCACTCTCAGCTCCTGGATAGTAAGCAACAATTTGAATTGTAGTACCATTTTCTCCATAAGTAATTCTTTCTGGTGTTCCTGAAATTGTTTGGGTTTCAGGGTCATACTGCAAGCCCTCTGGAAGATATGAACGAAGTTCAATTTTCGCTCCTTCTGTCGCAGTAATTTTAATATCTTGCATTTTATCCAATACTTGTACAGTACGGTCTTCAGCTGTCACTTCGAGTGGTCTTGGAGTAACAGTAATTTTAAATGTACTCGTCGCATCACGATTAATCTCTCGACCTAAGACCGTTTTCGTCTGACGGTAATTAATTTCAAAAGTTGACTCACCCGGTCGTTCCGGTGTTCCTGAAATAGTGTTAGTCTCACGATTGTAGGTCAACCCAGCTGGCAAGCGGTGAAATACCCAATCATTAGTAATCGTAACACCTTTCGGCAAATTGAACGTATAAGTATAATCGTCCAACTGTTGAACTGTTTCTTCAATCGGATCCATTGCAAACACACCTGGCGTAACAGTCAATTCAACAAACTTAACCTTTGTTTTATCGCCTAATTTCGCTACAACTGGAACAGTATATACACCTTCAATCAATCCTCTACCCGAAATAGTATTTGTGGTACTATCATAACGTGTTCCACGTGGTAATTTTGAAGTATCAACTTCCACAGTCGCTCCTTGTGTATAGGTGATAACCATATTTTCAAAGCTATCTCCTTCTTTTACCGTCTGCTTAGCATTGGATACTTCTAAATCCAACTCAATCTCTGGGCTTGGTTGTACTTCATAGGTAAAGGTAGTTGATGTTACCGATGTTGTCCCTTCTGCATTTTTATAAGTCACAATCACTTTAGCCGTTTGATTTTCTGCAGTTCGTAAAATACCCGAACCTTCTAAAGTTGAATTAGCATTATTTCCAGTGATATAGGCATAATCATTTCCTGTCTCAACCTTGATGTCCGTAATAGTACTGCCACCTTCAAGACTAACAGGTATTGGAGCGAATGTTTCTCCTTCTTTCCACACTTGGTGTTTAATAGGATTGATCACATCAGTTACTTCAAAGTTAAAACTACGTGTTGGAGCATTATCTCCAAAGTGCCCATCAATAGCCTTAACTTCAAACGTATAGATACCTGGAGCTAGTTTTTTACCTTCTTCTTTAACTACTTCTCCCGATTCAGTTACCGTAATTCCTTCTGGTAAAGAAACTAAACCAATTCTCGCATTATCCTTATTTTTAGCAACCGTTCCAATCACTTGACGTTCACTAGAAGTCGGTATTGAAACACGTTTTGCCCCTTCTGGAAGTGTATCCGCATTTCCGATAAAGCGAACATCAGCATTAGTTAACGCACCGTCTTGAGAACGCTCAATCGTCTTAAAGTCCAAACGGAAATTCTTTTCCAATCCTAGATTATCCACGACTTTAAAGGTTACAAAATAGTCTCCGGCAACGTCTGGTAACTCTGTAAATTGCACAATATATGGCGTATTATATGTACTCCAATAATGCTCTTGCCTAGTCTCTTCATGTGCTCCATTCTCATCATTAACAGTCTCAGTATAAGTTCTAGTCCCTGAATGCGGAGTATAATAAATATCAGAATTCAATTTAGATAAATCTTTAAGGGCTATTTTAACCTTATCTGACCCACCTGTTTGCTCAAATTTAGCAATTGACAGGTGATTCTTAGGGAATGTTTCTAAAGCATCTAAGGATTCTAATTGAAATAGAGCATCATATTGTCTTGTATTTTCAGTTGCTTCAGCAACTGTTCCGTCTGGAATATAGTAACCAAATGGAGTAACGGTAACTTCAATTCCCCCATAAGTTAAGTTAGTCGACGGCTTATTTTCTGCCTCAGAAAACTCAACAGGAAGACTACCATATCGCTTGTACTCAGCATCAGTTAGACTAGATCCAACATTTTTAACTGGAATTCTGTGAGTTCTATCGTTTGAAAAACCTACTCCTATCACAAGATCTCGTCGTGGTACGAAACCTTTATGAGACTGAATCTTCAAGTCAGCACTAGCTTTGACATTTGAATCTGCTTTTGATACTAATCCGATTTCATACGTCCCTATTTCTACCGACGCATCTAATGTAATCGTTCCTTTAATGTAGTTTGAGACTTTATCATACGTCAAACCAAGTTTCTTAGCGTCCTCAGTCAAATCAAGGTCATCTGGATTAATACGAGTCGTTCCCATTTTGTATAAAAGTTCAACTGTATCTCCATTTTTAGTGACAGTATAATCGGGATTTCCGTAATCGTTAAAACGATTATTTCCCCAATAACGCTCAATTGTAATATAAGGCCCATCATTAGTCGGTGTCATCAAGTGAGCACGGAAATCTGGTCCCTCATTCGGTCTAACTGCCTTTTCCTTATTTGCTACAACATTGAAATTTAAAATATTACGACGATTTTCAGCAACAGTAGCTGTAATTGTAGCTAATTGATCTTCAACCAAACGATAACCGATTACTTCAGCTGCAGTTTCCGTTACTTCGGTTGTTGCTGGTTTCTCAGTTGTACGAATAGCTACTGATTTAATTTCTGTATGAACAATCTTATTCGTTTCAACATCGGTATAAATAACTTTATATACGATACCTGTCGCACGCTCGTCAACACTCACTTCTGGGACAGTTGTTGTTTCAGAAACAATGGATTCTTCAGCGACAACTGGCTGGTTCTTATTCGAACTGTTTGTTTCAGTTTCCACTGACTCAGTTTCACTTGCTAATGTTTCTTCCGTTTTTTCTAACTCAGTTCCATTTGCTGATGTTTCTTCCGTTTTTTCTAACTCAGTTTCATTTACTAGCATTTCTTCCGTTTCCACAGCAGACACATCAGCTACAGTTTCTTCTGATGTTTCTTCATTTGAAATAGGTTCAGCCACTACTTCTGCTGCATCTTCTTCAGCGGCTACTTCGCTTGTTGGTATCTCTTCAACATACGCATTACTCTCTACAACCGTTTCGACATTAGACGGATTAAATTCTTCCGTTTCAGCAGATACAATTTGTGGTAAAATAACTGCCGAACCCACCACCCCAATGGCTGATGCTGCCACTACTGTCTGCAATTTTTTATTATACTTCTTTTGATAAGCATTCTTTCTCTTACGTTTATGTTTCATCTTATTCTCTCTTTCTTGATTCTCATTTCACGCTCTATGTAGTCAAAATGATACATAAAACTCACTACTTCTGCTACTATTTATAGCAAGGTAAATCGCTTTAAGAAATAACAGAATTCTATTTGATTGTATCAAATCTAATTTGATATTTCTACTGTAAAACGCATTTTTATAGACAAATAGCAGATTTTATATCACAATATCATAAAAAAGCCAAACCAAGAACTTTAAATTCTTGATTTGGCTTTTTTTGCTCTAGTGGCTCATCACTCACACTCTTTGATTACTCTAAAAAGTCTTTCAATTGATTTGAACGGCTTGGGTGGCGTAATTTTCTTAGTGCTTTAGCTTCAATTTGTCGAATACGTTCACGAGTCACACCGAATACTTTACCTACTTGTTCTAAGGTACGAATGTTTCCGTCATCTAAACCGAAACGTAAACGCAAAACATTTTCTTCTCGGTCAGTTAAGGTATCTAGGACATCTTCTAACTGCTCACGTAAAAGCGCTGATGAAGTAAACATTTCTGGACTCATTGCCCCCTCATCTTCGATAAAGTCACCTAAGTGAGAATCATCTTCTTCACCAATCGGTGTTTCCAAAGATACAGGTTCCTGAGCGATTTTTAAAATTTCACGAACTTTTTCAGTCGATAAATCCATTTCTGCTCCAATTTCTTCTGGAATTGGTTCACGCCCTAAATCCTGTAATAATTGACGTTGTACACGTACTAACTTATTAATCGTTTCAACCATGTGAACTGGAATACGGATTGTACGTGCTTGGTCAGCAATCGCACGTGTAATCGCTTGACGAATCCACCATGTTGCATACGTTGAAAATTTAAACCCTTTTGTATGGTCAAACTTTTCAACGGCTTTCATAAGTCCCATATTTCCCTCTTGGATTAAATCTAAAAATTGCATTCCACGCCCCACATAGCGTTTAGCAATTGACACTACTAAACGTAAGTTCGCTTCAGCTAGTTCTTGCTTAGCAATTTCATCACCTTGTTGAATACGGACAGCTAACTCAATTTCTTCATCGCCACTTAATAATGGTACACGTCCGATTTCCTTTAAATACATACGAACTGGATCGCTTACTTTCATACGAGCAGCTTCTGCACGTTCTTCAGCTGACTCCACTACTTCAACCACTTGAACTTCTTCAGCACGCATCATCTGTTGCTTAGTTGGGCCACCGTCTTCTCCCACAACGGCAATACCACTGTCTTCAATTTTTTGAATTAATTTGTCCATTTGGTCAGCATTTAATTCATAAGGGCTCGCAATTTTATCGGTCAATTCATCGAATAAAATTTGACCAACAATTTTTTTCTCTGCAATTAATTGTGTCACTGCTTGTTCATATTGAAGACTCAGTGCTTGTTGCTCTTTTTCAGTCATACTATCCACTCCTATTCTGGCTTCAATGGGCTGAAATGACGTCCACTTCAGAAATTCCCTCTGTGTGTTTTCAACACACTCCGGTAATTTCCTCCAGTGATTCATTTCAAAACGCCCATTGTCGCACTATTATTATTCTAGTTCGTTCAAGTTGGCTTGACGTCCACTTTACAAAACACTTAGAGTGCTTTTATAAAGTGGTTCAAGCTAAAACCCACTCACTCAAACTGCGATTGACATCTTTATTGATTTGATACTTGTTTATTTATATATTATCTTATTATTTTTTTAATAAGCGTGCAAGCCTTAAAATGTGATCCATTGCCTCTTTAGCATCGACCATACGTTGTTCTCTAGAATATTGCACAAAACGTTCTTTCCATTCTCGCATTTCTTGTTCTAAAAACTCTGTTTGAATCACATTGAAACAATCTCGCATCACTTGTTCATGGTATTCCAATAACTGAGCATCCCACATAATTGATAAATAGAGTTGTTGAACGGCACTATCTTCAATCAAATGAGCGACATCTAACAAAGGCAATGGCAAACTTTTATCATAATAATCTCTTTCTAACTCAAAAAATAAATTTTGAGCCACTTCATGATAAAAAATCGGTGTTGGATTATACATTGCTAAATAATCCCATGCATCTTGATGAAAAATCAGTAATTGAAAAATCAGTTTCTCTGCCTCATAAGCACGTTTGGATTGAACTTCAAAACCAAACGATTCCACTTCTGACGGCAAAGGAACTTGTGTATCCACATAATAATGTGGTGTATCGTGATGTTCATAATGCTCGTGCTTAACCCCACCACGCTGACGTGCTACTTGTTCCTTAATCAAATGCGGTGATAAACCAAATTCTTGACTTAAATCTTGAATCCTTAATTCTTGTTCAATCGGCGAATCAATCGTAGCAATCAGTTTGACAATTTGCTCAATATACTGTGCCACTTGATGATCGTCATTCAATTGATATTGTTGTTTTAAAAACTGCTTTTGAAATTCAAAACGATTGCTCGCTTGTTGAATGAGTTGTCGAAAGGCAGCTTCACCATGCAATTGCAACCACTCATCTGGATCTTTGCGATTCGGTATCATCACACTTTTAAATGTCTGCTGCTGAAACGCTGTACTCATTTCAAAAGCACGATTTGTCGCTTTCTGACCAGCTTCATCGCCGTCAAACACGAAAACAATTTCTTGTGCCATTTTACTTAATTGTGCCAAATGATTTTCAGTTAAACTCGTTCCCATTGTGGCAACTGCATGATGAAAGCCATATTGGTCAAGGCGAATCACATCCATAAAGCCCTCGCAAACCAATACTTGTTTTAATTGCCGAATCGGTAAGCGAGCTAGGTCAAGATTAAACAACAACTGATTTTTTTGAAACACGGCGGTATCCGGTGAATTTAGATATTTAGCATCACTGAATCCCTCTTGGTATACACGTCCTGAAAATCCAACAACTTTACCTTGTGCATTACGCAAAGGAAAAATCAAACGCTGATGAAATCGGTCGACCAATTCACCATTATCTCTTGCATAAAAGATTCCACTGTTGATTAACTGCTCATCATTAAATCCCTCATTATGCAAATATTGATACAATGTTTGCGAATTTTCCGGCGACAAGCCCACTTGAAATCGCTCTAAAACTTGATTATCTAATTGACGTTGGTGCAAATAATGTAATCCGGCTTCACCATTGGTGGTTTCCATTAAATAATAATGATAAAAATTCGTTGCTTTTTCATGAATAGCGAGTAAATCGTGTTGTGCCTGTTGCTTAGCATTGGATTGACTCGTCCATTTCTCATCAAGGGTAACATTCGCAAATTCAGCAGCTTTTTGAATCGCTTCTGGGAAACTAATCCCTTCAATTTCTTGT
Source organism: Aerococcaceae bacterium zg-252 (assembly GCA_016237705.1). Lineage (NCBI taxonomy): Bacteria > Bacillati > Bacillota > Bacilli > Lactobacillales > Aerococcaceae > Tuanshanicoccus > Tuanshanicoccus yangjingiae. The sequence goes on from CP066204.1 coordinate 1,214,029, forward strand.
AGAAATGAGAAAACATTGCCCCCACGTCCACAACTAAAACATTTATAAATTTGCTTGCCACTATGGATTGAAAAAGACGGATTACGATCTTCGTGAAAAGGACAGGAACAGGTATAATTTTGTCCACGCTTGGTCAATTGAACATATTGACTAATGACATCGACAATATCCGTCTTCTCTCGTACTTCACGAATTACTTCTTCTGGAATATATCCCATGTCCTTTCCCCTCCTATTCTGGTTCCAATGGGCTGAAATGACATCCACTTCAGAAAATCCCTCTGTGTGTTTTCAACACACTGCGGGATTTTCTTCCAGTGATTCATTTCAAAACGCCCATTGTCACACTATTTTATTCTGGTTCGTTCGGGTTGGCTTGACGTCCACTTCAAAAATCTCCTCTGTGCGTTTCTCGCACGTCGTCGATTTTTTCCAGTGATTCAAGCCAGGATACCCTCTCTCTCACTATTTTATAATTACACTTCTTCATCTAAAATTGCTTCAATAACTTCCCAAATATCAGCTGCTCCTTCTCCTGTTTCAGCTGAGAATGGAAATAAGGCGTCCGTTGTCGGTAAATCTAATGCTTTCTTATATATTGATAAGTGCTTATTCCACTGACTTTTCTTAATTTTATCGGTCTTCGTTAAAATAATCGCATATGGAATATCAGCTTCTTCTGCGAAATCTTTCATTGCAATATCTAATGCCGTTGGTTCATGTCGAAAATCCATTAGTAAAAATAAGACTTTAACATTCTCTCGTTGCGTTAAATATTCTTCAATCATCGCACCCCAACGAGCACGATCTTTCTTAGACACTCGTGCATAACCATAACCTGGTACGTCCACAAAGCGAAAACTATCATTAATCGCATAAAAATTTAATGTCTGAGTTTTACCAGGCTGACTAGAAGTACGAGCTAAGCCTTTACGATTAATCATTTTATTGATAAAAGAAGATTTCCCCACATTTGACCGTCCTGCTAGTGCAATTTCAGGCAGATGATCTTGTGGATATTGCTTAGGGCCAACGGCACTCATCACAATTTCTGCTTTTGTTACCTTCATTTTATCACCTCACTACGCTAATTTTTTATTGCGTTTACCAAAATAAGCCGGCTCTTCGATACCTTCGATACTTGCTGCTGTAATCACAACTTTTTTAACATCTTCACGGCTCGCTGCATCGAACATCACGTCTAACATGACATTTTCAATAATTGAACGCAAACCACGTGCTCCTGTTTCACGCTCTATCGCTTTTTTCGCAATTAAACGTAATGCGTCCTCTTCAAACTCAAGTTTCACATCATCTAATTCCAATAATTTTTGATATTGCTTTACAAGTGCATTTTTCGGCTCAGTTAAAATTGACACCAAATCGTCTTCAGTTAATTTTTCTAACGCAGCCATAATTGGTAAACGACCGATAAATTCTGGAATTAAACCGAATTTCAATAAATCTTCCGGTGTAATTTGTTGCATCAAACTAGCGTTCGGATCAACTTTACCATTATTGCTACCGAAACCGATAACTTTACTTCCTAGACGTTCTTTTACCATGGTTTCGATACCGTCAAAAGCACCACCAACGATAAATAAGATTTGACTTGTATCCAATTTTAAAAACTCTTGGCTCGGATGTTTACGACCACCTTTTGGTGGAATATTCGCTTCAGTACCCTCTAAAATTTTAAGTAAAGCTTGTTGTACTCCCTCGCCACTTACATCACGAGTAATTGAAACATTTTCCGATTTGCGAGCAATTTTATCAATCTCGTCTACATATATAATTCCTTTTTCAGCACGTGCTAAATCATAATCGGCTGCTTGAACGAGTTTTAATAAAATATTTTCTACGTCTTCTCCGACATAACCTGCTTCTGTTAAAGTTGTAGCATCAGCAATCGCAAATGGTACATTTAATAATCTCGCTAAACTTTGTGCTAAAAACGTCTTTCCAGAACCTGTTGGTCCAATTAAACAAATATTGCTTTTTTGTAATTCTATTTCATCGTCCTTATCTTGATGATGATTAATTCGCTTGTAATGATTGTATACAGCCACTGCTAACGATTTTTTTGCTTCTTTTTGTCCAATAACATACTGATCCAAAACTTCCATAATTTGAGACGGTTTTAATACTTGAAATGACCCTACTTGTCCACGGTGTCCCATTTCTTCATCTATAATCGTTTGACATAATTCTACACATTCATCACAGATAAACACATCAGGCCCTGCGATAATTTTATTTACCTCATCTTGAGATTTCCCACAAAATGAGCAATAATAATCATTATTTCGACGATTTACTCGACTACTCAATTGATTTCCTCCTTGCTCAATAATCTATATATACTGGCGAAACAGGGTTGCATCATCTACTAGCCATTGACATAGTTGACTGACTGCAAGCCCTGTTTCTATTTTACCTTATTTATTGTATCAAACGCTAATATTTAGCTTATTGATACCCTTATTTTGCTACTGCTGTTGAAACGATTAACTCCATTGCTTTTTTCAATTTAATGTCAGAAGTTAACATTTCAGTTGAAACAAAATGTTTCACTTGTTCTGGTGTCATATTGTATTGTGTTGCTAATTCAGCGACTTCTTTTTCAATTTCTTCTTCTGAAACTTGTAAATCTTCTTTCGCTACAATTGCTTCTAATACTAAGTTAGTTTTCGTACGTAATTCAGCTTCTTCACCAAATTGGTCATGTAAATCAGCATGAGATGAACCTGTAATTTGGAAGTATAATTCTTCGTTAATACCTTGACGTTTCAAGTTATTTAAGAAGTGATCCATTTGACGGTGAATCTCTTCGTGAACCATTTCGTATGGCAATTCAACGATTTCAGCATTTTCAACTGCTTGACGAATCGCTGCATCTTCGATGATTTCTTTTGCTGCGGCTTCTTTAGATTCTGTTAATTGAACACGTACTTTGTTTTCTAACTCAGCTAATGTTTCAACTTCATCATCTACGTCTTTAGCAAATTCATCATCTAATTCAGGTAATTCTAATGCTTTTACTTCATGTACTTTTACTTTAAATGTTGCAGCTTGACCTTTCAAGTTTTCAGCATGGTACTCTTCTGGGAAAGTAACATTTACTTCTTTTTCATCGCCAGCTTTTACACCAATTAATTGATCTTCAAAACCTGGAATGAATGAATTAGAACCTAATTCTAATGAATGATTTTCACCTTTTCCACCTTCGAATGCTTCTTCACCTAAGAAACCTTCGAAGTCGATAACTACTGTGTCCCCTGTTTCAGCAGCCGCTTCTTTTACTACTAATTCAGCTAAACGTTTACGTTTTGCTTCGATGTCTGCTTTCACATCTTCATCAGTAACTGTTGTATCTTGTTTTTCAACTGTTAAGTTTTTGTATTCACCTAACTTAACTTCTGGTTTTAAGGTTACATTTGCTTTTAATACCCATGCTTGACCTTTTTCCATTGAATCAATATCAATTTTTGGTTGAGTTACAACATCTAAACCAGCTTCTTTTACTGCACGCTCATAAGCGACTGGTAATAAAGCATTTAAAGCATCTTCATATAAAGCTGCTTCACCGTAAACATTGTCAAATACTTTACGTGGCACTTTACCTTTACGGAAACCTGGTACTGAAATACGTTTTTGTACCTTTTTAAATGCTTTGTCTAATCCTGCTTTAACTTCTTCAACTGGAATTTCAAACGTTAATACGCCTTCATTCACAGATGTTTTTTCAAAATTTGTTGTCATTGTGTATTTAACCTCCAACACTATGAAATATTTAACATACCTCATCATTTTACTCTAAAACCCTTATAAAGTAAACAAAAAAACAACTTTCTCTCAGTATTCTATAAAAAAATTCATCAAACTAAATAGTAACGTTATCATTTGACACATTTATTGATTTTTATAACAATACGAAAAAGTGAAAATTCTGTGATTATCAAGAGTTTCACTACCCTATACACCATTTTTTTAGTATAATGTGAAATAAGGAGGCTTGTCCATGATTCAATATCCAAGTGGTACTAGACCAAAACGAAACGCTAAGTCGTCAACACAAACCTCCAATAAACAAACCCAATATGGCAGTCGTGGAATGTCACTCGAAGATAGAATCAATCAATCGAATGATTATTATAATACGCACCGTCTAGCTGTGATTCATAAGAAACCTACCCCCATTCAAGTGGTAAAAGTTGATTATCCCAAACGAAGTGCAGCCAGAATAACAGAAGCTTATTATCGCAATGCCTCTACTACCGATTATAATGGGGTTTATCAAGGATTGTATATTGACTTTGAAGCGAAAGAAACAAAAAATAAAACAAGTTTTCCACTGGCAAACTTACCTGAACATCAACGTCATCATATGTTGCAGTGTATTGAACAAGGTGGCATTGCCTTTTTAATTTTATCATTTGCCGTACACCAAGAAGTGTATGTTATTCCATACGAAAAAGTAGATGCTTTTATCAAAACAGAAAAACAGCAAAGTTTACCGTATGACTACGTTAAAGCAGTAGGATTTCAGTGCAAAACTGGAGTCTTTCCTCTCATCGATTATTTAGATGCTTTAGATGATTATTTGCAAAATCGACAAAGCTAAAAAGAAAGGATGATTTCTTCCATGGCAACAGGTAGCCGAGTTGAACGAAAAAAATACGAACAAAAATCAGGTCGAAAAAGCAGACCGAAAAAGAAAATGCGTCCAAAACGTCGGAAAAACTGGATTAAACGTTTCTTTATTCTATTAGTCGCTCTCTTCTTCCTTGCAGTAATCGGTGGTGCTAGTTTATTTGGCTATTATGCTATCAATGCACCTAAAATCACTGCCTCCGATTTACAAGGGCAAGTATCATCAAAAATTTATGACCAAGAGGGAACTTTAATTAAGGAACTCGGTGGTCAAAACAGAGATTTGATGAAAAAAGAAGATGTGCCACAAGTATTAAAAGATGCCGTACTTTCAATTGAAGATTCACGTTTTTACACGCATCATGGGATTGACCCAATCCGAATTGTCGGAGCATTGATTTCTAATCTTCGTTCCGGTGCTATTCGTGAAGGTGGTAGTACCATTACACAACAATTAGTCAAATTATCTGTTTTCTCAACTGATTTTACTGACCAAACATTAGAGCGAAAGGCACAAGAAGCATGGCTTTCCTTACAGATTGAGCAACAATACTCAAAAGACGAAATTTTAACTTTGTATTTAAACAAACTATTTTATTCAAACAATGTTTACGGTGCTAAAACAGCGACACGTGTATTTTTCAATAAAGATTTAGCTGATTTAACTTTAGCTGAAGCTGCCTTATTAGCTGGTATTCCACAAGCACCGTCGCTCTATGACCCATATACTTATCCTGAAGCTGCCAAAGAACGTCGTGATTTAGTATTAGAAGTCATGTTCAAACGTGGTTTAATTACACAATCCGAATATCAAACAGCTGTCAATACCACGATTGAATCGACACTTGTTCCATTAGACGATAAAACACTGGCTGAACAAGATTATATGGTTGACGCCTATATTGATGTTGTTGCTAAAGAAGTACAAGAAAAATCAAATATCAATATTTATACCGACGGAGTTGAAGTCTATACCAACTTAAACTTAGATGTTCAACGTCATCTTTATGAAACGGTCAATCAAAATAAAGCTGTTGTCTTCCCTGACAATTCAATGCAGACAGCGGTTTCCATAATTGATGTCACAACCGGTGCACTTCAAGCTATCAGTGGTGGGCGAAAACAAGATGTCGTCATGGGATTAAACCGAGCGAATACACTCAATCGCAGTATCGGCTCTACCATGAAACCATTAGCTGATTACGGTCCTGTTATCGAATATTTGAATTATTCAACTGGACAGTTAGTAGTCGATGAACCGATGACCTACTCTAACGGCTCTGAACTTTATAACTATGACTTTGAATATAAAGGTAAAATGACTTTGCGTGAAGCCCTAGCCGGTTCTCGTAATATCCCAGCATTAAAAATGCTTAAAGAAGTTGGCTTAGATAATGCTTATGCCTTTTTACAAAAATTAGACATTAACATTTTAAACGATAATAAACGTCAGCTTGTTGAAGCCAATGCGATTGGTGGTGAAGTCACGCCTATTCAATTATCGGGTGCTTACGCAGCGATTGCTAATTATGGAACTTATCATAAACCGTACACTGTTAGAAAGGTTATTACTGCAGCAGGAACAGAAGAAGTTTACGAAACAACGAAAACACAAGCGATGAAAGATTCTACTGCTTATATGTTGACGGATATCTTAAAAGGTGTTCCAGGTGTCTTTGCGACAAGTGCAGCCATTGACGGACTGCACCATGCTGGTAAAACTGGTACAACAAATTATACAAATGAACAATTAGCTCAACTTGGCTTAGATAGTAGCACATACGCTGCACCAGACGCTTGGTTTGTTGGTTTTTCACCTCAATATGCCATTGCTACATGGGTCGGCTATGATAATCCTTATGAATCAGGTAATTACTTGACTTTAGAGGAAACTCGTCTACCACAATTGATTTATAAAGAGATGATGACGTATTTGATGCGGAATGTTCCGATAACCGACTGGCAAAAACCAAATTCTGTGACGCAAATCGAAATCGAAAAATATACAGACCCAATTATGTTACCTGGTCCGTTTACACCAGTTGAAGCACGCTCAAAAGAATTATTTGTAGCAAGTAGTACATTACCGACACTTCAATCTTTAGCTTATGGACAATATGTAGATGCACCAACAAGTTTTAGTGCAACTTATAATCAAGAAAAAGAACAAATTGAAGCTAACTGGTCTGGCAACTTACCACAAAATGCTATCTATGAATTGGTGTTAAATGACAAAGTAGTCTACACAGGTACGGATACTCAATTTAATATCCCGACACCACCGACTGCTGGCAATTATACCTTGAGATTACGCATTATATTAGGTAATAGCACTTCTGATACATTGATTTACTCTATTAATTTGGTTGATGAAACAACGACAACAACCGAAAGTAGTGAAACAACTGAAAGTGGCGAAACAACACTCGATCCTGATACTATTGTAGAACCAGCATTGCCAGAGGAAACAACGGCACAGTAATAAAACAAAAGACAACTGAGAAATAACTCTCAGTTGTCTTTTGTTTTATTCGATGAAATGAATGAATCAGTTAGGAGTGCTTACAGTTTATATTTTTCCACAAAAAATTTTTCGCGCAATTAAAACGATTACATTGAAATTCTATGTATCTTTGATATACTAAAGACGTAGAAAAGTGAAGACGGTGGCTACCCCAATCTCAATAAGGAGGTGGTGCTTATGATTGTAAGTACTGAAATTCTTAAAGAAAGGAGTAGCAGTTTGGCTACATTTGAAACAGTACAAATAATCTTGTTGTTTAGCAGTGTTGTTATCAACTTGATTGCTTTGTGCTATCAAATATTTACAGACAAGCATAAAAAATAAGCCGTCCTTAACTTTGGCAGGTTAAACGGCTTATTGTTTAACATAAGTCGGTAGCCACCGTCTGAAGCGGTTCTACACAAGAGTCGAGTTGCTGCTCGGCTCTTTCTATTTATATTATACAGAACATCTTTTTGGTTAGCAACTAAAAAAATCCACTAATTTAAAACGATTACATTGAAATTCTATATATCTTTGATATACTGGATATGTAGAAAAGTGAAGACGGTGGCTACCCCAATCATAAAGGAGGTGGTGCTTATGATTGTAAGTACTGAAATCCGGAAGAAAGGAGTAGCATAGGTTGGCTCCTTTTGAAGTCGTACAAACAATCTTATTGTTTAGCAATTTCGCTATCAGTTTGATTGCTTTGTGCTATCAAATCTTCAATGACAACCACAAAAAATAAGCCGTTCTTAACTTTGGCGTTAAACGGCTTATAATTCCTTATAAGTAGTAGCCACCGTCTGAAGCGGTTCTACACAAGAGTCGAGTTCCAGCTCGGCTCTTTCTATTTCTATTATACAGAACATTTCTTCTATTATCAACAAAGAAAATCCTATCTCTTAATAATCAGTAAATTCCTAAAGTAAGTTCCACAGTGGAAAGACGATGTGGACGTTACCTTGGGAAGTGTTTTTTAGTAGAATTTAACTTGGGAATAAGATGAGTATTAGCCCAGAAAAATATTATGAAAAACAATGAATTAAATCATCAACCAAAAAAATATAAACATCTTACTGAAGATCAACGTCTCTTAATTCAAAATGGTCTTGACTTAGGAATGACTTTTAAACAAATCGCTAAAAGAATTAAGAAAGATCCCACAACTATTTCTAAAGAAGTTAAAAAGCATCTTCTCGTTAAAGAATCCGATGTTCAACATTTCGATAAACAGGGTGTCCCTACGAAAATAACCTGCCCCTACTTACTAAAAGCGCCATTTGTCTGTAACGCATGCCCTAAAAAGTCGCGTCAGTGTGGCTTTGATAAACATTTCTATTATGCTAAACGAGCTCAAAACGAATACTTAGAATTACTTTCTGAATCGAGAGAAAATGTTGCTCTTAATAAAGAATCCTTTTATGAAATGGATCACATCATTTCAAATGGCATCCATAATGGTCAACATCTCTATCACATTATCCAAACACATGACCTACCCATTTCAAAATCTACCGTCTATCGTCATCTCAAAAAAGGATTACTTACCGTTTCGGCAGTGAAATTTCCACGAGTCGTTAAATTTAAACGCCGTAAAGCCAAACCGATTTTAGATCCTATTAATCCAAAATCAAGAGAAAATCGTACCTATCTTGATTTTAAAAATCATCTCAATGAACATCATTATGATAGCTGGCTTGAAATGGATACTGTTTTAGGAAAAGTCGGTGGAAAGATCATCGTCACATTTTTACATTCAGCCTCCAATTTTATGTTCGCTATTCTTGTTGATAATAAAACTGCCCTATCGGTGACATATGGAGTTGAGGCATTAAAGCGTCGTTTGTTAGACAGTGGTTTTCTGTTTAGTACCTATTTCCCAACCATTTTAACGGATAATGGTGGCGAGTTTGCACTGGTAGACAGACTCGAACAGGATTGTAGTGGTGACACTAAATCCTCTTTATTCTTTTGTGACCCTAGACGTTCTGATCAAAAGGCTAGGATTGAAAAAAATCATACTTTATTTCGAGATATTGCACCAAAATCAACATCATTTGATCACTGGACTCAAGAAAAGTTAAATTGTATCTTCTCTCATATCAATTCCGTTAAACGAGAAAAATTTAATGGTAAATCTGCCTATGATATGTTTACCTTTATTTTTGATGAAACATTAACTAATGCTCTTGGGATTTCACGTGTTCCCTCTGAAGAGGTTGTACAATCCATTGCTTTACTTAAGCAAATAGGGTTATAATCTAAATATAAAAAGAAACCTGTTTCCCTTACAAAACAGGCATATCTATTACTGATAAAAACAAGGAGATATGAGGCTACATACTCAATCTTTTTTCCCAACCTAAGTTCCGTTACAGTGGATGTTACCATGAGAAATTGGCAATTTAGGTTATTTAGCATGCCTAATGATACTTTTTCTCGTTAAAACATTTCCTTGATTTTATCCATTTCTACTTGCATTCTAGCACTTTTTTTAGACTTTTCCCACCTTAAATTCCGTTATTTATAGCCTTTTTTCCTGAAGTAACGTCAGCCTTTCCAACTGTGGAACTTACTTTAGGAATTTACGTCTCTTAATAATCTGCGTAGCATCATGATTCAACTGATAGCGTTCAACGCTACCGAACGCTTTAATCGGAAAATAAGTCCACTCTGCAATCCCTTGAATCGAGTCAATCGGAACTAACCCAAATTGACGGCTATCCCCTGATTGTGGTCGATTATCTCCCATGACAAAATAATACCCTTCCGGAATCGTTATACTGCCGATTGTATCCCATAATGAAAAATCTTCTGTAAAAACTCCGTCAGTTTGCGACTTCAAAGGCTCCAAATACGGCTCTTCTAACGCAATCCCATTTAAAATCAATTGGTCATTTTTCACTTCGATCGTATCACCAGGTAAACCAATTAATCGTTTCACATAGTGATTGGTCGTTAAGCCAGTCGGATCCGGAAAGGTTATAATATCAAAACGCTGTTCTTTTATTACTTTATTTAGCACCATTTGATTTCCGCTAGCTAAAGTCAAATCCATGGAATGTCCTTCAACTTGAAATGGTTGCACAACATATTCTTTTAAACCCATGAAGATGACAATGGCTAGTGTTACTGAAAAAAGTAAATGGATAAACTCTTTAATAATTCTATTCATTTTTTCCTAGTGCTTTCTCGACAGTTTCTACTGCCTTATCGTACTGCACATCATGTGTTTGTAAATATTCACGTGAAGCTGTATTCAAAGCAGTTGCTGTATCGCCTGTAATCAGACCGTCCACTTTTAACTCATGGTCAGCTTGAAAGGCTTCAACAGCTGCTTTTACTGATTCATCATAAATATAATCAGATTCGATTTCATATCCAAATGCACGCAACATGACAATCGCTGATTTAACATAATCATTTGAATCGCCCTCTTTCAGCGTTTCTTTATAATTTAACAAAATCGCTTCAGATAATGGTTCAGCTGCTACTTCAATATCCGGATTAATTCCTGTTTTATGAATCCAAGCACCAGTTGGCGTCAACCATTTCGCAACGGTTAATTTTAACTCCCCTAATTCCGTTTTACTTGTAATATTTTGGGCAGTCCCTTTACCAAATGTTTTCGTTCCGATTAATGGGTAGTCAGTATTTTCACCGATTGCTGCTGCTAAAATTTCACTGGCACTGGCACTACCACCATTAATTAGCACAGCATAAGGCTCTGTAATTTTAAATTTACCATACAAAACAGTATTCGCAATAATTGGAACTGGGTCAGCATGTGGTTCTTGCATTTGCAACACATTTTGTCCGTCTTTTAAGAACATATTTCCCATTTTTATCGCTTGGTCTAATAATCCACCTGGGTTATTACGCAAGTCAATAATAAATGCTTTAGCCCCCTCTTTACGCAATGCTGTTACAGCGTCTTCTAATTCTTTAGCCGTAGTCGTGCCAAATTGCGCAATTTTAATATGTCCAATCTCTTTATTATTCTTATCCATTTCACCGGTAACTGAATTAACTGGAATTTCTGCACGTTCAACCGTTACATCAAAGGTAGTCGAACCACGTTGAATTTTTAAGTCAACTTTTGTTCCGACTTCACCACGAATTAATTTGACGATTTCAGATGTATTTTTATCTAATAATTTCTCGCCACCAGCCTCTAAAATAATATCATTCGGTTGCAAACCGGCTCGTTCAGCCGGTGTATCAGCAATCGCACTAATAATCACCACTTGACCATTCTGCTGCGTAAATTGCACCCCAATACCAGAAAATGACCCCTCAATCGATTCGTCAAAAGCATCTGCTTTTTCAGCGTCTAAATATTCAGAATAAGGGTCGCCTAATGATGACACCATTCCCTCTAATGCACCTTGCAGTAAACGTTCTTTATCAATATCTTCAATGTAATTATCGATAATCGAATTATAGACATCAACAATTTTTTTAATATCCTTATCTTCTAATGGCGATTCAACGACAGGCTCCGTATTTTGTTGAGTCGTCTGTTCTGTTTCCGTAGTCGTTTCTTGTGCAAACAATGACGGTGCATAAGACAATACCACTGCTGAACATAGCAAGGTACCAAAAATACGTTTCATATCTTTCATGTTATCCCCTTCTTATTTCTGTAATTGAACAGCAGTTTCTAATGCAATTTCCATCATTTGTGTAAAGGTTTGTTCACGTTCTTGTGCTGTTGTTTCTTCTCCTGTTAATAAATGGTCACTAATCGTACACATTGCTAAGGCACGACGATTATGTTTAGCTGCAACCGCATAGATACCAGCAGCTTCCATTTCAACGGCTAACACACCGTAGCGAGCTAATTTTGCTTTGTCCATTTCTTCATTGTAAAAACGATCGCTCGATAAAATATTACCTACATGAATCCCTTCAATATTAACTTCTTTAGCAATATGATACGCCGTATCTAATACATCAAATGACGCAATCGCTGAATAATGTACTTGACCGTCAAAAATATGATGTAATGCACTTGAATCAGTTGTAGCACCCATACCAAAGACAATATCACGCACTTTTACTTCTTCTTTCATACCACCAGCTGAACCGATACGAATAATCGTGTCGACATCAAATTCCTGATACAATTCTTCAGCATAAATCATAGCGGACGGCATTCCCATACCTGAACCTTGAACTGAAATACGAACGCCTTTATACGTTCCAGTAAAACCAAACATATTACGAACTGTATTATATTGAACCACATCTTCTAAAAATGTTTCAGCAATAAATTTTGCACGCAATGGGTCTCCTGGAAATAAAACAACTTTCGCAATATCACCTTTATTTGCATTAATATGTACACTCATGTTAAAACTCCTTATTATTATTCATCTATAAATAAGATTTTTAGCCACTTCTTTTCCGCATAAAAAAATCTCATTATGATTATCATACCACAGTAAGTAGCAAAAAGTCATTAAACTAATAACAAGCCTATATGACGATACCGTTACAAATTTTTTCAGCTGCGACTAATTCTTTTTTAACTAAAAAATGCTGACTGAACTCCCCAAAATACCAACAAGTAGCAGCATTCCGTTAACAGTCAACATTTAATTTTATCTAATTCACTCGCTCAGTAAAGTCATGAATAATCGACGTTAATTCATCGTCTGTACATCCTTTGACCATGAATGTCCAATGCCCTTGTAAACTTGAAAAGGCTTCTGGATTATCGTATCGAGCTACAATATATTGCCCAAAACGCTCATATAAAGTAGCTTCATCATAACGATAATGTACACCTGCACGACGTGTAATCGCTGCAGTCGCTACCTTATCTTCTTTTTGAGTCACCGTTTCCCCAGCAACCAATCCAGCATAGTCAGCATATAAATTAGTATCATACGCTAAACTGTATAAATCCATTGAAAATGAACCAGGTGGGCGATTATTATACTCAATGGTAATATATTCTTGCTCACCTGTACAGAAAAATTCAATATGGAAAAATCGTTCTTTCATACCAATCTCTTTAATAATCTTTTGCGAAATTTTTCTTAATACAGGGTCAATCTCTTTCGTTACATAGTAAGAAATATCTACCGTTTGCGATAATAATTCAATTGGTGTGTAGGTATATTCAAAACCTGTTTCAAATACAATATTGCCCTCTTTATCCAATAGACCGTCATATGTCACAATCGGAGCATCATCGACAAATTCTTCAAAGAAATAATCTGTATGTCCGTCCCAGTTTTGTTTAAATATTTCAACATCTTCTGCTGTTTTTAAGGCATAAGTAGCAGCAGCCCCCACTCCAATATCAGGCTTAGCGATTAATGGCAAGCCTAATTGTTTCACCACTCGCTCAACATCTTCGCTATTTGATACTACTTCACCGGATACAACTGGTGCACCAGCTGCGATAAATTTCTTCTTCATTTCTGATTTACGTTTAGTAAAATTCAATTCAGACGGCTTCACGCCTGGTACATTGAACTGCTCACGTAATTCAGCATCCATATTTAACCAATACTCATTTTGTGATTCAATGCGTTCAATCGGCCCATGCTTATAAAAAAGAAAAGCAACTGCACGTTTCACTTCATCAATATCTTCTAAATTATTAACACGGAAATACTCTGTTAATGCTCCTTGCAATTCACTACCCAACTGGTCATAAGGTTCTTGACCAATTCCTAATACATTGATACCTTTGTTTTTTAACTCAATTGAAAATTTTTGAAAATTATACGGATAATAAGGTGAAATCACAATATAGTTCATACAACTTTCCTCCTAACCAAATAAATGTCCCATATAATACGGCATTTGCTCACGCCACCAAACCCAATCATGTGCAACATCATGCCCCCATTCATCGAACCAAGCTGGAATATTTTTTTGTTCAAATGCTTGTTTCAACGAATAAAATGACGGCAATCCGTCCTGCTCCCATGCTCCTAGACCAGTACACACAATAATATCACCATTACGATAATGATTGATAAACCACTCATCATGTTGATTCCAAATGTAGTCGCTCGGTGAGTTTTGATAAACAAGTGGGTCATTACCATAATCACCTGTAAAGAAACTAGCATTATACACACCAGATAATGCTACAACCTTTTGAAACACATCGGGGTGCTGTAAATAAAAATTAAGTGCATGGTATGCTCCCATACTACAACCAGTTGTCATCATCGGGTCAAACCACCCTGTACGATGTTTAATAAAAGGAATTGCCTCTTCGATAACATAACGTTCATAATCAACATGGCGACGTGCCATATCATGTGCCGACTTTCCTTTTGCTTCCCATGTTTCAGCATCAGCACTTGAAAGGGTAAAAAATTGTACTCTCCCTGCTTCAATCCAATATCGACACGCTTCAATCATACCGAAGTCTGCATATTCAAAATGCGATCCACCCGATGACGGGAAAACAACAATCGGCATTCCAGAATGCCCATAACGATTCAATGACATCTCACGACCAAGATGTCCACTATAATGACTTAAAAATTCTACTTGCATCAGTACCTCCTGTTATTTGTTATTTACCATTTTTCACTTAATAAGCGAAAACAATTTAACATTTCATTTGCCCATGCTTCTTCCGTATGAAACGCATCGGCAACAATGCGTAATTGCAGATGCTCTAATGGAATGCCCGCTTTAATTAATTGTTGATAATACAATACCGAAGTATCTATGTATGCCTGCTTAATATTGCCTGCCATTAAGGTCGAATCTGTCTCATCGCCCTCTTGTGTTCCGACATAGATAAACACTCGTTGGTCAGGATTAAGTGGTTTTCGTTCGATTAAACGATTAAACGATTGCTGATTCAAAAAATTAGCCGATGAAAAAACACCTAAACCACCGATACTATCTTGATATTGAATCCCACAAAATTGAGTAATATTCCCCCCAAGAGAACTACCTACCATTGCCGTATGTGCTTTATCCGATTTCGTACGATAGTTAGCGTCAATAAAAGGTTTGACGACATTCATGACAAATTCTGCATATTCGACACCTTTACCACCAATACGGCTTTGTAAAATGCCCATTCCCTCAAACCACCAAGGAGCATATTCATTCATACGATTCTCATCGTCATTATCAATCGCAACGATAATCATCTTAGGTAAATCAGGATTTTTTTTAATTGTATGCACGACTTTCCAAGAATATCCACTAAAGGATTCTCTACTATGAAAGACATTTTGTCCATCATGAAAATAAACGACTGGATATGATACCTCTTCATTATGATAATCTTTCGGTAAAAGAATACGAACTCGCCGTTCTTTGTTCAGATACGGAACTAATAAATGATGTGTTTTCATTTCTAAATAATAATAGTTCTTATTCATTTTTCATCTCCCTCTCATTTTTTGTTATTCTAACATGTTTCGATACTTTTTGGAAAGCCTTTTATTAAAAATATTCTGCATTAGTAAAACATCGTTCGAATTTTTGACAATATAATGTAGATAAACTAACATTGTGCGAACTTAAAATCATTGGATAACCGTACAAACTTAGCTAAGACTGTCAAAACAAAAAGCGAGAACTCACTTATTCTCGCCTTGAACATTATTCAACTTAATCCATATCCCATTGATATTTCGACCAAGCCTCATCAAAAATACTCACTAATTTCGTATAATGACTGCTTGACTCTAAATAATCGGATATTTTGTCAAAATCAGTTGTATGTTTTGGAAACGCATGGTCTTGATGAATCGCATTCGCTAACCGGCTCATCGGATCATTTGCATCATAATCTGTAAATTTCTGTATATATTGATAAAATGTTAACCCCATAGTTCACCTTTCACTTAAACTGTTACCTATTGACTTGAACAGCTTATAACTTTTTACGTCCTAATAAATTTATCAACAAAACCGAACATGTAATCTTGTTTCAGATTATTATAGCATCTCCACTTATATAGGAAAAGCAGAAATCAAACTGAAACTCGGATTATATTACCGAATTCCAGTCTAGTTTTAATACTTTATTTCGTGGAATCACTTTATCATACAAAAACAAAATCACTTAATATATTTTGAAAACCATTTGTATTAATTCTCTGTTGCATTTTTAATATCTTCATTTGTGATGATATCAAAACTATCCTCATTTTGTTGAATTAGACGAGCTGATTGTATTCTTAATAACTTTTCATTAAAGTTGCGAATCCAGCGACCATTGCTACGATCAACTGTAGAATCATATGCAGCTTTTACGCTAGCTGCATAAAATTCTGTATCAATTTGATACTCTGTCAATCCTAGTAAACCGATTTGTACAATTTCTTCATGTGTATAATCTTCAAAATCAAAAGTAGTTGGAATCCGGCTTGTTAGTCCAGAGTTAATTTGTAAAAACTCTGTCATTTCTTTTGTATAACCGGCAAAAATAATTACGATATCTCGGCGGTGATCTTCCATGAATTTCAGAATTTCGTCGATTGCTTCTTTTCCAAAATCATTTCCGCTATTACTATTTAAAGTATAAGCCTCATCAATGAATAACACGCCACCTAAAGCTGATTCTAAGACTTCTCGTGTTTTGATAGCTGTTTGTCCAATATATCCAGCAACAAAATCACTTCGTGATGCTTCAATAAACTTATTCGTTGCAATAATGCCTTTTTGATAAAGAACCTTACCAATTATTCGAGCAACAGTCGTTTTTCCTGTTCCAGGATTCCCTAAGAATAAAGAATGCAGTGTGAAGTCTTCTACTTTCATTCCCAATTCTTCTTTTTTCCGATTAGCTTCTACTTGGTAGATAAATTCTTGCACTTGACGCTTAACTTTTTGAATACCAATCAAGGTATTTAGTTGTTCAAATGCATCTTCTGAATGAGCTATATTTTCGGGGTGATTCTTAGAAATAACTACGTCAATATCTAAATTAAGAATCGTTTCGACATCGTCACTATTTGTCTTCACAATACGATTTAACTGTTCTTTTATTAATGATTCATTAAAGTTTCGAATCCAGCGGCCATTAGAGCGATCTAAAGATTGATTGTAAGCCTTAGTTACTTTTTTAGCATAATATGAATTGTCTTCTAAGATAAATTGATCTTTCTCTAGTAAGAGTTCTCCTAATTGAATAATTTCTTCTGCAGTGTAGTCTTCAAATACAAATCGATTAGGTACGCGAGAAACTAATCCGGGATTTGTCTTTAAGAATTGATCCATTTCTTTTGTGTATCCCGCAAATATAACCATAATTTCATCACGATAATCTTCCATATATTTCATAATGGTATCAATTGCCTCTTGGCCAAAGTTAACAGAACTTTCTTTTTTATTTAGAGTATACGCTTCATCGATAAAAAGAATGCCACCTCGAGCCTGCTCTAAAAATTCTTTAGTTTGAATCGCTGTTTCACCAATGTGATTAGAAATAAGATCTGCTTCCGTAACTTCTATAAACTTAAATTCTTCTCCCGATAGAACACCATATTGAAACAAAACTTTTCCTAATAATCGTGCAACTGTTGTTTTTCCTGTTCCCGGATTACCGACAAAAACAGCATTTAAATTTTGTTGAAGTGATTTTAATCCTTTTTCAATACGTTTACGATTGGCAGCTACTTGATTGACCATGACTTCAATCGATTGTTTTACTTGATGTAAACCAACTAGATTAGATAATTCTTCCATGGCATCTATTTCTTCGGACTTTTCTACTTCAGTAACAGATGTGGCAGCACTAGAGTTTTTATTCACAACTCCTGTATGAAAATGGCTAGTGTCAGATTTTTCAATCACTATGTCTTCCACATTCCCACCAGGGAACTGTAAGGAATGAACATAGGCGATAGACTGTTCTTCTATGCGAATATTAGGATTACACACTCGATTAATTTCCAACTGATTCGCAATTAATGATGTGTCTTCCGATAATAATAAGTCAATTGTTTCATCCCATTTTCCTTTAATAACAATGCCTTCTTGGCTAATGATATGAGAGTTTTCATATGCAAAAATACCATATTCAACAGTTGTCCCGTTTAAATACGCAACTGTATCTTTCAGCTTAAATGAGTAAAATATGTCATTTGAACTTTGTAGAACAGACTTATTGATAACACATACAGCAGCATCATAATTTTCCTGTTTAATAATACAGTTTTCCGTTGTGAAAGTAGAATTATCAATAATAACAGCAGGCCAATTTTTTTCATTCGGAGTGGTACTTATAATTGTAGAATTTCGAATCGCAATCTCAGAATTATTTTCTACATTTATTACATTGTTTTTATGGGTAGAAATATTACAATTATCTATTTCAGCTTTAGAATGTTCGATAAAAATTGCACACCACAGATTTCGAGAATCAGAAACATTAAGTACAGATTCATTAACTACATTGATTACTTCACCTCTTTCTGAATATTTCACTTCAAAATCATTTAAATTCAAAGTAGATTTTTCACTATAGAAAATTACAAACTTCGAATAATCTTTTCTATCATTTTGTATTACCACTGTGCAGAGATTTAAGACAGATTCTTCATAAACTTTGAATATCTCTCGATCCCCACTAGGATAAAACCACATATTTTGAAAAGTCACATTAGCACCATTTTTGATAACAAAATGTCCTCTTAGAGTATTTGTAAATGTTCTGCCACCATTTTCATTCGTAGTATATTCTCCTACAAAAGTCAAACTTTTATCAATGATAAATGTATTTTC
Organism: Aerococcaceae bacterium zg-252; assembly: GCA_016237705.1. Lineage (NCBI taxonomy): Bacteria > Bacillati > Bacillota > Bacilli > Lactobacillales > Aerococcaceae > Tuanshanicoccus > Tuanshanicoccus yangjingiae. The sequence goes on from CP066204.1 coordinate 1,232,917, forward strand.
TTCAGTGATAGTATAGCTATAACCATTATCAAATTCTAGAATATCACCGTCATTGGCTGCTAAATATGCCTCATTAAAATCCCAAGTTTCGTCGCTTGAGCCAATTTTGTATCTTGCCATATATCTTCTGTCATCTCCTTATTATTAAATCCGTATAACTTTCCTATTATTCCTAAATCTAATTATAGACTAATATCCAATGCTCAAAATCTTAACTCAAATTATCAATGGCAATGTTTTAAGTTTTCTATATTGATTACTGCTTCAATTATATTCAACTATTATTTATTTTACAATAATGTATTAGTTGAAGAATTTAAGGTAAACAAAAAGCCTTAACAAGTAATTCTTGTTAAAGCTCTCTATTCTTGCTCGTACTATTATTTTCCGTCAAACATATCTTTCATTTTATCGAAAAAGCCACCCTCGTGTCCTTTAACAGATTCGCCACTTTCTTTGGCTAATTCTTTAAATAAGGTCCGTTCTTTTTCTGATAATTTAGTCGGTGTCACTACTTTTACCGTCACGTGTTGGTCACCATGTCCAACACCACGCAAACTTGGAGCACCCTTGCCACGTAATCGGAAAGTCGTATCCGTTTGTGTACCAGCAGGTACTTTTAACTTCACATTACCATGTACCGTTGGCACTTTAATTTCATCGCCTAAAGCTGCTTGTGCAAAACTAATCGGCAATTCATAGAAAATCTCTGTTCCTTGACGCTTAAACTTATCGCTCGGTTGCACTCTAAAGATGACATATAAATCACCATAAGGACCACCATTTTTACCAGCTTCACCTTGTCCAGATAAACGCATTTGTTGATCATCTTCGACACCAGCAGGCACATTAATTTTAACAGAATGCTCTTGATTTTCAGTACCATGACCATGACAAGTTGTACATTTTTCTTTAATTTCTTTACCTGTACCTTGACATACATCACATACAGATTGTGTCATGACACGACCAAATGGTGTATTACGCTCTACTTGCACTGCACCTGTTCCGTGACAGCGTGAGCATTTCACTGGCTCAGTGCCTTCTTTTGCACCTGACCCATGACAAGTATGACATTCTTCCTGACGTTTATAAGTAATCGTCGCTTCCTTACCAAAAATTGCCTCTTCAAAGGTTAATGTCACACGATATTGTAAATCATTTCCGCGTTGTGGTGCATTTGGACGGCGACTTGCGCCACCACCGCCACCAAAGAATGATTCAAAAATATCTTCAAAGCCACCGAAACCTCCAGCACCACCAAAGCCGCCACCGAAACCTCCGAAACCACCAGCACCAAAGTTTGGATCATTGGCTGCATGACCATACTGGTCGTAGGCTGCACGTTTTTGGCTATCACTTAGCATCTCGTATGCTTCGCTAATTTCTTTAAATTTATCATCAGCACCTGGTTCTTTATTAATGTCCGGATGATATTTTTTTGAAAGTTGACGGTATGCTTTTTTTATTTCAGCATCAGATGCATCACGAGAGACACCTAATACTTCATAATAATCTCGTTTACTAGCCATTTTCACCCTCCTTGCTTCACAAATTTTGACTATGAACGATTGATAGGAGCCGGAATTTCTTTCAGCTCCCTCATTATCGTATTAATGCTTGTTGAATGCCTGATTAGTCTACCTCTTCAAAATCTGCGTCAACAACACCGTCATTATTTGCTGAAGCATTGTCAGTAGCATCAGCACCTTGTGCTGCTTGTTGAGCTGCAGCTGCTTGTTCGTATAATTTAACGGTTAAGTTTTGAACAACTTCATTTAAAGCATCACGTTTAGATTTCATTGCTTCTAAATCATTCGCTTCTACTGCTGCTTTTAATTCATCACGAGCAGCTTCTGCTTGTTTCACTTCGTCTTCAGAAACTTTTCCTTCTAATTCTTTCAATGTTTTGTCAGTAGCGAAAATTAATTGGTCTACTTCATTGCGTAAATCAGCTTCTTCACGACGTGCTTTATCCGCTTCAGCATTTGCTTCTGCATCTTTTACCATACGTTCAATTTCTTCATCTGTTAAACCAGAAGATGATTTAATTGTAATAGTTTGTTCTTTTTGAGTACCTAAATCTTTGGCACTAACGTTTACGATACCATTTTTGTCAATATCGAATGTTACTTCGATTTGAGGAACACCACGTGGTGCTGGTGGAATATCAGTTAATTGGAAACGTCCTAATGTTTTGTTGTCTGCTGCCATTTGACGCTCACCTTGTAATACATGCACATCTACTGCTGGTTGGTTATCAGCTGCCGTAGAGAATACTTGTGATTTAGATGTAGGTATTGTTGTATTACGGTCGATTAATTTAGTAAATACGCCACCCATTGTTTCGATACCTAATGACAATGGTGTTACGTCTAATAACACGATGTCTTTTACATCACCAGAGATAACTCCACCTTGGATTGCTGCACCCATAGCTACTACTTCGTCAGGGTTTACTGATTTGTTTGGTTCTTTACCAGTTTCTTTACGAACTGCTTCTACTACTGCAGGAATACGTGTAGAACCACCTACTAAGATAACTTCATCAATATCTTTTTGTGTTAAACCAGCATCTTTTAATGCTTGACGAACAGGTTGTTTCGTACGCTCAACTAAATCATGTGTTAATTCATCGAATTTAGCACGAGTTAAAGTTAATTCCATGTGTAATGGGCCTTCAGCTGATGCAGTGATGAATGGTAAGCTAATTTGAGTTGTTGTTACACCTGATAAATCTTTTTTCGCTTTTTCAGCTGCATCTTTCAAACGTTGTAATGCCATTTTATCTTTTGATAAATCAACACCATGTTCTTTTTTGAATTCAGCTACTAAGAAATCAATAATTTTTTGGTCGAAGTCATCCCCACCTAAATGGTTATCACCCGCTGTTGATAATACATCGAATACACCGTCACCTAATTCTAAGATTGAAACGTCAAATGTACCCCCACCTAAGTCGAATACTAATACTTTTTCTTCTGCATCTGTTTTATCTAAACCATACGCTAATGCAGCTGCAGTTGGTTCGTTTACGATACGTTCAACTTCCAAACCAGCGATACGACCAGCATCTTTAGTTGCTTGACGTTGTGCATCGTTGAAGTAAGCTGGTACTGTAATAACTGCTTTTTCTACTTTTTCACCTAAATAATCTTCAGCAAAACCTTTTAAGTATTGTAAAATCATTGCAGAAATCTCTTGTGGTGTATACTCTTTGTCACCCATTTTTTCTTTGTGTGACTCACCCATATAACGTTTAATTGAGCTAATTGTATTTGGGTTTGTTACAGCTTGACGTTTCGCAACTTCCCCTACTTGAATTTCGTCATTTTTGAATGCAACCACTGACGGTGTTGTACGATTACCCTCTGGGTTTGGAATAATTTTTGCTTCGCCACCTTCTAATACGGCAACTGCTGAGTTTGTAGTTCCTAAGTCAATACCAATAATTTTAGCCATAATAATTTATCTCCTTTAGTCTTTTATTCTTATATTTTAATTCGCTCGAGTTAACTTGACGTTCATTTCATACCGCCCATTGTCGCACTATGTTTTACTCTGCGACGATGACCATTGCTGGTCTTAGCACTCGTTCGTGTAATTGATAACCTTTTTGTAATACCGTTAAGACGGTTTCGCTTGCTTGCCCTTCAGCAGCCGGCATTACACTAACTGCTTGGTGGAAATTCGGATTGAATGCCTCTCCAATTGGATCAATGACAACAATTTGTTCACGTTCAAACGTTGATTTCAACTGAGTCATCACCATTTCAACACCTTTTTTCAATGCTGCTGCATCTTCAGATACTGTTTCAGTTTGTAAAGCACGTTCAAGATTATCAACTACGTCTAACAATTCGCTAGCAAGTTTTTGTGAGCGGAACTTTGCTGCATCTTGACGCTCCTTAGCATTAATCCGTTGCATATTCGCAATTTCAGCTTGAAGTCGTAAAACACGTTCTTCTAATGCTTCTTTCTCAGCTTCTAATACTGCGATTGGATCAACTTCTACTTCATCTTGAGTACTATCTTCTGCCTCAATATCTGTCACTTCTTCAGTAGCAGTCGGCTCTGTTTGCACTTCCTCTACTGGTTCTTTTTGAACATTTGTGTCCTTTGTTTCTTCAGTCAACACAACCCCTCCTTCATCATAATTTGCTAATATCTTGATAATTCTACTAATAATTGATTCATATGCTGAATCACTACTGGATACGGCATCGTTGCTGGACCAATCAGTCCAAAACTCACAAGATGACTACCGATTTTTATTTTCGCCGTTATAATACTTAAATTCTTATAATGGTACGGTGCATATTGAAAATCAAAAATCACGTCTAAGCCATTTTTTGTATTGGATAAAAATTTAAACCAATCTTCATTGCCGTCAATTAAATCAAATAAATTTTTCCATGCCTGTATTGGCATTTGCGTATCGATGATGTCAAACAAATGATTTTTACCTACTGCATAATAATCACTGGAATCATAGGTTTCCAATGCTTGTTTAATTAGTGGTGCAAAATTCAACTGCATCGACACTGCTTGTTGCAATTTAAGTGGCAATGTTAACTGCATACGTGGATAAATTTCTGCCAATGTTAAATCACACAACTCATCTTGAATTATTGCTTCAATCTTACGAATGGCTACTTCATCAAGCGACTGTGGTGTCTGAAACAATTGACTTTCTACACGATTGTGATCCGTTATTATCGACGCTACTACTTGCGTATCGCTCACTTTTGATAATTTAAAATCACGCATTCTACGAAATTTTTCATTAGTAACATAAGCAACCGTTGTATAACCTGTTAATTTTGATAAACGCTCAGTCGCATAATTAACCAAATCATGAATATCATAAAATCGTTCTTTCATCATCGGTGCAATTAACGCATGACTCGATTCACGTTCTTCATTAAAGTGTTGAATGAGCTGATTAATATAGAAGCGATACCCTTCAAATGACGGGATTCTACCACTTGAACTATGTGCTTTCATTAAATAGCCCAATTGTTCTAATGCCACCATATCGTTTCGAATCGTTGCAGGACTCACATTTAAAACACTTTTTTGCAATAAGGTTCGTGAGCCAATCGGTTCTTCCGTTTCACCGTATAATTTTACGATTAAATGTAAAATCTGCTCTTGTCTTGGTGTTAAATTCATTTATTTGTTCACCTCACTTATTAGCACTTGAATAACTTGAGTGCTAATATGGTTATATCTTACACCCGATTATCTCACTTGTCAATACTTTAGATAAAAAAATTAGCACTCTTTAAAACAGAGTGCTAACTGAGTGTCTTTCAATTTTATTTCGTATCAAGGTTCACTAATACTCGTAGTAGTCAATGCTGGATTTTCAGCTTCAGTATCAATGAAGTAAGTAAATCCTTCACCTGTCACTTGATGAATATCCGCTACTGTCACGAATGCTTTAGGGTCAATTTCATGGATAACCTTCTGCAATGTCAATAATTGACGTTGATTAATCACAATATAAATAATGTGTTTTTCATGTTTCGTATAAAAACCATATCCATTCATAATCGTAACACCACGATCTAATGTCTTCGTCAAGCGTGTCGCAATTTCTTCGTGCTTATTGGAAATAATCGTCACTGCTTTTCTAGGATTAAACCCTTCAAGAATAAAGGAAAGTGTCTGACTAGCCACTAATAGCGTTCCAATCGTTAAAACACCTTTTTCTAAACCAATAACAAAAGTCAATGGAATCAAAATTAAAATATCTAAAATTAAGAAAGCTCGTGATACGCTAATGCCTAAATATTTATTCATAATTAAGGCAATAATATCCGTTCCAGCTGTCGTTCCATTTCCTAAAATAACAATACCGATACCCAACCCAATTAAAAATCCTGCTACCAATGGAGCAACAAGCGTATTTTCTGGCACAAACGTGCCAATATTGACGTATTGTAAAAACAATGACATCGCCACAATTGATAATAAAGTATAAATAATCGTGCGTTTCTCAAGATACGTCCAGCCAATAATTAATAAAATAACATTGGCAACGAAACTCACAATCGCATTATTCCAACCAAAAACGTAAAGGCAGAAGAGTGAGAACCCTGTTATGCCCCCCTCACCTAAATGATTTGGAATAACCACAGCATTAATGGCAATCGCAAAAATCAAATTACCTAATAAAACTAGTAAAATCGAAAAAATAATATCACGTAATTTTTTATTCATTTATACGCCTCCTTTTATTTACTTGAACGTTCTCGCTCACACTATAGGCATTCTGGTAATTTCTCTAGTAATTCATTACAAAGCACCCAATGTCACTTATGTCATCCCATTGTAATTGTTCCTAATAAATCACGAAATACGGTGTCTGCTAAAAATAGTCCTCGTGTTGTTAATCGAACATTGTCATTCTCGCAAATTAACAAACCAGCTGCCGCTTGTTCAGCAAAAAATGCACCAAACAATTGATTAGCATCTTTCTTGAATCGTTGTTCAAAATCAGATAGATAGAATCCTTTTGTCGTTCGCAATGCTAAAAACAAATATTCTTCCATTTGGTCTTCAAGTGATAGGCTCGTTTCATTGACAAGTGGTTTTTGATTCGCCTCAGTCGCTCGCAAATAATGATGAACTGGGCCACTATTATAATAGCGAACTCCGTCAACAAAACCATGTGCCCCAGCACCAAAACCATAATACGGTACATATTGCCAATACTTGAGATTATGACGAGACTCAAAACCAGGACGAGCAAAATTGCTGACTTCATATTGTTCAATCCCTGCTTCATGCAAACGGCGAATCGCTAACTCAAACATATCAGCGTCCACATCTTCTGACGGTAATGGTAATTTACCTTGCCGCTGCAATTGTTGAAATAATGTTTGATTTTCAATAATAAGCGAATAAAGCGAATAATGTGGCAAATCTAAGGACAGTGCCTTTGTCAAACTTTCATCAAAATCTTCCATAGTTTGCTCCGGTAAACGAAAAATCAAATCAATACTCAAATTAGTAATGCCAGCTTCACGCAACCATTCAATACATTGATAAATATGCTTTTCACGATGATTGCGTCCAATTTTACGCAATAGACGGTCATTGAACGATTGAACCCCCATACTCACTCGGTTCACACCAAATTGGGCTAGCAATTGACACTTTTCAAACGTTAACTCACCTGGATTGATTTCAAACGTATATTCTGTCTGCTCATCATACGGTAAATAACGTTGAATACTCGTCAATAACTGCGTCAATTCTTCTATATTCAAGCAACTCGGTGTCCCACCACCGACATAAATCGTATCAAATCGTTCTTGACGTCCGTTTAAGTACAGCGAAAACTCTTGCTCCAACCCTGTTAAATAACGTCCTACCGGTTGTCCGTCATAAAAATATTTATTGAATGCACAATAATGACAAATTTTCTTGCAAAAGGGAATATGAATATAGGCAGCCTTAACGCTCTCCATTTTGTTCACCTTTTCGTTCAAAAAATTGCTTTGTATGCACTAAATCAGAATCCAATTGTGCAATCAAACCGTCAATGCCAGAAAACTTCATTTCATTACGAATGTACGATAACCATTGTACACTAACATTTTTCCCATAAATATCTTGATTAAAATCTAAAATATAGACTTCACACGTTTTTTTACGATTCGCTTCAAAGGTAATATTATAACCAATCGATGCCATGCCATGATACCACTGTCCGTCAACGAATAGTTTAACAACATACACCCCAACACTTGGGAGCACTTCCTGTGGATTGATTTGAACATTGGCAGTCGGATAACCGATTGTGCGACCACGCTTATCGCCATGGACGACAACACCTGATGTCTGATACGCATATCCCAGTTCAATATTTGCTTGTTCAATTTGATTGGATTCAATCAACTCTTTAATATTACTTGAGCCGACTTTTTGCTCATCAACTGTCAGTTCTGGCACTTCAATTACATCAAAACGATTTTGAGCATGTGCCGGCAAAGTTGCCATATTGGCAATCTCTTTTTTTCCATAAGTGTAATCAAATCCTGCCACAACTGCTACAGCATTCAATCCTACAATATACTGGTCAACAAATTCTTGTGGCGATTGCGTACCGAATGACAAGGTATAATCTACCAAATATAAATAATCAATCGCTAAATCTTCAAGCAATTCAATTTTACGGTCAATTAGCGTTAAATATTGTACTTCTTCTGGCTTTAAGTTTTGATACACAATTTTAGGGTGCTGATTAAAGGTCATCACTGCCAGTGGCACATTGCGTTTTTCAGCTTCTTCTTTTGCTCGTAAAATAACAGCTTGATGCCCACGATGAACACCGTCAAAAAAGCCGAGTGCTAATACGATTTCACGATTTGGAATTTGATTTTTATTATATGGGTGCTGTAATCGAATAATTTCCACTACATAATCCCTACTTTCTTTATTCATTTTCAGATAAGACAAACATTCGTAATGGTTTAATTAAACCGTCCTTACTTGGATGTGGTTGATAGATAGCCTTCGCAATCCCCTTATAAAATAAACCAACAGGTTCTTCTATCGTAGTACCAAAAAAGTCAGCTGCTACAACACTACCATTTTTAATGATGTCAAATTGTTCAGATGTCAACTCAATTTTTGGAAAGGCGGATAAGGCTTGTTCAATCGAATAAATATGTTGATGAATCGTTTGATTTTCCACTGCTAATTCAACTTCACTCAGTGTGATAGCCATGTTACCGTCAAAGCCCCCAGTAGCATTACGAGTTAACTGCGACATATGGCTAGCATATCCTAATGCAGCACCTAAATCAACTGCTAAAGTACGCACATAAGTGCCTTTACCACACACAACACGAAATTGCCATGATTGAAGTTTAGTTTCAGCATTATATTGCGGCTCATTAATTCGTTCAAAAGAATGAATCATTGCTTGTCGCACAGGGCGTTCAACCGTTTCACCACGACGTGCGTATTCGTATAGTTTTCTGCCATTGACTTTTACAGCCGAATAATAAGGGGGGATTTGCTTAATTTCACCGATAAACTGTTGCATTGTTTCATCGATGAATTTTGTACCCAAAGGTGACAATACTGGTGTAGACTGAATTACTGCTCCACTACTATCTTCTGTTTCGGTCGCAAAGCCCAATGTTATTTCACCGACATATGCCTTTTGTCCGTCCATTAATAATTCAACTAATTTCGTTGCTTCACCTAGGCAAATTAATAACACACCTTCAACATCGGGGTCTAATGTGCCAGTATGCCCAATTTTTTTCATTTTTAATATTTTACGAAGACGAAACACGACATCATGACTCGTCATTCCCTTTTCTTTCCAAATCGGCAATAAACCACGCATATTATTCCCCTACCTTTTCATAGCATAGTCTGATAAATACTTCTGTAGATTCACAACAAACTATCTACACTCAAAAATCTTTTACAAATCCATATTATAACAAAAAATAACATAACTAACTAGCATTTTATCATGGTGTAAGTGAGGACGCTCTGCCTCGAACCACTGTAGTAGAGGTCGTAGAAGTGCATAAGTACTTCAAGAACTATTCGAAATAAACGTCAAGGCAACCCAAGTCAACACAAAAAGTAGCCAGTCACACCCAATGATATAACTGACTACTTTTATACTTATTCTTCGTCTAACATTTTCAAACGTGCTGGATACAGACTAATCACTTGTCCTAGCAGTTCTGCATCATGCAATAATGACCCATTAGATAAACGGTCACTGATTGGCGTATCAAATGCTTTTACCTCGAGTGTTTTGCCAGTATCCCCTAAAACTACAATCGGAATATTACCTTTAGTTAAGGCAATGACTTGGATAAAACGATGTGGATTCGCTTTTAATTCTTTCAGTAATAAATGTCCACGACTGCTACGATTTGATACTTTCGCAACGACTTCTACATCAAAACGTTTTAAATGTGCTCTTTGCGTCAAAGCTAATAATTGTGGACGCTCAATCGCTGTATCAATCAGCAAGGACGCCACTACTTTATCGTCATCTTTTAATTTAATCGCTACAACACCTTGTGCTTTCATACCACTAACTGGTACTCCACTTAAATCATAACGAACACCATAACTACGTTCAGTAATCACAATCACTTCATAAGTCACATCTGGTTTTGCCTTAGCAACTGTAATGACAGCATCTTGGTCATCTTTCAATTTCATCGCAGTTGCCGTTTTCGTTTTATAACTACGATACGTTGTAAATTGATCTAATGTTGTCTGTTTAATCATACCTTTACGTGTCGTCATTACTAAAGTAGGATTATCGTCACCTGATAAGGTAGATGCGTCCATAACGGACTTAAAGGCTGCAATTAATTGCTCGCCGTCTTCTAAGCGATAATTAGTGGATAGGTGCATTCCCATATCTTTCCAACGAATATCCGGTAATTCATGCACTGGTAAATGAATGTAATTCCCCTTATTCGTCACTAATACAATCGCATCATGCGTACTCATCTCTTGAACAAAGATTGGATAATCCAATTCACGACTACCTAAATCTTGTGCGTCTGATGCTGTAAAGGAACGAACACTCGTCCGCTTGATGTAACCCTCTTTCGTCACCGAAACATACACTTGTTCATCTGGAATTAAAATACTTGTTTCCACCGTAATCTCTTCCACTTCAGCTTGAACACGTGTGCGACGTGGTGTCTGATAACGTTTCTTAATATCTTTTAACTCATTTGCTAATACTTTTTTCAATGTTTCTTCATTGTTCAAAATATTTTGATACATTAAAATACGTTCATTCAACTCAAGTTTTTCATTTTGCAAGGCTTCAATATCTGTATTCGTTAAGCGATACAATTGCAAGTTCACAATCGACTCTGACTGCTCCGGTGAAAATTCAAATTCACGCTCCAAATTACGTTTGGCATCAGCTTTATTTTCACTAGCACGAATCAGTGCAATTACTTCATCTAAAATCGAAACAACACGAATCAAACCGTCCACAATATGCAGACGTTTCTTATCGGCTGCTAACATATGCTCTGTACGCTTCGTTAATACTTCTTTTTGATGAGCTAAGTATGCTTCAAGCATTTGCATTAAGCCAACAACCATTGGACGACGTTCATGAATCGCCACCATATTAAAATGATAGTTCACTTGTAAATCAGTATTCTTTAATAAATACTGTAAAATACCCTCAGCATTGACTTCACGTTTTAGTTCGATGACGACACGCACACCATTTCGGTCACTCTCATCACGAACATCAGCAATCCCCTCAATTTTACGTTGAATACGAATATCGTCCAAACGCTGAATTAACTTCGCTTTATTGACTTCGTAAGGCAATTCATGGATAACTATTTGTTGCTTGTTCCCTTTCAATTGCTCAATTTCGGTTACTGAACGCACAATAATTTTACCTTGCCCTGTTTCATAGGCTTTACGAATTTGGTCAGCACCTTGAATAATCGCACCAGTTGGAAAATCAGGTGCCTGAACAAATTGTAAAATATCCGATAATTGATAGCGTTTATGACTTAGCATATACACTAAAGCATCGATGACTTCTGCTAAATTATGCGGTGGAATTTCCGTTGCATATCCAGCCGAAATCCCTGTCGCCCCATTGACCAACAAATTTGGAATTCGTGCCGGTAACACTGTCGGTTCTTCCAATGTATCATCGAAGTTTAATAAATAATCAACCGTCTGATGTTGAATATCACGTAATAATTCATCAGCAATCGGCGATAAACGTGCCTCAGTATAACGCATCGCTGCTGCTGGGTCTCCGTCCATACTTCCGTTATTACCATGCATATCAATTAATGTTTCACGTAATTTCCAATCCTGGCTCATCCGTACCATTGCTTCATAAACCGATGAATCACCATGTGGGTGATAATTACCGATAACATTCCCTACCGTTTTCGCTGACTTACGATAAGGATTGGCAGCCGTATTACGATCCATATACATCGCATACAAAATACGGCGTTGCACCGGTTTTAATCCGTCACGAATATCTGGCAAGGCACGGTCTTGAATAATATACTTGGAGTAACGTCCGAAACGGTCTCCAATGACGTTGGCAAAATTAAGTTCTTGAATATTTTCTTGAACCATGTTACTCTCCTTACTTCATTTCTTTTATCAAGACAGATATTAGCGTCAATATTATATACCATATTCGCTACTTATCGACCCTTAAAATAATTCCATTTGCTCCATTGTATCTTCTTCGTTTACTTGAATTTGCTGAGAAACGATTTTTTCATGTTCTTCATTTGCTGAACCATGATGTTCATTCAATAAGGTATCTTCCGTTTCCAGTGTAAATTGAACATTCTTTTCAATCCATTTTCGTCGTGGCTCAACTTTATTTCCCATTAAAGTCGTTACACGACGCTCTACTTGTGCAGCATCATCAATCGTCACACGAATCAATATTCGTGTTTCTGGATTCATCGTTGTTTCCCATAATTGATCAGCGTTCATCTCACCTAAACCTTTATAACGTTGCAACATATAGCCTTTTCCGACTTTTTTAATCGCTGCATCAAGTTCTTCATCAGTCCATGCATATTCAATCACTTGCTTTTTACCCGAACCACGAGACACTTTAAACAATGGTGGCATTGCTAAGTAGACTTTCCCTGCCTCTAATAAAGGTTTCATATAACGATAGAAAAAGGTTAATAATAATACTTGAATATGTGCTCCGTCAGTATCGGCATCAGTCATGATAATAACTTTATCGTAATTGACTGACTCAATATCAAAATCAGCCCCAACACCAGCACCAATCGTATAAATCATCGTATTGATTTCTTCATTCTTCATAATATCTTGCATTGACGCTTTTTCGGTGTTGATAACTTTACCACGCAATGGCAAAATCGCTTGGTATTGACGGTCACGACCTAATTTTGCTGAACCACCGGCAGAGTCACCCTCCACTAAGTATAGTTCATTTTTGCTAGCGTCTTTGGATTGTGCTTTGGTTAATTTACCAGAAATCAGCTTTTCTTGCGCTGATTTTTTTGAACCACTTCTAGCAGCATCACGAGCTTTACGAGCTAATTCACGTGTTTCTCTGGCACGAATTGCCTTACGCAAAATCATTTGACTGAAATTCCCATTTTCATTTAAAAAGGACGCTAAACGTTCAACCACTAAATTCTCGACTAGGGCACGTGCTTTAGGAGTTCCTAATTTTTCTTTCGTTTGCCCCTCAAATTGTAAATACTGCTCTGGGATACGCAATGAAATAACGGCTGTTAAACCCTCACGAACATCGCTACCCTCCAAGTTTTTGTCTTTTTCTTTGATAAGGCCAACACGTCGTCCATATTCATTGAACGCTTTTGTAATACCAGTTTTCATTCCCACTTCATGCGTTCCACCTGACGCTGTTCGCACATTGTTTGCGAATGATAAAATCGTTTCAGAATAGCCGTCATTGTATTGCATCGCAAAATCAATTTCAAACTCTTCACTAGTAGCTGAAAAACTAAACGTATCGCCTAGTAAATCTTTTTCTTCATTTAAGTATTGAATGAAATCTTCTAACCCACGTTCATAATGAAAGACTTCATGATAGTCTTGTCGCTTATCTGTAATTTCAATCGTCAATCCTTTTAATAAAAAGGCAGACTCTCGTAAACGGTCAGCAATCACTTCGGAATTAATTTGTGCATTACCAAAAATAGTTTTATCCGGCATAAAATGCACTGTCGTACCATGACCTGTTTTTGTGGCTGCTTTACTTTTCTTCAATTTGGTAACAGGCTTACCACCGTCTTCAAAACGCATATCATAGTGGCTACCCTCACGTTCAACGTCAACTGTCAACCAACTCGATAAGGCATTTACCACGCTAGCACCAACCCCATGTAAACCACCCGATGATTTATAACCACCTTGACCGAATTTACCACCAGCATGTAAAACTGTAAAAATAACTTGAATTGTCGGTACTCCGGTCGCATGTTGCCCAACGGGCATTCCACGACCATTATCTTGAACACGCACACTGCCGTCTGTTTCAATCGTTACTGAAATATAATCTGCAAAACCTGATAAAGCCTCATCAACGGAATTGTCGACAATTTCATAAATTAAATGATGTAACCCACGTTGGTCGGTCGAACCGATATACATACCAGGACGCTTGCGAACTGCATCGAGGCCCTCCAAAATTTGAATGGCATCATCATTATATTGAATGGGTGTCGTCTGCTTTTTTGACATTAATTCACCTCTTTTATTTACTCTAACTGTTATATCATATCAAAAAAAGATTGATAGTTTCAAATAGTATTTCAGATAAAACAAGTCACTTTTACCTTTATTCTCTAATAAATTGACGGTCAGCATAGTCAGTTTGATTATCTCGGACAAAACGCTCTACGACCATTTTCACATCATACTTATCACGCAAGTTGATAATTTGTTGCATCGTCTCTGATTGATGATGTATATCTAATGCCTGCTGATTTTCCCATGCGTCCACTAAAAGAATTGTTTCAGGATTTTCAATAGATGAAAAATATTGATAACCTAAATTTCCTGATTTACTACGAATCGTATCAACAATGCCTGATTCAAGCATTTCTTGAGCAAATTGTCTTGCTGAACCATTTTGTCCAGTGTAATAAATATTGATATAGATTGCCATATAAATCCTCCATTCATCCTATTGTGTATCTATTGCCTAAGCTTAATGGTAGTTTTCATGAATGTCAACCATTTCACAAAAGTTCTACCGTTTTACGATAATTCATGATACACTGTTACCAAACTCATATACTTTGGAGGTTATTATGCATTATCTTTATCTTATATTCGCTTATTTAATTGGTTCTATTCCAACAGGAGTTTGGTATTCACGTTATAAACACAGAGTTGATGTTCGTGAATTAGGTAGTGGCAATAGCGGAGCAACGAATGTTGGCCGTAATTTTGGTATCAAAGCTGCTGTTTTTGTAACATTGATCGATATTTTTAAAGGAACATTAGTTGTCCTATTAGCAAAACATTTCTTCCCAAATGAACCGTACATTATTATGGGGTCTGCCATTGCAGCCGTTTTGGGTCATGCCTATCCACTCTATGCTAATTTTAAAGGAGGAAAAGTCGTAGCAACATCATTCGGCGTTACTGCTGGCTTTAGTTTGCCAATTGCCTTTTTTGGTGCTCTGTTTTTATTTTTACTTATTTATCTAACAAGCACTATCAGCCTATCCGCTATGGTCAGTTTTACAGCCACAGCACTCTATATTTATTTCACTCAAGCAAGTATTTATGGTTACGGCTTCTTACTCATCGCATTATTTCTAATGTACCGTCATCGTGCTAATATTCAGCGTTTGATGCAGGGAAATGAGAGCCACATTGGATTTGGGTTACGCAGTTCGAAAAAGTAATAAAGAAATCACATCCTTTTAACCACATCCATAAAAGTTATATAAGTTGAATGCTTTATAAATATATGTTATTCTTTATTTGTAACAATTATAAATAAAGGATGTGTTTAGATGAAATTTACTCAAACAAAAGTCGCACTCAATCAATTGGTAGCTGATTTAAGTCAAGCTTCGACTGCTATCCACCAAATTCATTGGTATTTAAGAGGTGCTAATTTCATAACTTGGCATGAACGTATGGACGACTACCGTAATCAAATTGAATCTCAATTAGATGAAGTAGCAGAACGACTGATTATTATTGATGGGACTCCATTTTCTACACTAGAAGAATTTGTTAAAGAAACTAAAATACAAAGTATTGAAGGACACTACAAACGTAACTTATCTGACCATTTAACACGTTTAATTGAAATATTTAGAACATTGATTGAAGACTATCACCATGTAATAGACGTTGCTGGTGATGAATCAGATAATGTCAGCGAAGACATGGCAATTGGGTTCAAAGGAGAACTAGAAAAATTGGTATGGATGTTGCAAGCTGAATTAGGCAATGCTCCTGAAATTGACGCATAATTAATTATATCAAAGCACGAATTGGATTTCCCCTATTCGTGTTTTTTCATGCAAAAAAGCACCCTTGTGCACTAATGCACCCGGATGCCTACTCATTTCATTACGCCATTATCGCACTATATTATTTTTTCACTTCACGGTGTAAAGTAGTTTTGCGATCTCTTGGACAATATTTTTTAACTTCTAAACGGTCTGGGTTATTACGTTTATTTTTTGCTGTTAAATAATTACGTTCTCCACATTCAGTACATTCTAAGTTAATGTTAACGCGCATCTTATTCCCTCCAAACTGTTCAAATTTTTCGTTTTCACGAAGAATACTATGATAGTATAACATTGTCCCATGCTAAACTCAAGCATTTTTGCAAAATAATGTTTCACAAAATAGGTACAAAATTTACAATAACTTATCATCGGCGTTGACATCAACAAGCACTTATTACTTATTAGCCAACTTTATCTTCTGACTAATCACATATTTTTGTGATATAATCCAACTAACATACTATTTCAATGAAAGGATAATTCAATGATTTACGGCATAACATTCATCGGTGCAGTCAGTGCTTACCTAACTAAACGGCTCACCTTTTCTGCTAGCATTATCGCAATGATGATTGGCAGTAGCTTTTATTATTTTGGTGATGCATTTAGTTGGTTAACACTGCTATTATTATTTATCAGCTCCAGTGCAATTCAATGGCTTAAAGAACAGCACCCTAATATACAACACTCATTATCAAAACGTGACCAACGAAAAGTTATACAAGTATTAGCAAATGCATTACCAGGTGTGATGTTCTTAATTATTGGAACTGCATTGAATACACCAACAGGATACTTTGCAGCGATTGCCACTATCGCAGCTGCAACAGCGGACACATGGGCTTCTGAGATTGGCGTTCTAAGTCGCTCTAAACCCATTCACTTGCTCACCTTTCGACCAATTAAAAACGGTGAATCAGGTAGTGTTAGTCTATTAGGTACATTAGCAAGTTTAGCAGGCAGCACCTTTATCATTATGACAAATCTCCTAACCCATGCTTTATGGAATACAACTCGCTTGCCATATTATTCACTCAAACTTGTTATGCTATTAATTATCAGTGGATTCGCTGGTTCTATTATCGACAGTCTTTTCGGTTATACAATACAAGTAAAATATCAAT
Source organism: Aerococcaceae bacterium zg-252 (assembly GCA_016237705.1). NCBI lineage: Bacteria > Bacillati > Bacillota > Bacilli > Lactobacillales > Aerococcaceae > Tuanshanicoccus > Tuanshanicoccus yangjingiae. Next base: position 1,250,108 of record CP066204.1, read on the forward strand.
TGCCTCATTCCAATAACATTAGCGAAACGTATCAACAAGGCAGTATCAAAATACAAGGTTGGGCTTTTATCGATAATAGTATGGTAAATTTCATGTCTACATTAATTGCAGGCACAATAGTTTGGATGTTTTATTAAAAATAGGGCTGAGCAAAAAGTCAGATATTTAAACAAATTGAAAAAATGCTGATAACTCAGTATTTTTTATTAAATTTGCTAAAATTTATAGATTTTCTGCACAGCCCTTTTATCATCTTGTCATATCAATTAAACGTTTTACGAAACTATTGCTTGGTTGATGCCACACTTCTTCAGTCGTTCCAAATTGTTGCACCATTCCATTATCCATTACTAAAATATGGCTACCTAATTTAAATGCTTCTTGAATATCATGAGTAATAAAAATAATTGTACAATTTGTCTGTTCATGAATCGCTTTTAAATCTGTTTGCAATTGATAACGTGTAATCGAATCAACAGCTCCAAATGGTTCATCCATTAACAAAATCAAGGGCTTATTGGCATAGGCTCGTGCTATTCCAACTCGTTGTTGCTGACCTCCGGATAACTCATTTGGGTATTTTTCTTTTGTATTTAAAGGTAACCCAACAAGTTTCAACATATTATCAACAATCTCATCAATTTCTTTCTCATTCCTTTTTTCAAGTCGTGGTACATACCCGATATTTTCAGCCACAGTCAGATGAGGAAATAAACCATTTCCTTGAATCGCATATCCTATCTTTCTCCTTAAAGCAATTATATCTTCCTCTACAATATTATGGCCTGAAATCCATATTTCACCCTCGTCAGGTTTTATCAACCCATTTATCATTTTTAACAAGGTTGTTTTCCCAGAACCAGAAGTTCCCACAATGCAAACAAAATCACCCTCATGAATACTCAAATTAAAATCACGAACCACCCAATTATCATTGTAAGTTTTACCAATATTTTTATATTCGATTATTTTATCCATGTTGTCCCTCCAATAGCCCTTTTTCTTGTAAAAATTGCTTGGCTACATCCTTAGGATTTTCTTTTCCAATTTCAACTCGATAATTCAATTCGGCCATTGTTTTTTCATCCAGTATGCCATTAAGTTTATCAAATTCTTTGTCAAGTTCGGGATGCTTATTCAATATTGATTCACTAACTACCATTCCTGCTAAATACTTTGGATAAAAGTTTAAATCATCTTCAAGTACGACAATTCTTGAATCCGATAATTGTCCATCCGTTGTAAACACCGTCATCGCATCAATCTTTTTATCAAATAATGCCTGATATTTTAATCCATTATCCATGTCGACAGCCTTTTTAAAATGATAATTATAAGCTCCAGTCAAAGCTTTGTATCCATCTTCTCGTTCAAAAAAGTCATACTCTGCGCCAAAGATAAACTGATCGGAATATTTTGCTAAATCAGAAAAAGTCTTGATATGATATTGCATTGCTAAATCAGCACGAATCCCAATACTATAAGTATTATTAAAGCCAAACATACCTTTCCACAATAAATGATAATCATGTTGATACGCTTGATTCAATTGTTCAAAACGCTCTTTAGTGTATGGTTCTTCCTTTTTCAAAATAACTTGCCACGCAGTACCAGTATATTCCGGATACATATCAAATTCACCTTTTAATAATGCTGGATGAATATTTGAAGTTCCGCCACCTACTCCATGTGTAATATTCACTTTTAAGTTTGTATCATTTTCAATCAATTCAGCTACTAATTCAGCTAAGACATATCCTTCCGAAGTAGGCTTAGACGCTAATTCTACTGTTTCAATTTTTCTATTTGAGTACAAAAATACCGAGGATACAATGACAAGTATTGCCATACTGAATATTAGCAATGAATTTCTATAACTGACTTTCTTTAGCTTATGACTTGATACTAATTTACCTATATAGCTCAACAATCCATCAACAACTAATGCTAACAAAGCAATTAGAATACTTCCATTCAAAATAAGAAGTTCATTATTAGTCGTAATACCACGATAAATAGCTACTCCTAGCCCTCCAGCACCTACAAATGAAGCAATACCTGCTAAAGCAATTGTCATTGTCACCATGTTCATAATAGAAGAAAAAATTATAGGAAAGGCTAAAGGAAGTTTAATTTTATACAAAATTTGATATTCTTTACTCCCCATTGCTCTACTCGCTTCGATTATATTAGCATCAATCGTTGTTATTCCAATATAAGTACTTCGCACGATGGGCAATAACGCATAAATCGTTAAAGCGATGATAGCAGTTGTATTACCAATTCCTGTCCATGAAATTAAAAAACCTAACAATGCAATTGACGGAATAGTATAGACGATATTAACTATAGCAATAAAGTATCCAGCAAGTTTTGGTTTTTGCGAAATCCAAATACCAATACCTAGTCCAATGACGATTGCTATCATCACAGCTGTAAAGGTAATAATAATATGTTCCTTGAGTAAATTTAAATAAAACGATGAGTTGGTTATAAATTCATCTATAATATTGCTTATCATAAACATCCTCCAAATTGAATAATATTTTTATCAACTTAATAAAACATTGTGTATTCCAGTAGCAACATATATTTTCACAATTATCACTATATATTTACACGAAATAATATTATTATCATGCTACAATATGAAAGTGTTTACGTCAATTAAAACGGTTCAACTCTAAAAAAAGAACATCTACTTCAATTTTAATAGTTAAAAATTAAAGTGGATGTACTTAAAAATGAAAAAATGACTCTTGAAGTCCATGCCATTCAAGAGTCGTTCTATTTTTTTCAGCTTTAAAAGTTTATTTTAGATAACAATTACAATAATTCTAACCAGCGTTTTTGAACAACTGAAAAATCATATTTTTTAGCACCTTTAATGGCTCCCTCTCGGTATTGTGACCAATTTTTCTCTAAAAATAACTCAACCAACTCATCTGGTTCATCAAATAGCCTACCTGATACATCATCTTCCACAATTGCGGGCACACCATAACGACGATTCCAACCAATTACTGGTGTTCCTTGAGATAAAGATTCCAATAATGTATTACCAAAACCCTCCCCAAAGGATGTTGTTACAAATGCTTCATATTTATAGTACGGAATATCCTTAGAAGGTAAATATCCTTTTAATTGAATATAAGGTTTATCTTCAATCATTCTCTCTAACAATCCACGTACATCCTCACCGCCACCATAAATATCTAAAGTAATCGTGTCATCTTTGGCATGAGCCTGAGCTACTTTTTCAATCATCATCGGCAAATTCTTTTCAGTTGCCAAACGACTAGCCGTCATAAACCCTGACCTATTAGAATTAGTACTCATCGAATGTATATCCGGAGAACAGTTCATTTGAGCCACAAAGAGATTATTTGCAATGACATTTTCATTCTTTAATGATTCGTACAGTAATTCTTTTTGTAATTCAGTTTGTACAACAATTCCCGTGATTTTATTCGCTAAAAATGGTAATAATTTATATCCAGGGTTCCATTCACCGTCTACCATATGTTCACTCATGACATTAATATACGTTTTAATATTTTTTCGATAAGCAATAGTTGATAAAAATGGTAAGACTAAGCTTTCTATGCGGTCAAAAAATACCACATCGCCGTCATTCATTCCAATAGCATTATAGAAATTCACTACTAAATCATGATGATTTTTATAATGGATACCATTAAAATCGTAGCTAAAATTATATCTATCAACATATTGAATTAATCTTTCTTCACCATTTTCATCATAAAAAATACGCTGTACTACATTAAGATAATCCAATGTCCCTTCATATATTTCCTTATAAAAAAGCGTATCTTCATAAAAAGAAAGTTCATAATGATTATCAACAAATGCCAGCTCCCTATTTGTCATACGTTTCGGTATACGATTCGTAAAAAAATGGAACAATTCAATGTATTTTCCACTAAATCCTAAGTCTTCAAAATAATCTTGAATTGATTTAATTTGAGTCATTTCTGTAAATAAAAATATCACTTCATGTCCAGCTTCCGTAAACATTTTATGGCGTAATTGTTCTGAAATTTCAATTCCTGACGGATAGTCTGCTAATCGACTATTAACAATATATATCACTACTAATCCCTCGCTTTCAAATAGTTTAATCGCTTTAATTATATCATAATGTCCATGATACATCAGCCTTAGACCCCTTTAACAAAAACACAAAAACCCACCAATTGAGTTCGATCTCAAAAGGTGGGATTTAGTTAGATGACATTCATTAGCAAGTATTTGCCAGCGAATTTAAATTATGCTTCTTCTTTCTTGCGACCAGTTGCTACTAAACCTATACCAGTTAATACTGAAAGGGCAGCTGCACCCAAGAATATCATTGAATCAGCTTCACCTGTATTTGGAAGCATAGAAGATTTTTGAATGTCTTTATCATTAGAACCTGGTGTATTGGCTAGTTTATTTGGCATTTCACCTGGTTGTCCTGGTTGATTTTCTCCTGGGGTACCGCCATTTGGTTGTCCACCCTCTGGTGTACCATTGCCTGGTTGATTACCTCCTGGGGTACCACCATTTGGTTGTCCACCCTCTGGAGTGCCATTGCCTGGTTGATTTTCTCCTAGTGTACCACCATTTGGTTGTCCACCCTCTGGAGTGCCATTACCTGGTTGATTTTCTCCTGGGGTGCCGCCATTTGGTTGTCCACCCTCTGGAGTGCCATTACCTGGTTGATTTTCTCCTGGGGTACCGCCATTTGGTTGTCCACCCTCTGGTGTACCATTACCTGGTTGATTGCCTCCTGGGGTACCGCCATTTGGTTGTCCACCCTCTGGAGTGCCATTACCTGGTTGATTGCCTCCTGGGGTACCACCATTTGGTTGTCCACCCTCTGGAGTGCCATTACCTGGTTGATTTTCTCCTGGGGTACCGCCATTTGGTTGTCCGCCCTCTGGTGTACCATTACCTGGTTGATTGCCTCCTGGGGTACCGCCATTTGGTTGTCCACCCTCTGGAGTATCATTGCCTGGTTGATTGCCTCCTGGGGTACCGCCATTTGGTTGTCCACCCTCTGGTGTACCATTACCTGGTTGATTGCCTCCTGGGGTACCGCCATTTGGTTGTCCACCCTCTGGAGTGCCATTACCTGGTTGATTTTCTCCTGGTGTGCCGCCATTTGGTTGTCCACTCTCTGGTTTTTCATTCTCTGGATTTACTTTCAACTTGTAAATATAAGTTACATCAGTATTACCTTGTACCACTACACCAATTTCTTTGTCACCGTCTTTAACTTTCCACAATTCATAAACCATACCGTCTCTTCCAGTAAGTTTTTTCGGAATTTCTGTTCCGTTTTCGTTCGTATTGTACGCAGTACCTACTAGTGATTTCGGTGTGTCTACTGTTGGGTCTTTAATCACATTACCATTGTCATCCACATAGTGTACAGTTACCATTCCGGCTGGTAAATATGGAATATTTACACTCTCATTCGGATTTGTTGGTACTGGTGGCTCATATCCTTTTGTTGGGTCATTCGGATCTTTTGGTTTCAATGGTGTTGTTGGATCTTTCGGATCAACTGGAATATAGCCGTCCACATCTGGTAATGGTGGATTATCAGTTGGGTCTTCTGGTGTTTCATCGAAATCAATTGGTTTAATTGGATTACCATTTGAATCTGTCGGTGGTGTCAATGGATCATTTGGATTCACTGGGTTTGACGGATCTTCAGGAATATATGGAACATATTTTCCTGGTTTATCTTCCGGTATACTTGGTGGTTTAGGTTTATCTTCACTTGGCTTGCCACCTGAACCCTCTGGTTCTCCTTCAATAGGATTTCCTGTGCCTGGTTCTTCTGGACTACCTGTACCTGGTTCTTCTGGACTACCTGTACCTGGTTTTTCTGGACTACCTGTGCCTGGTTCTTCCGGTGTGCCTGTACCTGGTTCTTCTGGATTACCTGTGCCTGGCTCTTCCGGTGTGCCTATGCCTGGTTCTTCTGGGCTACCTGTACCTGGTTCTTCTGGACTACCTGTACCTGGTTCTTCTGGACTACCTGTGCCTGGTTCTTCTGGGCTGCCTGTTCCCGGATCTTCTGGGCTGCCTGTTCCCGGCTCTTCCGGTGTGCCTGTGCCTGGTTCTTCTGGACTACCTGTACCTGGCTCCTCTGGACTGCCTGTGCCTGGTTCTTCTGGGCTGCCTGTACCTGGCTCTTCCGGTGTGCCTGGTTCTTCTGAACCTGGGTCACCTTCAGTCGGATCACTTGGGCCGTCGACAACCGGTGGTCTTACCGGTTTCGGTTCCTCACCTTCTGGCGTACCTTCACCTGGGTTATCACTTGGATTTTCTGGTTTCACTAAGTAAACATACGTTACGTGAAGTGTTCCCTCAACATATTCAGCCTTAGGTTCTGCAAGTCCAACACCAGCTAACACATGACTATATTCATATGTAACACCTTTATAGGTAATTTCTTCAGGTTTCAATTCAGGTGTTGTTGCATCGTACATTACATGAGTCGGAATCATATCAGCTAATTGACCGTCTACATATATCTCAGTTCCAACTTTCATCGTCGGAATTTCTTGGTCAGCTTTTAATTCTTTACCTGTTCCGTCTACATAATGAACAAGTACTCTTCCCTCAACTTCTTGAGTTGTTATTTTAGCTTCTGGTTTGTTTACTGTTGGATACTCCCCTGGTACAGAAATTTTTTCGTCTGCCGGTTTTTCATTATACACGTAGACAATATGCGTTGTACCTGGAACCACTTCACCTGTTGCTTTAGGTGATAAATAAACTTTGTCCTCATTACTCACATCAACAATTGTCTTATTACCAACGGTTGCAGTTGCAGAAATTTCTTTAAATACGTACGTCTTACCACTATGAATAATTTCTTTTGGTTTTTCTAACTCAGTCGCTTCTGTATTAAACATTGTTCCTGGTTTCGCATTCATTGTGTCATAATAATCTGTATTAATCATTTCACCAGCTTCGTTTACATAGTGAACGACTACTGAACCTGGGATTTCCGGTGCAATTTCTTTATACACATAGATGACATGAGTTATTCCCTCTACTACAGTACCTGTTGGAGTTGGTGAGAAGAATACTTTATTAGCATTATCTTCAGTGACAATTTTCTTATCACCAACAGTTGCAGTTGCAGCCACTTCTTTAAATCCATAAGTCTTACCTGCAAACGAAATTGTAGCTGGTTTATCCTGAGTATTATCAACATTATACATCTCATTAGTGTTAACTGTATCAACTAATGTTTCTTTTTCATCTACCACTAAATACGTTTTAGTTTGTACTGTACGACTTGGTAAATCATGTTGATTTGCGATAACATTACCACTTTCATCAACATAATGAACGATAACTTTACCTTCTACCGTTTTATTCACTAACTCTGCTTCTGGAAGTGTAACAGTTGGATACTCTTCAGGCACATCATTTTTTGGTTTTGAGCGATAGTAGACATTAATTGTACGAATATGACGTGCTTCTTCTGCTACACGATATTCAGGGTCTTCACCACGACGAACAGCGTCTGCACGCTCATGCGTTGCCGCTTCAACAATCGCATAGTTATCATATGTCAATGCAAAACCAGCATCTTTACCAGCTGTCGCTGAGAAGAATGGTGGTGCTACTGTACCCATATGCTCATATGCAACAGTACTCAATTTTTGACGTATTATATTTACACCGTCTGTATAATATTTCGGATTTGTTGTTTTTACTGGTTTATAAATATATTCTTGCTCATCAATCGTAGAACGAACATAAGTATAATCTTTTAATATTTCAGGAGAACCGCCTTGATAATACGGGTCTAAAATTTCTGTTGCAGCTTTAACTTCTTTTTTAATTAACGTACCGTTTTCTGTGTAGTGATTAATCGTAACATTTGGTGTAATTGTAACATTACGATGAGAAGGCGCATTCTTATGATTAATTTTATAGTTCATCTCATTACGAACATCATCACGATATGGGCGATAGTTGACACCATACGTAAGTGTTCGGTCATCCATATCCGTACCACGACGTGTGTGTTCACCAATGAACACCTTCTCGTATTCATACTCACCTAGAACATTCGCAATTCTTCTAGCATCATAGACACCATAGTAATCTTGTAAAATAGACTGTTTATTAATGTTAAAATGGTGGTCATATACTACTTGTAGTAATGGTTTATTTGTTAAAACAACACGACCTTTTCCACTCTCTTTATCCCATTTAGGTAAGGCTAATGCTATACCCTCTGAAACAAAGTATGTACGAGTCGTATCGTCTGGTGCTTCCTCAACTGGAATAGTAGATGTATTCGTCACATATTTTTCACCTGTCATTTGATTGAAACCGTATTCTTTATAGACATAATGCTCTTTCCCGTCAATCATTTGACGTTCGGTCGTTGGTGAGATATCTACTAAAATTGCTTTTCGATACTCATTTTGAGCAAGCTTCATACTGTCATCCGAAGTAATATTCTCATTCCAATGATATAAGCCTACATTTTTTACTTCCGTATGATACTTCACATGTGGCTTCAATGAAATTGTCTTATTAAAGGACATCCAGTCAGATGAAACATAATTTTCAACTCTATTTCTATTACTTTCATCATCTCCATCAGCAAATGGACTCGCTGCATGCGAAGGAGTTGTTGTTTTCGTCGTACGATAAGAGATTTTATACGTTGCTTCCTTTTTCTCTTGATGATTATATAAGTATGCTTTATTATCACCAATACGTTTTTCGACATTATTAGCATCATTGATAACCATTAATAATGGCGTTCCAAAACGAGTATTTCGCTCTCCTTCAGAATCATTATCATAGTATGAAGCGAGATTATAAAGTCCACCCCATTTAGAAGGAAATCGTTCTAAATAAGCATGTGTCAACTGTGTCCAATTACGTCTAAAATGATTTTGAACATCCGTGGAAATTTGAAGATGTGCGCTAGCTGTACCATTTTCACTTTCTGTCGCTACTACTACCTTACTTGATCTAGGATCCGAGAAATCAGTAATCGGAACGGCATTAGAAGCCAACAGCATATCCGACTTATTCGTCGAAATCCAGTTACGTCCGTCAGCTCCTCTGAAGATTGCTAAATATGACTCAACACCATCAGCATCAACCAATTTAAATTCTGTCGCAACCGAATTATTTTCCGGTTTCGCCATCCATTCCAAAACTTTATTTAAATCAATGTATCCCTCTTCACCAAATTGTTGAACTTGGAACGTATCTTCTAATGAACGAATTTCTTTCACTTCAACAGTTTCATATCGTTTTAACAAATCCGTATATTGACCTTTTTCAATTTTTTCAATTCCATCATAATTTTCAACAACATGAGCAGGTGCAGTTGATGACGCCGCATCTTTGTACTTAGGATAAGCTTCCTTATCGTACAATAGACCACCGGCTTCATAACGAGTCGTCCGAACAGTATTACCCTCATCTACCACCACTGGCTTAACACCCAAAGTCAAAATATTTGTTTTCGGGTCAGCTGTCGTAGCCATATCTGAATAACCATATGCTTGTGATTCATCTTCATTAATACGGTATTTTGTAACCATTGTAGCTGAATCATCAGCTGGTCTTGTATTATCCGTTACGATTTCAGTCGGTGGCAACTCTGTTGCTGCTGGTACCATTTCAGCACTAGCTGGTGCTGGAGAGTCTACCATTGTTTCTTCAGCTGGCACATCTTCTTCTGGCATTGCTGCAGCTCTTTCTGCCACTGCAGGTATTGCTGTCTCAGCTGCTACTGGCTCTTCTACCACTGGTTCTACTGCCATCGGTAGTTCACTAGTTTCTACTTCATTTGATACAGTATTCGTATCTAAATTCTCTTCTTGTGCTAAAACTGCTTGTCCCCCAAAAAGAGAAACCCCAATTAAAGCAGAAGCAACACCCACTTTAAATTTTCGAATTGAAAAGATTTCACGCCGTTCAATCCGATACATATCATTTTTTAAATTTCTACGTTGCATATCTAAACCTCACTTTACATCAACATTTAAACTTCTTACATCGAATACTAGAATAGTATCTGTGACTCATATTTACCTAATTTAAGCAATTCAACCCATTTTTAGTATTGAATATATGATAAAAATTTGTTAACCGGTACCGTTTTTTTACTCGAAAAATATTCTTATCTCTGATAAAAGTAATCAAATTATTTAAGATAATTTCATTGACATTTTCCAAATGACAAAACAACAAATGATTAAGAAAACCTTTTCACACCGATGTGCCACCATCCTTATCATTAATTCAATATTACGAATCACATCCTAAATCATCAATTATCAATAAGCGACTAAACAACTTTCAAGAATATAGCACATATATTTTTATATGGCAAATAATTAGCCTTGTTAAATTTATATATTCTTTTAGGTCAGTTTAAAACAAAATAATATTCATTTTAATAAACTGCACCAGACTTCAACTTAACATAACAACTAGAAAGTGTCAATGAAGAATAATATCAACTTGTCATTTTTTCCTATATATATTATTTATAACAAATACAAATAGTAATTGTTATTTTTAACCTTACTTTTCTTAGTAGCTGCTGCAAAATAACCGAGAATCTATAACAAAAAAACTGGTATCATTTCGATTACATACCAGTTTTTCTATTCACGTTATTTTCTAACGACTACACTTGCGTCAATTTCATACCTTTCAAACGATAGACAACATCAGCTTGGTCTGACAATTGTTTACTATGCGTTACCACGATGACACATTTGTTTTCTTGATGAGCTGTTGCTTTCAATAATTGAATAATATCATCGGACGTGTTTTCATCTAAGTTACCGGTCGGCTCATCTGCCAAGACCAATGGTGCACCTGATACTAAGGCTCTCGCAATCGCTACCCTTTGTTGTTGCCCACCAGACAGATGCAAAACATTGCGATTAATTTGCTCCTCTTTTAGTCCCAAATTCAACAAAATACTTTTATCTGCCTCTTGTTTCACCAGTTGGATATTTTCTAATGGGGTCAAATAATCCAATAAATTGTAATTTTGGAACACAATGGTAATGTCATTTTTTCGATAATAGGTGTAGCCAATTTCTTTAATATCTTTATCTTCAAAAATAATTTGTCCCTCTGTCGGTTCATCAAGCCCAGCCAATAAAGATAGTAAAGTTGTTTTACCTGAACCAGATTCTCCAACAATTGCGTAAAACTTTCCACGTTCAAAGGCACAGCTAACATCACTTAATACTCGTGTACGTTCACTCTCTTTATACACATAACTTACATTTTTCAATTGAATAATACTCATTTCCAACACCCCCTTAGCTCATTTTTGACAGTATTTCTTTTGGTTTCAATTTGATGATATTCATTGAAGAAATACCGACAGATAAAATGATGATACCAATCCCCATAATCCATACCCACATAAATTCGTTTGCACCAATTGTGACATGGATTGAATCCAATGTTTTAGCAATTAAACTTGATTCAGCATCTGCTCCTAAATTCATACCACCTAAAGTATTTCCAAGGGCTAATCTACCAGCATCATTCGCTTGTTTTACTAAACTATCTCCTAATTTTTGAGCAATTAACATACCTGAACCAATAGATGCTCCAAAACTAAAGACCGCAATCATTAATAATTCAGCGATATATTGCAGCACAATATTCGATTTTGAGATACCAAGTGATAATAGAACACCCGTTTCATGAATTCGTCCGTTAATCCAAAAGGCTAATACGAGTGATAAGATAATTGAACTAATAATAATTGAACCTACAATCAATTGCTTAATTAAACGATCCATTGCATCTAATGAAGTTGTTAATGTTTTAAAGTTCTTATTAGAAGTGGTAACCGTATATTTTGACCAATCAATATCTAATTTCTTTACTTTTTCTAAAATCTCTGGCATTTTCGATGCATCTGAAACATAAAACTTCGCATCTTGATATGGTAATGTTTCTCTTGAACTTCCACTGATTTGAGTTGCTGTTGTAATATCCGACATTAAAATGTTTTCGATTAACTCTATTTCATGTGTTGCACGATCTTGATTACTACCTGTAAATAAGCCCACTACTTCAAGTTCGATTTCATCGTTTAACACTTTATCTTTATTGACCGAGCGATAAGGACTCGCTTTCACTTTAAATTTACTACCAATTTGTAGATTATTTAATGCTGCAAATTCTTCATGAACTAATACTTTATTGACATCATCTTTTTTAATATGTCGACCTGAAGTGAGTTTTAATGAGCCAGCTACAAATTTGTTGTCTAATTCAGTATTTTCATTTCCTTGCAAGTCACCCATTGTTTTTAATATAGCCTCTTGATTCGGTGAATAAGAAAAATGTTCTGTCTTTAATGGTACTTTCTTCAGTCCCATTAAATCTACTTCCGATAACGTTCGTAAATCGTTAGAAGTAATACCTTCGATACTTTTCACTTTATCAACAATTGAGCCTGGTACATTTCCTAATCCTCTATCACCTATCCCAAAATTATTTTGTAAATTGACTCCAATTTCAAAACTGGCACCAATGGCACTATTGATTGTTTTTCGAGTTTCTTTAGTTGCTGATTGAATCGCAAAACCGGCAATCATCGATGTTGCAATCCCAAATAAGATGAAAAACATAATCAACGATTTAGCTTTCTTTCTTGTAATATATAAAAATGCTCTTTTTAATACTGACATTTTCTTACCTCCTCTATGATGAAAGTTTATATCGCCAATATGAAATCTATATGAAATTGAAAAATTTTTTTGAAAGAAAGCAGCAAAAAGAACCGGCATTTGAGTGTTGGCTCAAATGCCGGTTCTTCATACTGTTAGGATTTAACTACAATCGTATTGCTGCGAATTGATGTTATACTTCTTCGTCTTCTTTACGGCTAGTTGCGACTAAGCCTAGACCAACTAAGATTGAAAGTGCTGCAGCACTCCAAGCTATCATTGAATCTGATTCCCCTGTATTTGGGAGCATAGAAGATTTTTGAACTTCATTACTTACTGGTTTTTCAGGTGTTGGTTGACTTGGCTGACTTGGTTGACCTGGTTCAGCCGGTTTGTTTGGTTCACTCGGCTTACCTGGTTCACTTGGTTCACTCGGCTCGCTTGGTTCACCTGGTTCGCTTGGCTCACTCGGCTCACTCGGCTTACTTGGTTCACTTGGTTCACTTGGTTTACCTGGTTCGCTTGGTTCACTTGGTTTACCTGGTTCGCTCGGTTCACTCGGCTCGCTTGGCTTACTTGGTTCACTTGGCTCACTTGGTTTACCTGGGTCACTTGGTTCACTCGGCTTACTTGGCTCACTCGGCTCGCTTGGCTCGCTTGGTTCACTCGGCTCGCTTGGTTCACTCGGTTTTTCTGGTTCACTTGGTTCTTCCGGTTTACATGGCTCAGTTGGTTCAGCTGGATCTGCCGGTGGTGTAGGTACTTCTTTCAACTTGTAAACATAAGTTACTTCGGTTGTACCTGGTACAACTGTTCCGTTTTCTTCACCTTTTGTCATGTTCGGAATCAATTCATAAGTCTTACCGTCTTTAGTCGTAATTGTTTTTGGTTTGTTATCTGTTGTATCGTATGATGTACCCGTTGAGCTTTCTGGTGTATCTGTCACATCTTCTGCGATTGGATTACCTGATTCGTCAACATAATGAACGATAACGTCACCTTTTACTTCTTTGTAGACATAAGTTACTTCGGTTGTACCTGGTACAACTGTTCCGTTTTCTTCACCTTTTGTCTTGTTCGGAATCAATTCATAAGTCTTACCGTCTTTAGTCGTAATTGTTTTTGGTTTGTTATCCGTTGTATCGTATGATGTACCAGTTGAACTTTCTGGTGTATCCGTCACATCTTCTGCGATTGGATTACCTGATTCATCAACATAATGGACGATAACGTCACCTTTTACTTCTTTGTAAACATAAGTTACTTCGGTTGTACCTGGTACAACTGTTCCGTTTTCTTCACCTTTTGTCTTGTTCGGAATCAATTCATAAGTCTTACCGTCTTTAGTCGTAATTGTTTTTGGTTTGTTATCTGTTGTATCGTATGATGTACCCGTTGAGCTTTCTGGTGTATCTGTCACATCTTCTGCGATTGGATTACCTGATTCGTCAACATAATGAACGATAACGTCACCTTTTACTTCTTTGTAGACATAAGTTACTTCGGTTGTACCTGGTACAACTGTTCCGTTTTCTTCACCTTTTGTCTTGTTCGGAATCAATTCATAAGTCTTACCGTCTTTAGTCGTAATTGTTTTTGGTTTGTTATCCGTTGTATCGTATGATGTACCAGTTGAACTTTCTGGTGTATCCGTCACATCTTCTGCGATTGGATTACCTGATTCATCAACATAATGGACGATAACGTCACCTTTTACTTCTTTGTAAACATAAGTTACTTCGGTTGTACCTGGTACAACTGTTCCGTTTTCTTCACCTTTTGTCTTGTTCGGAATCAATTCATAAGTCTTACCGTCTTTAGTCGTAATTGTTTTTGGTTTGTTATCTGTTGTATCGTATGATGTACCCGTTGAGCTTTCTGGTGTATCTGTCACATCTTCTGCGATTGGATTACCTGATTCGTCAACATAATGAACGATAACGTCACCTTTTACTTCTTTGTAGACATAAGTTACTTCGGTTGTACCTGGTACAACTGTTCCGTTTTCTCCACCTTTTGTCTTGTTCGGAATCAATTCATAAGTCTTACCGTCTTTAGTCGTAATTGTTTTTGGTTTGTTATCCGTTGTATCGTATGATGTACCAGTTGAACTTTCTGGTGTATCCGTCACATCTTCTGCGATTGGATTACCTGATTCATCAACATAATGAACAACAACATCACCTTTTACTTCTTTGTAGACATAAGTAATAGTTTGGTCTTGATCTTTTACTTTACCGTCTACTGGAGCAGAACTTATTAAGTGACCATTCTCATCAACACCACCTACTCCGTATTCGCCGGCTGGTACTAATTCATAAGTCTTACCGTCTTCTGTTGTAATCGTTGGTGGTTTTAATTCATCTGTTTTTGTATCATAATCTGTTCCTGTATCAGCATCTTTTGCGACTTCTTTAGCCGGTGCAATTGGATTACCATCAGTATCAACATACGTTACGTCCACATTACCTTTTTGAAGTTCATAGTAGTAGACAATACGTGTTGTTCCCTCAACAACTTTTCCGTCTTCTTTTCCAGCAACTTTTTCGACACGTTTGTAAATTTTACCGTCTTCTGTTGTAATTGTTTCTGGACGATTATCAGTGGTTGTATAAGCTGACCCTGTCGATGTAGCTTGAGTATCAATGACAGCACCCTCCCATTCAGGACGAGCAGTATCATCTTCTTTGTCTTGAGTATCAGCTGTCGCTACATTACCAATTGTCTTACCATTACTTCCGATACCTGTAATCGCCTTACCTGTACCATTTTCACGATAAAGGACAACGACATCACCTTTGACTTCTTCGTAAACATAAGTAATAACTTTTGGTTCTTTACCTACTTGACCAGTTGGACCATCTACACCATGTTTATTAAGTGTTGATGTCGTAAGGTGACCGTCTTTGGCAACATCACCGACTGGATAGTTACCTTCTTTGGTCACTAACTTATAAGTCTTACCAGTTTTAGGGTCTGTGATTGTATTTTTTCTTTGTGGCTCTGAATCATACGAAGTTCCAATTGGTGTATCTTTAGGTTTTACTTCTGCTGATGTATGGATAGGGTTACCCTCTGTATCCACATACTCAACGGTAACTTGACCACCTTTTTGAACAGCATATTCATACTGAATAATTTGTTTTTCTTCAGTAACTGTACCAGTAGCCTCTGCTGAACCTGCTTTGACTTTTGGTGTTCCGTCTGGTGTTGTCACTAATACATAGACAACACCGTCTTTATCCTTCAAAGTTGCTGGTGGTGTATTTTCATACTTCGTTCCAACTGGTGTATTTTGTGCTTTTACGACTGTATCGCTCTTATCTGTCTTGTCTTCTGGATACAAACGAGTCGTTGTGCCTTCTATAAAATGTTGAGCAACTACTTCGCCACCTTTTTTAGCAGCATATTGGTACTGAATCACTTGTCCACCACCATAAGCAATCTTATCACTTACTGGAGCTGAACCGTCTTTTAAAACTGGTTCTCCTTCTTTATTAACAACTAATTCATAAACAATACCGTCTTTATCTTTTAATGTTGGTGGAATATTCGTATCTGCATAAGGCTGGCCATCAATGTCTTTAGCCACTTCTTTTTTCGTAGGATTTTCTTTGTCATAATCCGCTGGATCTGGATACAAGTGAGTATTTGTATTTTCTACGAAGTACTCTGCCTCAACTTTTTCAATTTTAGCATATTCGTAAATCACAGTATCGGATTGTTTCCACCCATTACGGATTGTCGCAATACCAGTGACTGTTCCACGAGCATTAATCAATGGTTCATAGAAAGGTGTACGATGATTAGAATCTCCAACAGACTCAAATGGTCGACTATTTACAGTTGAAATATACTTATAGTCCGTATTTCCTTCTGCTTTAAAATCAGAAAGTGTTTTTTCAGCAATCGGTGCATGAAAAAATGCTTCTCTATCAGCTGAAATTGTTGTCGCAAAATCATTAGCGATAATCTCTTTTTTATAGTCTTCAAGCGATTTACTTGAATCTGCCTTAAATTTCTCTGCAGCAAGCTGGTTAACACCAGCATTGTATAGAGACGCTGCATTATCTATATCTGCTTCTGGTAAATAATACTTATGTTCAAAAATTTTATATTTTTCAATATTAGTAAAGAACTCTTCAGCAGTCGGTAATGTTGCTTCATCTTCGGGATTATTCGCATTTTTTGGACTAACATAGATTGTCATAGTGCCGTGTCCCGTATTATTATCAAACACTACTTTTCGATAAATGGTCATCGGCCCTTTTGCTAATGGTGCTACCAATCTTGTATAAGTGGTATCCCCTGCAAGAATCGTTGGAGTTTCTGTCACCATTCCATTTTTATTTTCATTCTCTGAGACTAATTTGTACTCGGGAATATCAAACGGTTCCGTTGTATAGTTAAACCCATTCCAACCAGATTGAGTATAATCAGGAAGTAGCGGTTTATTGGTCTTATATTCTACATACTTAGTAATTTGCTCAGCATAACTTGGTGAACCGACAACTAATTCATCTAAGTATACGGTCGATTTTCGATTTGCTGCTAATAAATTGTCTTCAATCCCATGTTTATTTTCATTATTAACTCCTGAACGCATAGGAGAGATAGTAATCTGACCTGCTGAATCCACTGTAATAGTTGGATTCGCCTTATCAATCGTTGAAAATGGATTTGAACTACCCGGCTTACTTATATCGGCAACAAAAGCCTCAGCTAATGGCTTTCCATTAGCATCTACTGGTGTCACATAAATAACAGGAGCTTTATCACCAGTTTTTGGAGCTTCAGTATCAATTGATAAGACATATTTCACATCAGGATTGTTTTTATAACCTGTGTAGGCATATGAATAGCGTCCTGCTACTGGATCAACATATTTAAGAGATTTTGGATCAGAAACACTATAATCATCTGTAATTTTAGGTTGATTATTCTCTTGAATCTTCTCTGCATCTTTTAATAGAGAAGAAGTAGAACTTTCCTCACCAGCATCTGCACGAAAACCTGTATAAGACGCAATCTCTTCATCTACTACATCAGCTTTTTTTACAACGTCAAAATTAATTACATTGTTCTTTCCACCACGTTCAGATACAGTTTTTTCAACAACAGGTGATTGATTAGTAGATAATTCCCAACTAGCAAGTGCAGGATTTGTATCTAATTCATTTTTTTCAGTCACAATGGCACTGGCTGCTTCAGATTTTGGCAAGCTTGTTTCAACAGCTGTTGAATGACTTCTTGCATAAACTACTTCATTCGTATCCACATCTGTATAAGATACTTTATAAGTAATTCCAGCCACTCGTTTTGGTGCAACAGTTTCTTCTACTTCAATCGCTGAATCATCAATATCTTTATTATCTTCTGAAACTAAAGTATCTTCTTCAGTTACTTCTGTTGATTCAACCTCATCACTAGAATCCATTACTGGCTGTTCGACTTCATTTTCTACTACTTCATTCGCAACTGAATCAGATTCATCAACAGGTGTATTGACTTCTGCTACCGTTGCTGCTTGTTCCACATTGTCCAATTGTTCTGCCATAGCAGTATCGACATTTGTAATAAATAATGCCCCTAAACTTACCGAGCAGACTCCAACTGACAATTTACGAATCGAAAAACGATCCTTTCTCTTAAAAAACATATCATTCATCCTCTCAAACTTTTATTCATAATATTTTCCCTCAGTATCTACTATATGAATCAGCTACTCATCATCTCCCTCTCCCATTAAAAAGAGCCAATAAACATGGCGAAATTCATAAAACAGCTAATTTATACATCCTTTTCTATTCAAATCAGATGATGTTTTTAGTCAAATTTCAATTGACATAAGCAAACTGCTTCGATGCATTCCAAAAAGCAGAACTTTTTGTACAAATATGATAGAATAATACAAGCTAAGTTTGAGATATTAATTTTGCCAATAAATTAAAACTCTTGGAATAGCTGAGTCAGCTTTTAATACCCACTTCACTACCAAAAGCTGGCTTTTGTTGCGCATTCCGAAAGTCCTAGTATTTTGTACATTTTTTTTGATTTTTTCTGACGACTAACCAGTTATAACAAGTTGTTTTAGCAACACCGAGTATTCGAGCAGCCTCTCGTACATTCAATTCGTGTAATTCCCACTGCTGAAAGACCTCTTCAAAATTGCTCGGAATTTCTTTTTTAGGTCGTCCAAATCGGACACCTTTTTTCTTAGCCTCTCTAATTCCCTCCTTTTGTCTTTGTAACATATTTTCACGCTCGACTTGAGCAACATAGGATAGCACTTGTAACACTAAATCAGAAATAAAGCGTCCAGTAACATTATTATCGAGTGACTTGGTATTCAATAATTCTAAGTCAATCACTCGAATGTCTACTTCACGCTCTCTCACTAAATAACGCCATTGTTCAAGAATTTCATCGTAATTTCTCCCTAGACGGTCGATAGACTTAATCACGATTTCATCTCCCTTTTTAAGACGTTTTACCATTCGTTTATAAGCTGAACGATTAAAATCTTTTCCTGAAATTTTATCAATATAGAGCTGTTTAGTTGAAATCCCCTCTTCATACATAGCAGTTAGCTGTCTATCCACATTCTGCTCCTTTGTCGATACTCGAATATATCCGTATCTCATAATTAGCCTCCTATATGTTTTAAATTGATTATTCTCAAATCAGTCATCAAAAAATTAAGATGATAAAATAATAAAGCCTTACCATTTGACTGATTTATAGCACTCAATGACGAAAAAAATGATGATACTGGCAAAAAAGTCTTGTCTGACAACAAATAAAAGCAGCCTTATATTTGTTGTCATCTTTAGACTTTTCCCCAACATCATCATTTTTCTTATTAAGGAGAACTTGAGAACTCACATTATTCGAAAATATGTGCTCGCAAAAAACAAGTAAAACCTAGTCGATTAGATTTTACTTGTTTCTCACATTTTCATTGTTACTAAATAGTCAAGCAACCATTATCCTTTAACTGCACCGGATACCCCTTCAACATAGAATTTTTGCATGTAGATAAATAAGGCTGCAATCGGTAAGGACACCACAACTGCTCCAGCAGCAAATGCTGTGTACCATTGGTGAATATATTCTTTTTGTAACATATTCCATAAACCAATCGCTACTGTAAATTGGTCACTATTGGCACGAATTAACACTTTCGCAAAGATGAAGTCAACCCATGGCCCCATAAAACTTGTTAAGACAGTATAGATAATAATTGGTTTACTCAATGGAATCGTAATTTTTGTAAAGATTTGCCACTGATTAGCACCGTCGATAGTCGCTGCCTCGTCAATTGAACGTGGCACTGTATCGAAGTACCCTTTCGCAATTTGGAAACCTAAACCGGCACCGGCACTATACACCATAATTAAGGCGATACGTACCATTTGCCCTTCCGTTAATCCTAATGTTTTTAAAATATAGTATTGTGCAATCATCGCCATAAACCCAGGGAATAATCCTAAAATCATCGCAAGGTTCATGTATGGTTTACGGAAATTAAAACGTAAACGTGACAATGAATACGATACACTTAACACGAAGAATGTTGACACCAAACAAGTAAAAATCGCAATGATTAATGTATTGGTAAACATTTTAGGGAAGTTTAATACACTATGGTCAGTAAATAACTTCACATAATTATCCAATGTATACGACTTAGGGAAAAAGCTATTAACATAAGAACCTGGTTCTGCACGAAAACTCGTCAATATAATCCATACAATCGGCAATATCCAAATAAATGAGAGTGCTGCCAACAATAAATGAATCAGCCAATTTGTAATTTTTCTACGCATTCTTGCACTATTCGTTATTTTCATTACATAAACGCCTCCTCATTTTTGTATGATTTACTATTGCGATACGTTACTAAAGTAATAACAGTTAAAATAACGAATGTTAAGATACCAATAACAGCACCTAAGTTGAAGTATTGTTGATCTACCGTTAATTTGTATAACCATGTTACTAATAAGTCCGTTTGACCAGCAGTATCACCCACATAAGTTGGGCCACCACCAGATAATAAGTAAATAACGTTAAAGTTATTGATATTTCCTACAAATTGCGTAATCAAGTAAGGTGTTGTTACGAATAACATGTACGGTAACGTAATTTTAAAGAAGATTTTTACAGGACCCGCACCGTCCATACGAGCTGCCTCATATAATTCTTCTGGAATATTTTTCAAAATACCCGTTACTTGCAACATTGTATACGGAATACCAATCCACACATTGATCACAATAATTGTAATACGTGCCCACATCGCATTTGTCAAAAATGGCAATGGTCCGTCAATCAATCCTGCATTTTGTAAAAGAACATTAATCGCACCTTGTGGTTGTAGCATTGTTTTCATAATCAATAACGATACGAATTGTGGTACTGCAATTGATAAGACAAAACAAAAACGCCATAACCCTTTCATTTTAGTATCCTTACGGTTAATGACCATTGCTAACATCATACCAAGGAAATAATTAATAAATGTTGCAAAAAATGCCCAAATAATCGTCCATTGTAAGACGCCCCAGAACTGTTTCCCGATATTTCCTTTTAAGTTCAACACGCGGAAAAAGTTAGTTAAACCATTCCAGTCAAATAAAATCAACTGATTATTTTCTTTTGAATAAGTCGTAAATGCCATTGAAATCATAAAAATAAGTGGCACTACGTTAAACGCCAAAATACCAAGCATTGGTAATGACATTAAGGTTACATGTAACTTTTCATTGAATAAAGAACGAATGTCTTCACGCAAGTTGTTGATTGGCTTACCTGCACGCTGACGCAATTGTAAACGATATGCATGCTTCAATTGTGCTGCCCATAAACCAATTATCGCAACAATAACAAATAGAGTTAACACACCCATTAATAAAATAATTAATGAATTATCCCCTGCTTGATATTCATAGATTTGCTTCGCTTCATTCCAAACCTTAACTTGATCCGTCTCACCTAATGCAGGTAATGCACGTAAATTCTCTATACCAGTCGTCAACATGAAATAGATAAAGGTAATTTGTAATAGTAATAGCCCAATACCTTTTGCTACTTGACGACGCATCATATGTCCCACACCCATTACAAGTGCCGACAAACGTGTCCAACCATCTCCATTAGCCAAAACACGAATCAAAGATGTTTTGTTCGACATTTCAGTTGCTCCTTTCCTATAATTTAGTCAATTTGGCTTAAATTCATGTAAAGGGAGAGAGCATTAGCTCACTCCCTTTTGTTTTGAGATTCAATTATTCGACTGCACTTGTGTTCATTGCTTCATTTGTTGCTGCTGTTACTTCAGCTGCATTTTCATGAGTTACTTCACCCGCTACAATACGGTCACCTAATGTTTGAGCTGGAGTCCAATAATTAGACATAGCAGCTACTAAAGGTTGGACAACTGACGCAAATTCCATTGCATCAGATTGTGCTTTAGCCAATGCATTACCACTTATATCAATATCTGAGAATGTTGGAATAATGTTACGAGTTTCATAGTGAGCTTGTTGTGCTTCTTTGCTACCTAAGAAAGCTGCAAACGCAACAGCTACTTCTGGATTAGCAGAGTTAGGGTTCACACCAATCGCTTTTGATCCAGCAAATGCTTTTAATTGTTTTTCTTCGCCATTTAATGTGTATTTAGGTGCAGCTGCAATACCTACGTTTTCTTCACCTAAAGCTTTTACCACATTATCGTAATCCCATGTACCTGAGAAGATAGCATTGATTGAGCCGTCTGCTAAACCAGCAATTCCGACACCGTCAGCATCATTACGGAAGTTTTTGTTTTTCACTAAGTCTACTAAGTAATTTGTTACATCTGTACCTTTATCACCTGACCAGTCGATACCAGCAGATTCATCTGTTCCGTCACCGAAAATTGTATTACCATTTGCAGCATAGAACGATGCAATATACCAAGAGTTAGACAATGGGAATGATACCACACCTTTTTCTAACATTTTATCTAAGTTTGTAATATCTTCTTCAGAGAAAACACGTTTGTCATAATACATGAACCATGTGTTCGCTGTAAATGGCACACCATATACTCCGTCATTATAAGTTACTGTTTTAACAGTTGTTTCAGAGTTATTAGCTTTAATGTCTTCAACTGTTTTACCACCTAATTCAGCAATTGCATTAGCTGTTAATAAATCAGGTAATTGGTCATTCGCATACATATACACATCTGCACCAGCTGCTGCATCAGTCGCTAAGTTTGTTTTAGCATCTGCTTCCGGTACCACACCATATTCAAACTTAATATTCCATTCTGGGTGCATTTCATTGAACTTTTCACCCATTTTTTGTAACCATTGCTCACCTGTTTGGTCTTCTTGTGGGCCCCAAACAGTTAACGATACATCTTTAGCCTCTTCAGCTTTTGCTACTGCTCCAAAGGGTACTAAAGTGCTAGCTGCTACTAAGACAGCTAAACTTTTCATCATAAATTTCTTCATGCGACTACCTCCAAAAAATTTTTTATTCGAAATACTTTGCCCTCATATCAAATTCAACGCTATTTAATGGTAAAACTCAACACTTACGCAAACGTTTTCCTAATGATTTAATTATAGCGATAGCGTTTTCTATTGTCAATATATTTTTTACATTTTTCTGGTCTTTTTTATAATTTTTACAATTTAGATGCATAAAGAACAATAGATACTGGCACAACCAAAAAAGCACCTGAATCAATTCAAGTGCTTTTCCATATTATTAAATTATTCAGCTACAAAGGCTGCTGATTGTGCACCAGCTTGACGACCGAAGATGATAATATCAGCAACAGCATTACCACCGATACGGTTTTGACCGTGGATACCGCCTGTTACTTCACCAGCTGCGTATAAACCAACGATTGGTTCACCAGCTTCATTCAATACTTGTGCGTTTGTATTAATTTTCAAACCACCCATTGTATGGTGAATACCAGGAGCTACTTTAATCGCATAGTAAGGAGCTTGTGATAAGTCTGAATCCATACCTGTTGTACGACCAAATTCAGTATCTTCACCAGCTTTAACAGCTTCATTCCAAGTGTCTAATGATGCTTTTAATGTTTCTGCATCAGCACCGATTTGAGCTGCTAAGTCTTCGATTGTTTCACCAGTCGTTACTAAACCATTTTCTTCGTATTTAGCGATTGCTTTTACACGACCTTTTAATGCTTCATCGAATACAACGTAAGCATATTGTTCTTCTAAACCATTAATTGCTGCTGATACATTGTCACGTGTTTCTAATTCGTTATAGAAACGAGAACCTTGTTGATTTACTAAGATTGCTCCCTCACCACGAACAGCTTCTGTAATTAAGTAAGAAGTGCTTTGTTCAACTGACGGGTGAATTTGGATTTGCTCTAAGTCAACTACAGCTGCACCTAATGCTTTAGCCATTTCAATACCGTCACCAGTAGAACCAGCTTGGTTTGTTGTAACATAACCTTTTAATTCCGGTTTTAATTCAGTTACCATGTCTAAGTTAGCACCGAAACCACCTGTTGTTAAAATAACAGCTTTCGCTTTAATTTCTTTTGTTTCGCCACCGATTTCAACTTTGACACCAGTCGCTTTACCGTCTTCTTGTAAAATCTCTACTACATCAGCATTGACGAATAATGGAATTTCACGTTCAGTAACATTTGCATATAAACCGTCTACTAAGTAACCACCTACGGCAGAACCGTCAGCTGGACGGTGTGTACGTTTAACACTCATACCACCTGTTGTTGTTAAGTTACTTAAAGTGATTCCCATTGAATCTAACCACTCGATTGCTTCTGCTGAGTGGTCAACAAAATAACGTAATAATTCTTGGTCATTTGTATCTTTACCACCAGCTAAAGTTTCTTCGAAGAATTTATCATTTGAATCTTCGATTCCCTCTGCTTCTTGGAATTTTGTTTGAGATGCATTCATACCAGCAGATGATTTACTTGTGTTACCACCAGCAACTGGCATTTTTTCTAAAATCGCAACATTTGCTCCAGCATCGTGAGCTGAAATCGCTGCTGCCATACCAGCACCACCGGCACCGATAACCACAACATCATACTCCTCTGCTAATGTAGCAGGATCGGTGTACTCTTTTACAGAAGCACCTGATGTTGCATCTTCTTTCTCTTCTGATGACGCTTGTAAGCGTGGAAATGCTGTGAAAACACTAAGTGCCAATACTAAGGCAACAAAAATATATGACAATTTCTTTTTCATGTCTTTCCCTCCAATAAATATTTTTTACAACGAATATTATATTATAAACAGGTCGAATAATCAACTAGTCAAGTTAAATTGAATGGATATTTTAACGATAATTTACGTAATTTATATAGCTACTTCACTCAGCAATAACAATATATACTTCAAAAAACACTTGAACCGAAGTTCAAGTGCTAATTTATGATTTACTAAATTATTGAGCTGCGAAAGCTGCTGATTGTTCACCAGCTTGGCGACCAAATACAATAATATCCGCTACTGCGTTACCACCCATACGGTTTTGACCATGGATACCACCTGTTACTTCACCTGCTGCGAAAAGACCAGGAATCGCATTGCCGTCTTTATTTAATACTTCTGTATTGGTATTAATTTTCAAACCACCCATTGTATGATGAATACCAGGAGAAACTTTAATTGCATAGTATGGAGCTTGAGAAATATTACGTTCCATAGCTGTTGTACGACCAAAGTCTGTATCATTTTGGTCTTCTACAAATTTATTCCAGCTCTCGATTGTAGCTGCCAAATTTTCTGCTGGCACTTCAAGTGCTTTTGCTAATTCTTCGATACTATCAGCTTTTACAACCATACCTTTACTTTCGTAAGTATCAATTGATTTTGAATGTTCACGCAATTGTTGGTCAAATACAATATAAGCATATTGCTCTTCTAAACCATTAATCGCTGCTGATACATTATCACGTGTTTCCATTTCATTGTAGAAACGAGAACCTTGTTGATTTACTAAGATAGCTCCCTCACCACGAATTGCTTCTGATACAAGGAATGCATTTTCTTGATAAACAGTTGGGTGAATTTGAATTTGTTCCATATCAACTGTATCTGCACCTAATTTTTGTGCCATTGCGATACCGTCACCTGTTGCACCCTCATGGTTAGTTGTTACATAACCGTCTAATTCTGGTTTGTATTGAGTAACAAGATCCATGTTCGCACCAAAACCACCTGATGCTACAATAACTGATTTAGCAGCAACTGTTTTTTCTTCGCCATTTACCATTACTTTAACACCAGCAGCAGCACCGTCTTTTTCGATGATTTCTGTTACATTAGCATTAACAAAGATTGGAATATTACGCTCCATTAAGTTGTTATATAGTCCATTTACAAGGTAGCCACCAACAGCTGAACCGTCAGCTGGACGGTGAATACGTGCCACACTAAATCCACCTGAGAAAGTAACATTATTAAGCGTGATACCGATACTATCAAGCCAGTCAATCGCTTCGGCAGAATGGTCAACCATATAACGAAGTAATTCTGGGTCATTAGTCCCTTTTCCACCTTTTAATGTTTCTTCATAGAATAAATCATTTGTATCTTCAATACCTTGTTCTTTTTGGAATTTAGTTTCAGATGCATTCATACCACCTGAAGACTTGCTTGTGTTACCACCAGCAACTGGCATTTTTTCTAAAATTGCAACATTTGCTCCAGCATCGTGAGCTGAAATTGCCGCTGCCATACCAGCACCACCAGCACCAATGATAACAACATCATACTCTTCTTTCAATTCAGACGGATCAGTATACTCTCTTGCAGACGCACCTGATGTTGCATCTTCTTTCTCTTCTGATGACGCTTGTAAGCGTGGAAATACTGTGAAAACGCTAAGTGCCAATACTAAGGCAACAAAAATATATGATAATTTCTTTTTCATATCTCTTCCTCCAATAATTATTTTTTTCACAAAAGGTATTATATAATATGCTTAATTTTTTATCAAGCCATTTTGTGAAAAAAATTCAAAATTGATTAAGCAAGCCACTTCCAATTGGATATATGAGCCATGTGTTATTAATTCGCTAGAACATTCTTTCACAAAATAAGTTCTGTTCCACATTCAAAATCTAGTTGTCCAATGTATTCAATAGAAAATTGAGTTTTTAAAATGTTTACAAATCATTGTCTTGTCATCCATTTTCATTCCATTGTGTTACTTGGACTAAAAAAAAGACAAACCCCTATTTCATAGGAGTTCATCTCTCTCATTATCTATCTTAATGGCAGCCACAAGAACAATCACTGTGTCCTTTTTTCATATCAATAACCATACGGCCTTGAATCGTTCCATTTTCCATTTCTTCAAATACATCATTGACTTCATCTAATGAACGAGTTTGAACCACTGGTACGACTTTGCCCTCTGCACCGAATTGGAACGCTTCTTCTAAATCTTTTCGAGTACCAACGAGTGAACCAATTACTTCAATACCGTCTAATACGGCTTTAACAATTGGCAAGTCCATTGTTTCTGACGGTAAACCAACAGCAACCACTTTACCAGCAGCACGCACGCAGTTAATCGCATCATTGAATGCCACTTTTGAAACGGCCGTCACAACTGCTGAGTGAGCACCACCCACTTTTTCTTGGATATAAGCAGCAGTATCGCCAATTTCTTTAGCGTTTAATGCAATGTCAGCCCCTACTTCTAAAGCTAAGTCTAATTTATCTTGATTAATATCAATCGCAATAACATGTGCATTGAATACGTGTTTCGCATATTGAATTGCTAAGTTTCCTAGGCCTCCACAACCGTAAATCGCAATCCATTGACCTGGTTTTGCATCAGCCACTTTAATCGCTTTATAAGTAGTAACACCAGCACATGTAATCGAACTTGCTTGAGCTGGGTCTAAGCCCTCTGGCACTTTTACTGCGTAGTCAGCAGTAACTAAACATTGTTCTGCCATACCACCGTCAACACTGTAACCAGCATTTTTCACTTTACGGCATAGCGTTTCACGACCTGTTGTACAGTATTCACAGCTACCGCATCCTTCAAAGAACCAAGCAATACTCACGCGGTCACCAACTTTTAAGCTAGTAACACCAGGCCCAATTTCAGATACAATCCCAATTCCTTCGTGTCCGACAACACGACCAGGCACTTGTCCAAAGTCACCATGTGCTACGTGCAAATCAGTATGACATACACCACAGTATTCGACATCAACTAAAGCCTCACCATAACCTACTTTAGGTGTTTCTTTTTCAACAATCTCAACACGACCATTACTTTCTTTTGTTACAACTGCTGCTCTCATCATCAACACTCCTTAATTAGTGATTTATTTCACAATTTAATTTGTACTAAATTGCTCTTGTATCATATATTATAATCCAATATTATCAATAAATAAAGCCTTATTTTCATTTTTTAAATAAATTTTCATTATTTTAAAACTCCAACATTGAGAAAAATATCACAAAGTGTAATGGATACTATTTTATAAAATATCCCCCACAATCGACTGTCAATTGTGGGGGATAACAACAAATAAGATAAATTAAATTCTTAAACTCGTAAAGCGATACTCTTCGTACTGTATTACCGTTTTAAAAAAGTTAATTAACGGTTCGACCATGTATTCTGACGGAGTTAGATTATCTACTTTTTGTAAACCAAAAGCAGTTTGCCATAAATCTAGTTTTATTTGGTAAGTTAAATTACTTTTTTCTTCAGTATACTCACTCTTAAATTCTTGATTATTAATCGCAAACATCCTCTTTTGAATAATCAGTTCTTAATTTTACTTCAAACGTTCCATAACTTGCCACAATGCATCAAACATTGCATCATCATACGGAGTGTGTCCACCCAATGAAATTAGCTGCAAATTCGCCTGTGGACAAGCCTTTTTAAGTTCATACGCTCCAATCGGACGGCAGTCAATGTCATAGCGACCATGAACAATATCCATTGGAATTTCTCGCAATTGTTCAGCACGATTTAATAAATAATTATCTTCGTCCCAAAACATTTTATTCGCAAAATAATGAGCCTCCAATAATCCAATTGACCGGTCTCCATTACTGATTGTTATCGGAATTAGTGTTTCATCTGGTACTAGGCAAACAATTGCTGATTCCCACTGGCTCCATTTCAAATAGGCTGCCTCACGAATTGCCTCGTCATCACTCGTCATACGGCGATAATATGCCTGTACTAAATCATCTTGCTCTGACTTCGGAATAAATTGCTTAAATTGTTCGAACTCCTCTGGATAATAGTAGCCTGCTCCCTCTTGGAATAGCCAGTCCACATCACTTTGTCGCCCTAAGAAAATACCACGCAAAATGAGATGTTGCACACGTTTAGGGTGATGAATCGCATAAGCTAATGCCAAAGTCGAACCATAGCTACCACCGAACACATACCACTGTTCAACCCCCAATTGCTCACGAATGATTTCCATATCGCCAACACTGTGTAGTACCGTATTGTTTTCCAAACTTAAAAATGGCGTGCTTTGCCCAGTACCACGTTGGTCAAAGAGAATAATTCGATAATACTGTGGGTCGAAAAAGCGTCGAGATAATTCACTAATAGCCCCACCAGGCCCACCGTGTAAGAAGACAACAGGCTGACCATTCGGATTGCCACATTCTTCCACATATAAAGTATGCGTATCATCAACAGCAATGTGATAAGTTTGATTAACAGGTGTATCTTTATACATTATTGTGCCTCCTTTACTAATGGCATAAAATGTTCACTTAAATCGCCGAATGTAAAACCACGACTCGTTTCATTACTTGTCAAAACGACAAAAACAACTGGAAATCCTTTTGATTTTTCCCAAAGTAACGCATCATGCAGACTGACACCGTCTAGCTGCTCGCTGAGTGCCCCATATAATGTATCAGACGCACTTAATGTCACTGCGATACCAACTGGGCCATGTTGCGATAATAATTTCAAAGCCTCTTGATTATATGGCTTTTCAAATAAAACATCTTGATACAAGGCTAGTAAGAGATTTGCCACATCTGATGCTGATGTTTGATTGTTAATAATTTCTTCGCCCATTGGTGCTGCCAAATGCGTTTGAATAAAACCAAGATTTTTAATTGCTTCATCAACCTTTTCAATGCCACCAAGTGCTTTAATCATCACATTAGTCGCTGCTAAATCATGAGATTGTAACATCAATTGCAGTAAGGTTGTGTAATCATAGTCCTGCTCCAATGGTAAATTTTTTAAAGCACCCGAACCCTCTACAATATCGTCTGGAGTTACTTGAATTTTATCATTGGGGTTAATCGCACCAGTTTCTACTTGATGATAATAGGCTGCTAAAATAAATAAGTTAATCAGACTATCTGCTGGTAAAACCTGTGTGCTTTGTTGTTCGGTCGTTAAAATATCTGAGCCAACTTGTAAATAGATGGACGTTTGTTCATTGGACGATTGAATAATGTCAATTAATTCGTCCAATGTCTGATTGGTATGACTAGAATCACCAGTATTCGAAATCTCTGGCCATTGAATTGTTTCTTCGAGAATGTATTGACCTTGTTGACTGGTTTCTTGTGCATTTACATTTATCACCGTCGATGCTACCAATACTAACGCACTGCCTAAACTGATTAATTTTTTCATTATTTCACCTCACTCACACTTTTTCCACCATTCGAATTGATGTGGAATTTGATTTTTTTCGTCCATTATTCCTTGTTCAATTTTTTCACAATGCCATTTTGTAGCATCCAATTCCGGCATAAACACATCACTGTCAAATACCGCCTTAATTTGCGTGCGAATCACACAATCAGCATACGGCAATAGTGTATTGAATAATTGTGCTCCACCGATAACCATGAGTGGCTCTTGTTCGCTCATTCGTAGCACTTCATCGACAGTTGACAATACTGTCAAACCTACAATCTCTTGCTTATAAGACGTATCTCGTGTCACAACTACGGTATTGCGACCCGGTAGCAGTCGGCAGCCCATTGATTCAAATGTTTTGCGTCCCATAACAATGGTTTTCCCCATTGTCTGAGCCTTAAAAAATTTCAAATCATTCGGTAAATGCCATGGCAATTGATTTTGATAACCAATGCCCCCTTGCTCATCTTGCGCATAGATAAATGTAATCATTTTTCGTCCCTGCTTTCTGCTGACAAACTATTTTGTAATTCATTCAAACGTTTGTCTTTAGTCGGTTGTGTCTTAGCACTATAAAGATGCCGTAACCACTGTCTTTGTCTACCCGGTGTTAACTGTTTAAATCGCATTTGTTCTTCTGACGTTAATCGCTGCAACAAATCGGACTCATATTGTACATAATCTGCCACACGTCCGCTCGGCTTAGTATCCGATTGACGTGATAAACGTTCCAACTCCTTGGCAGATGCATGTTTAATCCCAATAATTGTCCACACAGCGTTCAAGCTCACCATGCGATTAAACTTATAATGCGTTCCCGGTAAAAATCCTAACGCATCATCTACTTCTAAAGCTGGAAACAAATGGTCACGATGAATACCTGGATAAATACCATTGTTGAGTTTAGGATACATTAGATAACAGACACCACCCTCTCGCAATGTCTGATGTTCATGTAAACGATAGAGTTGCTCTTTCATCTCCGTCAATGAAAATACGTGCAACAACACGCAATCATATTGCATTTGCCAACTAAACTCTCGGTCTAAATTTAAGTCACTCAACTCTGGACTATGTTCATTTTCATTGACTAAAACGATATGCTGATAACGATTCAATGATAATTTCCGTTGCAGTGATTCCATAGCATTC